>JAFQKQ010000118.1 GCA_017396845.1 Clostridia bacterium
GCGAAAGATACGGCGCAAGACAGGGCGGACAGTCCGACTTTATGATGCTGATGGTGATCGACCATCCGGATAATGAAGTGCATCTTTTGCAGATCGACCGAGATACGATTGCGGAGGTGGAAACCTTCGGCATTCTTGGAAATCCGATCGGTACGAAAGCGATGCAGATATGCCTCGCGCATTCATTCGGAAATTCGGAAGAGCAGAGCTGCAAGGTGGCGCAAAACGCCGTTTCCAATCTTCTGCAGGGAATAGATATTGATTTCTACATATCGGTCAATATGGATTCGATGGCGCTTCTCAATAAAACGCTTCGCGGCGTTCCTGTGACGCTTGAGGACGATTTTTCCGAGTTTGATCCCATGATGACCGAGGGCGCCGAAATTACGCTTACAGACGAACAGGCGGAGATATTCATGCGCGCCCGCATGGAGATAGGCGACGGAACAAATGCTTCCCGTATGCGCCGCCACAGAATGTTTATAAACAATGCGATGGAGAAATTCAAGCGCCTTGCCAGCGAGGATGCAGACTATATAAACACAGCATATGAGGAAATGGAAAGCGCGCTCAATATGGATATTTCAAAGGCAAGGCTTTTGAATGAAGCCAATCGGGCGTATAGATATGAAATCCGTCCCATCAAGACGCTGGACGGTTCATATATGGTAGGCGATGACGGTTTTATCGAATTCCACGCAGATGAGACCTCAATTGTGAATTGGATTGTCGAAACGCTGTTCAGAGAAGAATGACGGATCGGTAGCTTTGAAAGGAGAAAGAAAAAATGAAAAAGACATTGGCAATCGTTGTGGCATTGGTGCTTGCTCTGAGCGCGTTTGCATATGCGCAGGTGCCCGCGGCTCTTACTACGAAGGATGTAAAGTTCGTTGGAGCAGTCGATACAAATGCCGCTGAAATCGCAGCGGAGTTCGCGCTTGTGTTTGATGTGGATGCGGAAGAAGTTGCATTAGAGCGCGAGCAGATGGAAGAGTTTCTGAAGGACGAAACGAAAACCGTGATCGATTACTTTCCCGACGAGGCGCAGAAGGACATCGGCGTTAAACTGATGGATGAAAAGCAGGAGGGCAATCTTTCGCTCAACTCCCTGATCGTCACCGATTTTGCAACGGTTGAAATCGCTAACTATCAGGAAAGCTTCGGCGATGTATTCGCGCTTGTCGATTTCGCAGCGGAATACGATTTCGGCGCCCGCGTAGTTGGCGTGCTGGGTCTGTATGACGGTTCTGTCGATCCTCTTACGGGCAAGTACAATGTTGCATGGGCGGCTGTAAAGGCCGAAGTTACCGAGGAAGGCATTGTAGAATTGCTTCTTACGGAGGATGATTTTGCAGCTGTTTCCGCTGCGAAGGAATCGGCGCTTCTGATTCTCGCCGTTCCCGGCGAGGGCGAAAAGGAACCCGTTGCTCCGCCGCAGACCGGCAGCAAGACCGCAACCGACAACACCCAGATTGAGGACATTGCTTCTGCAAACGGCCTTATCAAGGATGACTTCAAAATCATCGTTGCAGAAGACAAAGAGCCCATCAAGCGCGAGATCGAAAAGATGTATGCGTTTGTAAACGAAGAGAACAAGGCGCCCGCCGAGTACCTGCCTGCCGAGGTTCTGGCGCTGGCGGTAGACGCGCTGGACGGCTGCGAGATTTCCCTGATGGAGATCAACGAGTTTGTTACCATCGAGAGCGTGAATTACAAAGAAGAATACGGCGATATCGTTGTAAACATTGAGTTTGTTACCAATTTCGCCGTCGGTCAGAAAGCCTGCGCATGCCTTGCCGTATATACCGGTGAAACCGATGAAGCAACGGGCGAGTACAAGGTTGAATGGGTGGTTCTTGAGGCCGTCGCGCTTGAGAACGGAAACCTGAGCGTATACATTCCGATGGAAGAAGTCCTCCGCATTCAGGATGAATTCGCTGTCGGCATGATCGTCATGAACGAGCCCAAGGCGTAAAACATAAAAATGCTATTTGACACTTGCCGCCGGTATCATACGGCGGCATGTGCCATGCTTGATTATTACTAGGATGGTTGAAGATGAATACAGAAAAAGCAACGGTTGACGGCGTTACAAGGCATGATCAGACGCAAATCAATCAGATGCCCGGTTCTGAGTCGGCATATCAGATTGATCTGGTTGAGCTTTTATTCAGGCTGATTGATAAAATCAAGTACATCGTGGTGTGCGCGATTATCGGAGCCATAGCGGCCGGCTTATACACGGAATACAGGATTACTCCGCTTTATAAGGCAACCTCCAAATTGTATGTGCTCAATCCCGGAGATTCCGCAATCAGTATTTCGGATCTTCAGATCGGTACCTTCCTTGCGTACGATTATCAGGAGGTTTTCCGCAACTGGCATGTGCATGAGCGTGTAATTCAGAAGCTGGATCTGCCGTACAGCTACGGCTATATGTCCAGCATGTTGAATATCCAGAACCCTGAGGATACGCGTATATTGTATATCACGTTTACTTCGCCAAATCCTGAGATGGCAAAAATGATAGCCGATACGTATGCAGAGGTCGCGAAGGAGTTTATCGCAGAGACCATGGATACGGAAGAGCCGAACCTGTTTGAGGAAGCCCTGCTTCCGACTGCACCTTCTTCTCCCAGTATGGTAAGAAACATCACCCTCGGCTTCCTGCTCGGCTTGATCATCAGCTGCGGCTGGATTACCGTTCAGTTCGTTCTTGACGATAAGGTGCGTACGGCGGAGGATGTGGAGCGCTATTTCGGTATAGCGACGCTCGGACTTCTTCCCCTTCAGGACGATAAGGGCGCTTCCAAGAAAAAGAAGCATAAGCATAAAAAGAGGAAGGAGGGGTCTGCATGAAGACGGCAACGGTAGGACAGAGTTTGACGCTGAACTATTCCGGAAACGAAGCGCTGAATACCATCTGCAGTAACCTCAACTTCGCAGGAAGGAATATCAAAAAGATCGTCATTACCAGTTGCAATGCCGGCGAAGGAAAAAGCTATATGACGATGCAGATTGCTTCCAACCTTGCCAAGCGCGGAAAGCGCGTTGTAATTGTGGACGGCGATCTGAGAAAATCTTTCATTATCAAAAAATACGGTCTGGAAACCGAAGGCGAATGGATCGGTCTTGCGCATTATCTGGTTGAATACAACACGATGGACGAGATTATTTACCGCCTTACGAATCTTTATGACGTTTGCTTTATTCCCATCGGCCGCGATGTTGCCAATCCCGTACAGCTTCTGGATACCAACCTCTTCCCGCAGCTGCTTGACAAGCTTGCGCAGGATTTTGATCTTGTGCTGGTGGATGCGCCTCCGATCGGCATCGTTATCGACGCTGCGGAAATTGCGCAGTCCTGCGATGGCGCAGTATTCGTAATCGAATACAACAAGACTCGCAGAAAGGACATTCTGGACGCCAAAAAGCAGCTGACGCAGGCGAACTGTCCGATTCTCGGCGCTGTGGTTAACAAGGTAACGTTTGAAAGCCTTGGCGCGAAAAAGTATTACAACCGCTCTTACTATTCGCATTATACCAACGAGTACTATCGCAGAAGCTCGAAAAAATCGTCTTCTGACGATAAGAAAAAGTAAGATATGCTTATTGATATTCATCAGCATATACTGCATCAGCTCGATGACGGTGCTCAGTCGTTTGAAATCACAAAGAAGCTATTGCTGAAGGCACAGAGTGATCAGATTTCCGATATTATCGCTACGCCGCATGCAATTCCCGGTATGGAGCCGTTTGATCTGATTAAGTATTACGAGCATTTTCAAATGGCTAAGGAATGGCTTCGGGAAAACGAAATCCCGCTTCGCATTCATAAAGGCGCAGAGATTTTCTATACCGACGCGACGGTCAGAATGCTGAACGAGGGAAGAATTCCTACGCTTGCCGGAACGAAGTATGTACTGATTGAGTTTTCGCCAAGGGCTTCTTTTGATATGATGTGTTCGGCGGTTCGCAAGCTTGGCGGCGCCGGTTATTCTTCGATTTTTGCGCATATTGAAAGATATCAGGCGCTTAGAAAGCTGAGCAATATCGAGATACTCAAAGATGAGTATGATATACTCATGCAGGTGAATGCGGAAACAATTCTTAATCCCGTGGGTCTTATGGAGAAGCTATGGCTAAAAAAGGTTATGAAAGAAGAAATGATAGATATCGTCGCTTCTGACACGCATAATCTGGGTAGCCGGGGGAATGTGCTTTTAGAGAGCCGGAACAAGGTAGCTAAAATGTACGATGAAGAGACGGCGGACAAGCTGTATACAAAGACTCCCGGAATAATCATACGGAAATCAAAATGACATGCGGCTCGTCGGGTGACAGCCTGAAAGGAGCTAAAGTAAAGCGTATGCCAACGTGGAAGCGATTATTTATACATCTGATAAAACTGCTCTCGGTACTGATTAATACCGGGCTGTTTATTGGATGCTGCCGCCTGTTTTATATGGATTCCATTATTACCATGGCGGTATTTCAAGTGGAATTAGCCATATACATAGCGTACAGCTTTGTTCTTGCCATCCTGATGAAGACATACAATGCATTTGACAGCAATATGTCCTCGGTTAACGAGCAGTTTTTTTCTGCGATGCTCTCTGCAGCCATCCTCAATGCTCTAACGTATGTGATCATGGGCGTTGGGGTTCTCAAAATTCCGAATCCCATTCCCTTATTAGGCTTGACTGCGTGCCAGTGCATAGTGAACGCGGTATGGGTTCCCCTTTGCAAGTGTTTTGGAAATGTTCTGTATAGACAAAACAGCAAGACGGTGATTGTATATCAGACGGATGCGGATCTTCAAAAGCTATATGACATCAAAAAATACAAGCATCTTTTCAGCGTACAGAAGTATATCAAGAATCCTCAGAGCATTCAGAGCCTGATCAAGGAGCTGGAAGGCTTTGATGTTGTGTTTGTCGCCGGCATTCATGCTACGCTTCGAAACGGAATTGCGAAATACTGCGTTGAAAATGATATCTGCGCATATATCGAACCCCGAATCGGCGACGTACTGCTGGCGGGTGCAAAGCATACCCGTGCGTTCAGCATTCCCACGCTCCGCGTGACGAAGGCTTCTCCCGCGCCGGAATACTTGTTTATCAAGCGCGCTTTTGATATTTTTGCGTCTGCGCTTGCGATTATTCTCACAAGTCCCATCATGGCGGCGGTTGCAATCGCCATTAAGCTTGATGACGGAGGCCCGATTTTCTATAAACAGAAACGCCTTACGAAGGATCGCAAGGAGTTTAAAATCTTAAAATTCCGAAGCATGTGCGTGGATGCGGAGAAGGACGGCGTTGCCAGACTTACCAGCAAAAACGACGCCAGAATTACGCGCGTAGGCAGGATAATCAGGAAATGCCGTGCGGATGAACTTCCGCAGCTTTTCAATATCCTCTTTGGAAGCATGACCATCGTCGGCCCCCGCCCCGAAAGAAAGGAAATTGCCGAGCAGTACGAGGAAACAATTCCTGCATTCAGGCTCAGGCTTCAGGTAAAAGCGGGACTTACCGGTTACGCGCAGATTTTCGGAAGGTACAATACGCATCCGTATGACAAGCTCCAGATGGATCTTATGTACATCAATAAGATGTCCATTGTGGAAGACCTCTTCCTGATGATGGCGACGGTCAAAATTCTTTTTTCGGGAAAGAGCGCGGAAGGCGTTGAAGACGGCGAAATTACGGCGGATACCCGCGTGAATGAAGATGTAAAGGAGAGCGCCTGATATTTCGGCGGGCGGTTAAGTTACAGATTCATATGAAAAAAAAGGACGAACTCAGTACGATTGTCTATCTCATTAAAAAAATCAAGAATAGGATTCCTCGGCTTGTATTGATCACGGTTGTAAATGCATTGAAGGCGTATATCGGCGTTCAATTTGCGATGCTTACAAGAAAAGTGATTGACCATGCAAGCGCCGGGAATACGGATATGTTTACAAAGGCATGTATTCAGCTAGCTGGATGCGTGCTTCTTCTTGTATTGTTCATTGTAGTGATTACGCATTTACGGGACAAGATGGCGGCATTCCTGGACAGGGATTGGAAAAGAGGTTTATCGCATACGCTTTTAAACGGCGAATATAAGCGCGTAAGCGCGTATCATACGGGTGAAATGATCAATCGTATGAATAACGACGTAAGAACGGTAAACGGCGCGCTTGTAAGCATTATACCGAATCTTGCCGCCATGATGACCAGTATGATTGCGGCTGCTTCGATGCTGGCGCAGATGGATTTGCGGTTTACTTTGATTTTCGGCGGCGCTGCCGTGCTGCTGATCGTGTTTACGGGATTTATCCGAAGGCATTTAAAGGGCATGCACAAGCGTGTCAGCGAGTCTGAAGGTAAGGTAAACGGCTTTATTCAGGAAATGCTCGAAAAGCTTTTGATGGTGCAGGCGCTGGATGTTTCGGAAGAAATGGAAAGACGGGAAGAAGAGCTTCTCGAAAAACGATGGATTCTTCAGAGAAAACGAAAGAATGTTTCCATTGTGGCCGGTGCAGGCGTAAATTTCGTATCCGGCGCGGCGGAAGCGCTTGCGATTGTGTGGTGTGCATCGCGCTTGATCAGAGGCGAAATGAGCTTTGGCACCATTGCCGCAATTACCCAGCTGGTGGGTCAGCTCAAAGCGCCGCTTGTGAATTTCTCCGGCTTTATTCCGCAGTACATACAAATGATTGCAAGCGCTGAGAGGCTAAGGGAAATCGACGAGATTACAATTGATACCGAAAAGCCGATAAACGGCGCAATGCTGTACAATGAAATGGAAGCCATCCGGACAGACGCACTTTGCTTTTCGTATGAAGACGGCAGAAACTCGATTGAATTCGGCGATATGTCGATTCCCAAAGGCGCGTTTGCCGCGCTTGTGGGGCCGTCTGGCGCCGGCAAGAGCACATTTTTAAAGCTTCTTCTGGGAATTTACCCGCCGGAAGCGGGCGATGTATATGTAAAAACAAAGGACGGCCGCGTGCCTGTCGGCCGGGCAACGAGAAAGCTGTTTGCGTATGTGCCGCAGGGAAATCTTTTGATCAGCGGAACGCTCAGAGAGAATCTGATTCTTACAAATCCCGATGCAAATGATGACATGCTGAAGCGTGCGCTCTACGTAAGCGACCTTGAAGAGATGATTGCGTCTCTTCCGCAGGGGGTGGATACGCCGATCGGCGAAAATGCGATGGGCATTTCCGAAGGACAGGCGCAGAGAATCAGCATCGCACGCGCCATCCTTTCGGGTGGCAAAGTCCTGCTGCTTGACGAGGGAACATCCGCGCTGGATGCCGAGACAGAAAAGACTGTACTTCGAAGAATATCGGAAATGGAAGATATTACCTGTATCGCTGTAACGCACAGACCCGCCGCGATGGAACTTGCGGATATCAAGATCAGCATCAAAGGATCATAAGTAAATGGGACGCCCGAGAAAGTTCGTTATTCTCAGGCGTCCCATTTCATATGCCAAACGATAGGCGATGAACACATTGTCCGTTTGCGCTTTCAAGCGGCGTTAAGAGCCGGATTTATTCAGAAGGTCTGTTAGTATGGTCTTTGCGATTACGCCAGCGGCGATGGCGGAGCCGGCCTCCGAGGGGTGATAGTCATCTTCTTTTTCATAAAGCGATATAAAGCTTCGCAGGCTTGAAAACGCCTGACCGACCGGAGCCATCAGCGCATTGTTCTTTTCAGCCGCCTGTTTGTAGGCGTTTAAGAGTTTTTCATCCATTTCCTGAAAAGTGTAGGGCGTTTTTGCGAGAATCTTGCTGCCTTCGCGGTATGCCCAAGTGGCGTAGAATACCGGCATGGCGCCGTTTTCGCGTATGATGCGACAAAGACCTGCGGCGCTTTTCAAAAAGCAATCCGTCGATTTCGCAGGCAGTATGCTCTGCTCCTGAAGCACTACATAATCCCATTTTTCTTCCCTGAGGGCTTTCAGGGTCCGTGCGCCCATTTCCGTGTTTTCATTCAGCTGTTCGCTCAGCTGCGCGCCGCCGCGCGTATGAGAAACGACCTCGCACTTCAGGATTTCCGACAGAATTTCGGGCATTCTGTGATAATACGTAAAGCTGTTTCCAAGCATCAGTATCCGCATAGTCTTTCTCCTTTTTCAACGATGCAATGAGCGCTCGGTTTCAAACCCTTCCGGATAGCGGCGCTTAAGCTTTTCGATATTCCGTATAAACACGCTTTCGAGATCCACATCAAGCGCAAACGCGGTCTCCGCGATGTACCAAGCCACGTCGCCCAGTTCGTCGATTATTTTTTCTTTGTCAAGCGCGTGCCCCTGCGCAAGATGCTTTTTCACGATGTCGATTACTTCGCCGGATTCGCCGCATAACCCCATTACGCCGTTGATCAGAACGTCCTTTTTATTAAGCGACGGGTTCAGCGTGGTCATGGCAAGCGCCTGATATTCATTGATCGTCATAAATCATTCTCCTGTTTTTTCTAAGTATATCATGAAAGAGCGATGGGTTCAAGCAGGCTGACAAAGAGCGGTTCAAAAATATATAATTACCTGTGCGAATGGGGGAGTATAGAGAGTTTGTTTTATGACAGACAGAAAGCGGCGAATGACTATTTGTCTTTATCAGCAACTGATAAAGCTTAGAGGCTTGAGATTATACGCAGCATAAGAATCCGGAGATGCGGTTCTATGAGTGTCTAACGATGTAAGGAAAGT
Organism: Clostridia bacterium; assembly: GCA_017396845.1. GTDB lineage: Bacteria > Bacillota > Clostridia > Christensenellales > Aristaeellaceae > SFHK01. Next base: position 8,707 of record JAFQKQ010000118.1, read on the forward strand.
AAGAAAAGCTCGCATCCGGCCGCATAAGATTCCTTGGACGCTTTCCTGTTTCGGATGGAACCATGAAATGACGAGTACGGCGAAGATTTCATAAAGCGGATGAGCTATATTATACACCGCATGCATTTCACACATACAAAAACGCTGCCGCGATTTTTCTGCGGCAGCGTTTGCTTTTCGAAAGTAATTATCTTGCAAGGTAGTTGGAAGACATGTATCCTACATAGGAGCCGTACTGAACCTTCCACCATTTTGCATTGGCGGTGGAGAGGATGGTAACGCGGGTGTTTCTGCTAAGGCCGGTGATGATGCCGTAGGAGGTGCCGGGGCCTTTGCGAAGATTGACCACAGAGCCGGTTACGCGTGCGGTAGAGGCGATAGAAGCGCTTCCGGAGGTGCTGACATAAGTCTTGGACATATAGCCCTGAGTGCCGGAAGAGGTGGATACGAGATACCAGCTGCCGTTTTCGCCGAGGATCTTTATCTTGGTGCCGCGTGCGAGGCGTGCGATGATGGCGGTGGAGGTGCTTGCGCCGGAACGGAGATTTACGGTGCTGCCTGCATTCTGAGTGCGCACGGTGCCGGAGATGTGTCCGCCGTAATAGGTGGTTCCGTCTGCGTAGTTTCCGCCGATACCGGAGATGTACAGGTTCTTGATGTAACCTACCTTACCGGAAGAGGTCTGAACCTTGCTCCAGATGCTGCCTTTGGAGAGCACATCGATATAGTTTCCGTTTTTGAGATAGCCTACCGTAGCATAATTCGTGCCGGGGCCCTTGCGGAGGCGGATAGATCCGCTTGCATATGCCAGAGACACGGTCTCTGCGGGCGCAAGAGAGGGCGCCAGCAGTGCTACGAGGAGAAGCATTACGAACGCGAGAGAAAGCTTTCTTTTCATAATTCAACAAACCTCCAATCAGAAATGTTTTCAACATTACTGTATATACTACCATATCATTGTAGCATATGTTCCTGAAAAATTCCATCTTTCCATTTACAGGTGTATTAACAATTGCCAACACTAATGACACAGAATAAACAAAAAGAAACCAATGGAATCCGACTTCAGTCTCAATATGTATGCGCATTCTGTATAAAATATGCAGGAAAGCCGATCTGTCTTTCCTGCGTACGATTATAGATAGTGCTTATGGAAGGCTTTTTCGATGAAGTCTGCAATCGGCCGGGCGTTTTCAAGCGAATGCGGATGATGACCACACTCCGGCTTTACGATGACGGCGATATCGCCCCCGGCTAAGCGGAATCTCTCGGAAAACGGAAGACCGTTGTCTTCAAAGGGAACCACTTCGTCTTTTCCGCCGGCTACGAGAATCACAGGAACGCCCGATGCGCCCAGCTGCTCGGAATGGTCGATCGGATTGTCTTTAAAACAGACCAAAGTCTCTTCTGTTAATCCGTAGCATGCCAGGCATTCTTTTTTCTCTTTCGGATACTCGTCGTTTCCGCAGGGCCAGCTTTGAATGGACATGACGGGCGCATCGAGATACAAGGAAGACAGGCAATCGGGATGCGCAAAGCAGTAATTGGAAGCGTAGAGTCCGCCGCGGCTGAAACCGAAAACGGAGGGACAGGGGTTTAAACCGTATTCTGAAACCATGTGCTTATAGAATTCGTGCATGCCGCTTACCGCTTCGGGACAGCCGTACATATCGGAAAGGCAGTGGTAGGCTACGCACCAGCCGCGCTCAAGCATCATGATATCGGCGCTTGGAAATGCGCCGAAGAATTCCGCGCGCAATACCCATGGATTTCCGGGCGCGCTTGCTTTGGGCTTTACAAGGATTGAGGAGCGGCCGTTAAACATAAAATCAATTCGTTCAAATCCGTGAAAGCCGTTTTCCATGTGTTTCTCTCCTTTATCAAGTGCTTTGAACCCTGCGGTATTTTGCGCACCATTTCTTCCGTTTATCATATGATGCCATGTGGGCGATAGACGCGCCCCGGATCACCTAAATGGACATGGGAGGAATGCGCATGTCGTTTTACAGCTACAAGAACGCAAACGCCGACGCGTGTCCCGGCGCGATTACCGGCAACGCTATGAACGGGATTACCGAGCGCATCTGCGTTCAGGTGAAGAATGTTTACGATTCCTGTCTTCAGCAGGAGCAGCTGGATGATAGAGTAGTAACCGTGTCGAACATCGTCCCGGTGCTCACAAACGGATGCACGCAGCAGGACATATCGCGCTCATGCCGCTGTGAATGCGCCGGCAATCAGTGCAATTGCAAATGCGGCGCATGCGGGGAGATTACTTATCAGGACGCCTTGGAAAATGCGGAAAACGCCAGCTGTCTTCCGCAGCCCTGCGGTACATGGACGTTTGAATCCTGCCGTTCTTCTACGACTGTCGGACAGATTACGAATCTGTCCGTGGATCGGCTGTGCGACCGTCCGCAGTTTGCGCGGGTAATGGGCGACGTGTCGATTCCCATCGATGTGCTCTTTGTCGATCAGCGCTGTCAGGAATGGATGGGGCAGGCGACGATTCAGGTAAGCAAGGATGTGCTTCTGGCTATCCCCGACGAATCGATCGTGCCGTTTACGCTGGAAAGCCTGGTGAGCGCCATCTGCGTAAGCGGACGGTATGTAGGCTCCTGCCAGTTTGAAATTACCATCTGTGTGACGGTGGTACTCAAAATACTGGCGGAGGTAGAAGTGATGATTCCGTCCTACGGCTTTTGTGAAATCCCGCCGTGCGAGGAATTTGCGGAAAGTGTATGCGACGAGTTCTTCTCTCTGCCGATCTTCCCCAGATCCAGCGCCCGCTCGATTTCGACGGAGCCGCAGGCGGCGTCGAATGTGCAGACCAATGCAAGCGGCTGCTCGTTCTATACCGGCGGGAAACCCTTCTGCTCCGGACAGAGTACGTCCGCGCCTTCGGGGAATACCTGCTGCTCGCAGAGCATATCGCAAAGCTGCTCTACCTGCTCCAACTGCGGAACTACCTGCCAATCGTCTTCCTCGCTTTGTCCCAGGTGCGGAAGCGCAATGACCGGAAGCACCGTATGATGAACAGCGCCCGATAAACGGCGCGATTATATAGGCGCCGGCGCTTGGAAAATCGGTTACAAAAGCATGCCGGCGCCGGATGTGCATACATACGTTTTTGCTTGATCCGGGGATGCGTAAACAGCAAATTCCCCGGATTTTAATCTACCACTTCCACCTTGTCGCGGCCGAACACGTCAAAGGTTTTGGTAAGCGCGGCGCTTGACAGGTTCTTGCTGCTCTTTTGCGCCGTTTCTTCCGCTAATTTCATGTTTATGACGATTTTTTCGCCGTATGCCTCAGAGAGCGCCTTTTCAATCAGGTCGCTCTTTCTTTCGAGCATCTGCATCTGTATCCTTGAATTTCTGTTGAATTTTGCGAACACGACTTCGTTATCCCGCCCGGCGTATTTCATATGCCCGAGGAAGGCGCGCATGGACGGATTCTCGTCGGCAAGCTTCGCAATCGCTTCGTTATACAGTTTTTCGGCGGGCTCCGCTTCGCGTTTTTGCGCGGAACGGACACTTTGTTCGCCGCTTTTTTCGGGGGCGGATGCATGGATAGGCTCGCTTGGCGTGGAGGGCACATTTTCCGCTTTTACGACAATGCCTTCCTTAAGTTTCTTTTCGAGCAGCTCCATCCGCTCCATTAGCGCTTCCACGCTTTCGCCCTCCTTGGGGGCGCAGGCGCGGACCGCGCATACTTCCAATATCGAGCGGGGGTTGGAGACCCACTTCATTTCGCCTTCCGCGCGTATGAAAAGGTCCATCGCGCGCATCAATCGCGTTTTTTCGAATTTCGCGCCCTGCGCCTGAAAGCGCTCGGCGTCTTCTTTGGTAATCTCCGCAAGTTCGCTTAACGCGTCGCCCACCAGCTGCGCCATCAGAAGCGAACGCATATGCTGGGCGGTTTCGCGGGCGAATACGCCTGCATCGCGTCCGTCGCGCATGGCCTGATCGATCTTGATCAGCGCTTTCCCGGCGTCGCCCTGTTCGATTGCGCCTACGAATTCAAACATGAATTCGCGCCCGGCGGTTCCCAGTACCTCGCGAACGAGCGGCGCGGTCACCGTGTCCAATGTATAGCTTAAGCACATATCCATCAGCGACAGTGCGTCTCGCATACCGCCTTCCGCCGCGCGGGCGATTTCGTCCAGCGCTTCTTCGTCGCAGCTTCTTTCAATGCCGGCCAGCACCACTTTCAATCGATCGATGATGACATTTGCTGGTATGCGCTTGAAATCGTACCTTTGGCATCTGGAAAGAACGGTCGCCGGAAGCTTCTGCGGCTCGGTTGTCGCAAGTATGAACACGGCGTGAGACGGCGGCTCTTCAAGCGTCTTAAGAAGTGCGTTGAAGGCGCTGGTGGAGAGCATGTGAACCTCGTCTATAATGTATACCTTGTATTTTCCCACGCTCGGGGGATAGGCGATGCGGTCGCGAAGCAGGCGAACCTCGTCTACGCCGTTGTTGCTCGCGGCGTCGATTTCCAGTACGTCCATGCTGCTTTCGTTTTTCAGCTGCACGCAGCATGCGCAAACTCCGCACGGCTCGCCGTCCTGAGAATTCCGGCAGTTGATCGCGCGCGCGAGCACCTTTGCGGTCGTGGTTTTTCCCGTGCCGCGGCTTCCGCAGAACAGATAGGCGTGCGCGATGCGCTCGCCCGTAATCTGCCTTTTCAGCGTTTTGGTTACGCCTTCCTGCCCGCATATGTCCTCAAATCTTTCGGGACGCCAAGCGCGGTACAGCGCCTGATAGCTTGACATGGCTTTTCCTCCGTTAACTTTCAGATGAGATCGGTTCTGAGCGACTGAAGCGCTTTGGAAACAGCGGGATCATAATCCCTTGCAAGGAAATCAAGTCCTTCGCTTAGCTGCTTTTCGTTTGAAAAAGACGCGATGGCTACGGACGGAAACGGCTGATTCAGGAAATATGACAGCGTGAGCGCCGTGATCGGCAGACCCGTTTCGCTTGAAAGAGAAACGAGAGAATCATAGATTTTGCTGTTAATCGGTTGATCATACTGATAAGCGGCGCTTTTTCTGACGGGCGTTCCTTCGAACATGTGGGAAAAGAGTCCCTTGGCAATCGACCGATACGCCATGACGCTCATCTGCGTTTCTGTGTGATACCGATACGTTTCCTGATCCATTTCAACGAGTGTTTTGTCCTCGATTCTTTCAAATACCGGCTTTGCAAGGCTCCACATCAGCTGATTGCAGGAAATGCCGGTATAACCGCTCATTTCCGCGTATTTCTGCGCCTTTTCGATGCGATCCCGGCGCCAGTTGGAAACGCCGTAGTATCGGATTTTTCCGTCCTTTCTGAAGCCCTCCATGGTTTCAATGATTTCTTCGACGGAAAGAGAGATATCGTCCCTGTGAAGGAAATATATATCGATGGCGTCTACCCCGAGGTATTCAAGGCTTTCGTTCAAATCCTTTTCGATTTCCGCCTTTGAAAGGCGCGGACGGAAGGCGGGGTCGCCGTAAATCGGGTGCGCGCCTTTGGAGGAGATCACCATTTTTCCCTTCATGCCGCTGCTTTTCAGCCACCGCCCGATTACGCGTTCGCTGGCGTTTTTCTCGACGGGACTCCAGTCGCCGTATACATGCGCGGTATCGATAAAGTTGCCAAGCTCCTTATAGCGATCCATTTGATAAAAGGAATCCTTTTCGCATGTGGAGGAACCGAAATTCACGGTTCCCAACGCCAGCGGGGAAACGGACAGGGATGTGTTGTGCAGAGCGATTTTCATATCGGCTGACCTCCCGGATGATTTATAATTCTATTGTACCATCAGGGTATATGGGTCTGTCAACCCTTGAAGGGCAAAATTCATGCGAAATGGGAATATGAATCGCTTTGCGGCATACAGTTGAGGGGCGCGCCTTCAATTGTTAACTGTCAGTTTAACGAAACCGTAAATCAAGCGCGGTTTGTGTGTGCTATAATGAGAATAGTTCCATTGGAACGTATGGGAATTTGAGTAAGACGGGCGGTGCTTTGATGCGTATCGTATTGACCGGCGGCGGTACCGCGGGGCATGTTACTCCGCATCTGGCGATTATTCCGGAGCTTCTCAAGGAAGGATGGGAGATTCACTACATCGGCTCTGAAAACGGCATTGAAAAAAGCCTGATCGAGCAGGTTGAGGGCGTTTCTTATCATTCCGTAAAAACCGGAAAGCTTCGCAGATATTTTGACCTTAAAAATTTTACCGACCCCTTCCGCGTGATCTGCGGCTGCGGTCAGGCTGTGAATCTGATTCGAAAGCTAAAGCCGAATATCGTGTTTTCCAAAGGCGGATATGTGAGCGTGCCGGTGGTGTATGCTTCCGCGCTTAACCGCATTCCCGTCATCATCCACGAAAGCGATATGACGCGCGGCCTTGCCAATAAAATCAGCCTTCCCTTCGCAAAAGAGCTTTTATGCACCTTCCCCGAAACGGCGAAGGAAGCGGGGAGCAAGGGCGTATATATCGGTTCGCCCATCCGCAAGGAGCTTCTTCAGGGAAAACGAGAGCGCGGGCTGAAGCTATTCGGCTTTAAGGACAGCCGTCCTGTATTGCTGGTAGTCGGCGGTTCTCTGGGCGCTCAGGCGATCAACCGCGCCGTGCGCGGCGCGCTTTCCGAGCTCCTCAAGTGCTTCCAGATTCTGCACATCACCGGCAGCGGAAACGCAGATTCGGACTATGAAGGCATGCCCGGTTATGTTCAGATGGAGTACCTGAACGAGGAAATGGCGGACGCGTATGCCTGCGCGGATGTTGTGATCACAAGAGCGGGCTCCAATACCATTTGCGAGCTGCTTGCGCTTAGAAAGCCTTCGCTTCTGATACCCTATCCCAGCAGCGCTTCCAGAGGCGATCAGGAGATCAACGCCGCATCCTTCCTGAGAAGAGGATTTTCAAGAGTGCTCGAGCAGAACGACCTTACGCCGGATACGCTTCTCAAACGCGTGATCGAGGTGTACAGGGACAGAGGACAGCTGATCGACTCGATGAACAGAGAGCCGATTCAAAAGAGCGTAGACCGCATTATGGAGCATATCAGAATGTACGCCAAAAAAGATGCGGATAAATAGAATGGAAATGAGCGCCGAAAACAAACCGGCGCTTTTCCTTATTTTCCGGAGGGAAAATTATGCTTAAAAGGCTCATGGATTATTGTCCGAATGCGCTTCCTATGCATATGCCCGGGCATAAGCGCAATACGAACCTTGCTCAGTATCTTTTAAAACTCAATGCAGGCATTGATATTACGGAAATCGACGGCTTTGACGATCTGCACGCGCCCGAGGGAATCATTCTCGCCTCCCAGGAAAACGCGCAAAAGCTATGGGGAAGCGGGAAAAGCGTGTATCTTGTAGGCGGATCCACATGCGGAATACTGTCTGCGGTGTACGCGCTGGGATTCGGGAAGGAAACCTGCGTGATTGCAAGGAATGCGCATAAGAGCGTATATCACGCGCTTGAGCTTATGGATCTTCGCGCAAAATTCGTGTATCCCGAATTCGACAGGTCAACCGGCATGCTTTTATCCGTTTCGCCTGAAAGCGTTGAACAGGCGCTTTCGGAAACGCCGGGTGCGGCGTTTGTGCTCGTTACCAGCCCTACCTATGAAGGTGTGATCAGCGATATCAAAAGGATTGCCGATATCGCCCATGAGCACGGCGCAAAGCTGATTGTGGACGAGGCGCACGGGGCGCATCTGGGCTTAAACGGGCATTTTCCGGACGGCGCCGTGAAAGCGGGCGCGGACGTTGTGATCCAGTCCCTACATAAAACCCTTCCGAGCCTTACGCAGACCGCGATCATGCATATCCGCAATCAAAGCGACGAAAGAATGCTCATGCACGCGCTTGATATATTTGAATCCAGCAGTCCTTCGTATCTGCTCATGGCTTCCATCGACGGATGCATAAAGCTCCTTTCCGAAAGAGGCGAAGAAATTTTTGCGTCGTGGCGGCGCACGCTTGATATGTTTTATGAAGGGGCGAAGGCGCTGACAAAAATCAGGGTTCTGCGTCCTTGCGGGAAAAACGTATTCGCCTTTGACGACGGGAAGATACTGATATCTTCGGGCACAAGCGGAATGTCCGGAAGCGGAATCATGAAAAGACTCAGAGAAAACTACGGAATTGAGCTTGAAGCGGCGTATGAAAGATATGCCGTTGCGATGACGGGCGCCGGGGATACCGAAAAAACGCTTGAGAGGCTTTTATCCGCGCTTTTGTCGATTGATAAAGGGATTGATGCGGATACAAAGGAAGCGCCTGCTTTGGCGTATCCGAAGGCGGAAGCGGTGATGCCCGTAAAGGAAGCGCTTAAGAAAAAATCGGAATTTGTATCCGCTTTAGACGCCGACGGATGCGTAAGCGCCGAATACGCCTGGGCATACCCGCCGGGCATACCGCTGATTGCGCCGGGCGAAATCATAACGGAGGAGATTATAAACGCATTTTCCGCGCTGCGCAATTCGGGGATAAAAACCGTAACAACCGGCGGAAGAAACGGATATTTTTCCGTCGTAGCCGAATCCGGCATGTAAATTTGTTTAAAAACGGCATGGATTGCAAATGTTCGCTTGACACATAGGTCAATTCCTAGTAAAATAGATACAGTTATCGAAATAAAGGAGATATTACCATGAAGAGAATTCAGACCCTTGAAACCCGCGATCTCAATAAGAGCGCAAAAAACGGCGGCTGCGGCGAGTGCCAGACCTCCTGCCAGTCTGCTTGCAAGACCTCCTGCGGCGTTGCGAATCAGCAGTGCGAGAAGAAGTAAGTTTTTAGTCAAAGCGTCGCCGGTTGTCCCGCGTGAATGGACAAACGGCGTTTTTTATGGGGAGCGGGAGCATGATTCATCAGTATAAACTAAACGGTTATAATATCGTACTGGACGTATTCAGCGGATCGGTGCACATTGTGGACGAAGTGGCATATGATGCAATCGCGATGTATGAAACCACCGACAAAGATACCATCGTAAAAGAGCTGCTTCAAAAATACGGGCATATGGAAGGCGTAAACGAAGAAGAGATTCGCGAATGCCTTTCGGATATTCAGGCGCTTAAGGACGCGGGCAAGCTGTTTACAGAGGATATGTTCCGCGATCTCGCGATCGATTTCAAGGCGAGGTATACCGATGTAAAGGCGCTTTGCCTGCATGTTGCGCATACCTGCAATCTGAACTGCGAATATTGCTTTGCAAGTCAGGGAAAATACCACGGAGATCGCGCGATCATGTCGTTTGAAGTGGGAAAGCGTGCGTTGGATTTTCTCGTGGAAAACAGCGGCAATCATGTAAATCTGGAAGTGGACTTCTTCGGCGGAGAGCCGCTGATGAATTGGGACGCAGTAAAGCAGCTGGTCGCCTATGCGCGCTCCATCGAGAAGGAGAAAAACAAGAACTTCCGCTTTACGCTTACGACCAACGGCGTATTGGTGGACGATGATGTGATAGAGTTTGCCAATCGCGAGATGCATAACGTGGTTTTGAGCCTTGACGGACGCAAGGAAGTACACGATCACTTCCGCGTGGACTATGCGGGCAAGGGAAGCTACGATACCATCGTTCCCAAATTTCAGGAGTTTGTGAAAAAGCGCGGAAACCGCGGATACTATGTGCGCGGCACGTTTACGCACCTGAATCCTGATTTCACGAACGATATATTCCATATGGCGGATTTAGGGTTTACAGAGCTGAGCATGGAGCCGGTCGTATGTGCGCTGGGCGATCCTTACGCGCTTACGAAGGATGATCTTGCCGTCATCAAGGATCAGTATGAGATTCTTGCTAAGGAAATGATCAAACGCGAAAAGGAAGGCCGTCCCTTTTCATTCTATCACTACATGCTCGATCTTTCTCACGGTCCCTGCGTGTATAAGCGCGTGGCGGGCTGCGGCTCGGGAACGGAATACCTGGCCGTAACCCCGTGGGGAGATCTGTATCCCTGTCATCAGTTTGTGGGCGAAGAGGAATACAAGCTCGGAAACATTTTTGACGGCATTACCAATCCCGCCGTCAGAGACGAATTCAAGCTCTGCAACGCCTATGCCCGCCCTGAGTGCGCGGATTGCTGGGCGAAGATGTATTGCTCCGGCGGCTGCGCGGCAAACGCGTATCACGCCACGGGCAGCATTCTGGGCGTGTATGAGTATGGATGCGAGCTTTTCAAAAAGAGGATGGAATGCGCCATCATGATCAAGGCGGCGCTGGCTGAGTAAATGGGCGGTATGCTTTCTCTCTTGCTTCGTAAAGGAGAATAAAGGGTGTTTGATATTCTCAGGCTTTGCCCGCTTTTTGAGGGGCTTACGGATGCGCAGATTCAGGATACGCTTTCCTTTTATCAGTCGATCGGGAAAAGCTATTCCAAGGGCGAATTTCTTTTAAGAGCGGGCGAACGGGTGTCGCGCTTCGGCATTGTGATTTCCGGCGTTGTTCAGATTATGATGGACGATTTTGACGGCCGGCAAATGATTATGGCGACGGTTGAAAAAGGGCAGACGTTTGCGGAATCCCTCTGCTATCAGGGCGCGAAGGAATCGCCGGTGTACGCCTGCGCGGTGGAAAACGTTTCGGTTCTGTGGCTTTCTGCGCAGGGGCTTACGGGTCAGATGGGCGGCGGTCACTGCATGCATTGCAGAAGGTTTATTCGGATGCTCACGCTTAAGACGCTTTCCATGAACGACAGAATTCAGGTGCTTTCCAAACAAACGCTCAGGGAAAAGCTCATGACGCTCTTTACCCAGTATTCCACGCGCGACGGACGCGTTTTCACCCTTCCGTTTGACAGAAGCTCCATGGCTACGTATCTGGGGGTAAACAGAAGCGCGCTCTCCCGCGAACTTTCTCTGATGAAGAAAGAGGGAAAAATCGACTTTTACAAAAACAGCTTTACCATTCTTTCGGCGGTAAAAGAAGCTGAATATGAGAATTAACGGATATTGTCATCAATTTTTGCGTTTGACGTTGCATGTGCAACGTCAAATTGCGTTTTCGGGGTGTATAATACCATCGAAAGCGAGAGGAGGGATAACGCAAATGGAAAATGTATTCATTCAAATCACCGGAGGCGAGATTTCCAATGAAGAAAGAGACGCCTACATCCGTCGAGGACAGGAAAAGTACGGACGAGCGCTTAAGAAGATTGATGTTAAGCTCGACGGCGACTATGCTGACATACACTATCATCTGGCAGAAGTACCCTTTGACCGCATTCGCCGCATTACCGGTTATCTCGTAGGCACGCTTGACCGGTTTAATAATGCCAAGCGCAACGAGGAGAGAGACAGGGTAAAGCACACGATGGAAATTTGAAAGGATATGACAAAAATGAAAAAACTGCTTTCTATCATGCTGGCGCTTATGATGATTATTTCCGGCGGAGCTTTTGCTGAAGCCGGCGAACCTGTACGCGTTGCGGCGCTCATGGGTCCCACCGGAATGGGTCTTGTGAAGTTGATGAAGGACGCTGAAGGCACGGGTGAGTATGAATTCACCCTCGCAGGCGCAGCAGATATGATCGTTCCCAAGCTCATGAAGGGCGAAATCGACATGGCTTGCGTTCCGGCAAACCTTGCAAGCATTCTCTATAAGAACACCAATCAGCAGGTTCAGGTGCTTGCCGTAAACACCCTTGGCGTAATCTACATTGTAGAGCGCGGCGACACGATTCATTCGATCGAGGATCTCAAGGGCAGAACCGTATACGCCAGCGGCAAGGGCTCCACGCCTGAATATGCGCTTAATTACCTCCTGGATATGCATGGAATCGATGTTGCGAAGGATCTGACCGTTGAGTACATGTCCGAACATGCCGAGTGCCTGACGGCGCTTGTAAACAACGAAAACGCGGTGGCCATGCTCCCGCAGCCCTTTGTTACCGTAGCCCAGACCAAGCTTAACGATATCAGAATCGCGCTGGATTTCTCCGGCGAGTGGGACGCGCTTCAGACGGACAGCGAAACGCCCAGCGGCATGATCACGGGCGTTGTGGTAGCGAGAAACGACTTTGTAAACAACAACCCCGAGAAGGTGGATAAATTCCTTGCCGATTATGCGGCATCCGTACAGTTCGTAAATGAGAACGTAGAAGAAGCTGCAAAGCTCGTAGGCGAATATGAAATCGTAGCCGAGGCGGTTGCCGTAAAGGCGATTCCGTACTGCAACATCGTATGCATCACCGGAGAAGAAATGCATTCGAAATTAAGCGGCTATCTGACCGTTCTCCATGAGCAGAACCCCGAAGCCGTAGGCGGAAATGTCCCCGGCGAAGACTTCTACTATGTCAAATAAGAAGCATAAAAACGGCATAAAGCTTTGGGCGGTTGTCTTCTGGCTGATCATATGGCAGCTGGCGGCAGTCGTCATGAAACAGGAGATATTTCTGGTATCTCCTGTTTCTGTAATGAAAACGCTTTATGAAATGATGAAGCAAAGGGAGTTTTATACGCGAATACTGTTTTCAACCATCCGCGTATTATACGGGTTTACCATCGGTATGCTGCTTGGCGCGCTGATCGGAGCGATTTCCGCAAAGATGAGATTCATACGGGATCTCATGTCGCCGCTGATTTCGGTAATCAGGTCGATCCCTGTCGCCTCGTTTATACTTCTGGCGGTATTCTTCCTGTCGGATGGAGCGCTGAGCGTGTTCATCGCTTTTCTCATCTGCTTTCCTGTCTTCTATACCAACATGCTCACCGGCGTACAAAGCGCGGATGTGCAGCTTCTTGAAATGGCGCATGTGTTCCGTTTAAGCCCGTTTAAGAAAATCAGGCACATCTATTTCCCGGCCGTGTATCCGCATCTTCTTTCGGCGGTCAGCGTATCGATCGGGCTCGCGTGGAAAAGCGGCATCGCCGCCGAAGTCATTGCGATTCCGGACGGTTCAATCGGCGAACGGCTGTACTATGTGAAGATGTACTATCTGACGGGTGAATTGTTTGCGTGGACGCTGACGATAGTGCTTTTGAGCCTGATCACAGATTTTGCGTGCCGACTGATTGTAAAGCTCATCGGGCACAGGCTTTCGGGGAGGCGGTAGTATGCAGAATATCGTTGTAAAGGGGCTCGGGAAGCGCTTTTCGGATAAACGCGTGCTGGATGATTTTTCATGCCTGATCGAAGGCGGCAAAGTCACCTGTCTGATGGGAGAATCGGGCTGCGGAAAAACCACGCTTCTGAGGATTCTGTCGGGGCTTGAGGATAAGGACGCGGGCGATGTTTCGGGGATCAATAAAAAGCGCCTGGCGTTTGTGTTTCAGGAGGACAGACTGATTCCGCATTTGTCCGCGCTTGAAAACTGCATACTGCCGCTGGTTCATAAAAACGCGAAAGAAAAAGGCGTGCAGGCGCTCACGGCGCTTGGACTTGATAAGGATATTCATACCCGCGTTACCGATTTAAGCGGCGGTATGGCCAGGCGCGTAGCGATTGCAAGGGCGCTGATCGCGGATGCGGAGACCGTGTTTATGGACGAGCCGTTTAAAGGGCTTGATGAACAGACGAGGAAGCGCGTTGTCGAGTATGTAAAAAAGGCGCTGGAAGGAAAAACAGCGCTGATCGTGACGCACGATTCTCAGGACGCAAGCGACCTTAACGCCTCGATAATCCATATGAAAACGCTTGCGGCTGGGCAGAAATCACATGGGGAAGAAAAAAGCCTGTGAAAGCATCTTCCTTTTTCGGACAAATTATGGTATGATTATAAAAAATAATGATATGGAGGGCTTATCATGGAACACAAAAATGCATGGCTGACTTATGATGAAGCGGCGCTTACCGCGCTTGAAAATGTTTCTGCTCGTTATAAGGCTTTCCTCGACGCCGGAAAGACCGAGCGCGAATGCGTAAAGGAAACCATCCGCCTGGCGGAAATGAAGGGCTATAAAAACCTTCAGGATAAGATCGATAACGCGGAAGAAATCAAAGCGGGCGATAAGCTGTATCATCAGGTGATGGGAAAGGCCATCATGCTGTTCATCATCGGAAAAGCGCCGATGGAAAAGGGAATCAACATTCTTGGCGCGCATATCGATTCGCCGCGCATGGATGTTAAGCAGAATCCGCTTTCCGAGGAAGCCGGCTTTGCCTATTTCGATACGCACTATTACGGCGGCATCAAAAAGTATCAGTGGGTCGCTATGCCTCTTGCGCTGCACGGCGTAGTCTGCAAGCGCGACGGCAGCATGATCGATGTAAATATCGGTGAAAAGGACGAGGATCCCGTATTCTGCGTGAGCGATATTCTGCCGCATCTGGGTGCTGATCAGATGGGCAAAAAGCTCTCTGAGGCCATTACCGGCGAAATGCTGGATGTAATCATCGCAGGGAAGCCTGTAAAGGATGAAGACAAGGAAAGCGTAAAAGACGGCGTTCTCAAGATACTCAAGGATCAGTACGGCATCGATGAAGAGGACTTCCTGTCCGCCGAAATCGAGGTTGTTCCCGCCGGCAAGTGCCGCGATATGGGCTTCGACCGTTCGATGCTGATCGGCTACGGCCATGACGACCGCGTATGCGCATATGCGCAGCTGGAGGCGCTTTTCGATATCGACGAGACGCCCGAAAAGACCGTGGCGTGCATTCTGGCCGACAAGGAAGAAATCGGCTCCGTCGGCGCAACCGGCATGCAGGCTACCTATTTTGAGAATGCACTGGCCGAAATGATGGCGCTTCACGGCGAAGAAGGCGATCTTAAGCTGCGCCGTGCGCTCACCAAATCCAAGATGCTCTCCTGCGACGTATCCGCGGGCTTCGATCCCAACTTTGCAGGCGCATTTGAAAAGAAAAACAGTGCGTTCCTCGGAAACGGCGTATGCTTCAACAAGTTCACCGGTTCCCGCGGAAAGTCCGGTTCCAACGACGCCAATGCGGAATTCCTCGCGCAGGTATTCGGCGTGATGGACAAGGGCGGCGTATCCTTCCAGACGGCGGAGCTCGGTAAGGTGGATCAGGGCGGCGGAGGAACCATCGCCTACATCTGCGCGCTCTACGGCATGGAAGTTGTAGACTCCGGCGTAGCGGTGCTCAGCATGCACGCGCCCTGGGAGGTCATCTCCAAGGCTGACCTGTACGAGGCATACAAGGGATATAAGGCGTTCGTACTCGGCGTATAATCGAATAAAAACCAAAATGAAAAACGGGACTGAAAAGCCCCGTTTTTTTGTGCCGTTCAATTGGCAGGCAGAATCATTCGGTTTCATCAATTACAATTCCAAGCAGCAATGACAGCGCCAGCGCCTGAAGGGATGTAACGCGCGCGCCGCGAAGGGAATCCAGCGTCACGCTCACAGACGCAATATCGTTGCTTGTGAGATTGACTCCCATAAGCGGCGTGTGTGCGATTTCCGCATTTTTCATTACGCATCCGTGAAACGCAGTCTCCTTAAGCTTCATTTCGTTCAGATAGGCGTTTGTAAGATCGGTATCAGAAAACTTCGTCTTCGTGAGCTTTGAGCCGCTTAAGTTTGAATACTGCATCACGCAGTCCGAAAAGGATACATGCTGAAATACATTTTCCACCATGTCTACGCCCGTCAGGCGGCATCTTTTAAAGGTGCATTCGCGGAAGGAGCAGGCGCGGAAGGGCGTGTTCTGAAGGTCGCAGGAATCGAATATTACATTATGAAAGCTTACGCCCTCGAACGCGCATTGAATGAACGCGGATGAACGGAATTCGGATTCGTTGATTGCGATTTTCCGTGCAAACACGTCTTCAACGGCGTCCGATGAAAGATATACGCCCTCAATATCCGTACCTTCGTCCATCGCTTCGTATACGCGTTCGGAGAAAGAAGCGTCCATTTACCGATCCTCCCGAACCCACACGCACATTTCGCCCACGCCTCTGTTGTTCCAGGCGTAATAGGGGATAAAGCGGGCGCGGATGGGCGCAGTCTTGGGTTCGTGTCTGTCGGCGTACAATTCGTATTCATCCCAGCCTTCGTTTGTCTCGCGCACGGCGCTTGAGGAGAGGACGGGAATATTTCCGAGCGCTTCGTCATTCTCGATTGCAAACGCTGCGTTCTTTGGAAGCTTAATAAGGTTCAGATTCCTGCCGTTATCGAATTCCTCCAGACAGTATACCACGGGGCCGCGCTGCACGGCGACTTTTCCTGCATTGGCGCGGGCGAGGGGATGGGCGCGCATGACCATTACGGGCATGTCCATGACAAATTCGATTTTGTCTCCGGCCTGCCAGGGGCGCGTGATATACAGATAGCCGTCCTTCATTACGGTTTCGGCGTATTGACTGTTGATTTCAAGCGTGTACTGCTTGCACCATACGGGAAGCCTTAAGGCGAGCGTCATGCCGTCAAAGCCCTGCTTGACATTTACCAAAACGCGTCCGTTCCACGGGTATTCGGTTTCCACGGAAACAGACGCCTTTCCGCCCGGCAGGTCGAAGGACGCCTCGGAGGAGGTGTAGAGCGCGAAAAACACGGTATTATCCCGCGTGTGGAGCACATAGCCGGGGAGGGAAGAAATCAGGCGGGCGAGGTTCGGCGGGCAGCAGGCGCAGGGGAACCACTTCTGCCGTTCGTTTTTGACATGCGCGAACTGCTGGTTCCTGCGGTTTCGCTCCGGCCAGGATTCGAGCGGATTCACATAGAAGAAGCGGTCGCCCGTGAGCGACATGCCGCTTACGGTTCCGTTATAGATAAGCTTGTCCATGATATCGCCGTATTCGCCCTTGGGGGATAAGCGAAGCATTCTGTGGGCGAAGAACATGAGCGCAATCGAGGCGCAGGTTTCGCCGTATACGAGGTCGTTCGGAAGGTCGTAATCGAAGGAGTACGCCTCGCCGAAGGAGGACTGACCGACCTGCCCCGTTATATACATCTGCTTGCGGGTGATGTTTTTCCAGAGCGTTTCGCAGGCTTTGTAAAGCTCCTCATCTTCGCATTCTCTGGCTACGTCCGCCATACCGCTGAAAAGGTAATTGGCGCGAACGGAGTGTCCGTTGGCCTTTGTTTGCGCTCTTACAGGCTTATCCGCCTGATAATAGGCGTTATCTTCGTATACGCTTCTCGCCCAGCCGTAGCCGCGCTTTTCGCGGTCGGCTTCCACAACGAAGTAATTGGGTTGTTGTCCGCGCTCGTCGATAAAGTATTTTGCAAGCGCCAAATGCGCGGGATCTTTTGTAACCACATACAGCTTCACAAGCGCAAGCTCGATCTCTTCATGACCCGGATAGCCTTTTTCCTTGCCCTCTTCCGTGCCGAATTTGTCCGCTATATGCTGAACGAATCGGATCATTATGTCCATCAGCTTCCGCTTTCCGGTCGCCTTGTAATAGGCGACGGCGGCTTCCAGCATATGGCCTGCGCAGTACAGCTCATGGTTGTCGCGAAGATTTGTCCAGCGCTTGTCGATGCCGTTCAGGGAATAATACGTATTGATATAGCCGTCGGGAAGCTGTGCCTTCTCGATTAAGTCGACGGTTTCGTCGATGTTTTTTTCGGTCTCTTCGTCTCTTTTCCAAATCAGCATGTGCGAAGCGGCTTCGATCCATTTGGCAAGGTCGCTGTCCTGAAACACAAATCCGCCGTGCTGCGCTTGAATCAGACCGGCTGCCGCTTTGAAATTATGAATGCAAAAGCTTGGAGAAGCGCCCTCTACCTGATCGTTCAGCGCTTTCCACTGATAGGGGATGATTTTATGAGCGGCCTTTTCCATGAGATCCTTGAAAAAGGAATCGCGGATGACTACGTTTTTCGCGTCTACCGGGCGTGTAAATTCCGATCTGTTCATCTGTATGCCTCCCGTTTATTCGTCGGTCGTGTAGCAGGAAACGATTTCTCCGATGAAGATGGTGTGGAAGTCGCGTGCGGGATAGGAGCGGGCGATGACGCTTTCGTCCATTCTGTCGCCGGTCATATCCTGAATGAGGCGGGTTTTACATTCAAAGTGAAGCCCGCATTCCTTGATGATGGGGCAGGAAACGTGCTGCGAGGGAGAGGCGGTAATGCCGTGACCTTCAAATTTATTGCCGTCTCGTCCGGAAGCGGTTCCGGCAAAAGCCAAAGCGGCGGACAAGTCGTTTTTTGTGGGAATGCTTACGGTGAATTCGCTTTCTTTCAGCATGATTCCGTGCGTGTGCCTCTGCGGGCGCACGACGGCGATAAACACGGGGCGGTTCCACATGTAGCCGATGGAGCCCCAGCCGATGGTCATGGTGTTGGGCGCGTCTTTTCCGGAAGTCAGAAATGCACGGCCCTTGGAAAGCGCGTCGGTTGCAAACTCAATGGATTCGATGTAAGAAAGATATTTCATGTTGAACCTCCTTGGCTTTTCATAAGCGTATGATGCGGCGTCCGGGGTTATCCCTTCAGACGAACGACGCGCGAGGCATGCGGCCTGATTTCAAAGGAAATTGCATTTTCCGCAAACGGTATGTCGTCGCCCGTCCAAAGATCGGTAAGCGACAATACGGGCGACTCGGTGATATCCGCAAACGGAACGGATATGCGGATCAATCTGTCGGACGTATTGAAAAGTGCGGCAACGGGATTTCCTTCGGTATCGAGATTTGTCCATACGGCGTATGCATCCGTTCGTTCCACCTGTCTGGCCGCATGTTCACTTTTGGTGAGAGACAGAATTTCCCTGTTTGTAAGTATGCTCTTTGTAAACGCGTCAAGGCGCGTAAGCTCGCCGCCCATCATGAGCGGAGCGCGGAAGATACACCAAAGGCTCATCAAAGTGATCTGCTCGTCCTTTGAAAGATTCGAAGGAATGCCGCCTTTCCACATGCGAAGCGTTCCCAGCGGCAGCATATCCGCATCCGGCCAGCAGCCGGGCTTTACATACGCCTGCCATGCCTCCATTCGGTCGAACATATTATGAACCAGCGGCCATTCATCCCAAAGATCATCCGTAATGCGCCACATATTGGCATGTTTTGAAAGGTGCCACGCGCTGTCGGTCTTTGCGGGGCCGGGGGAGAGAGACAGCACCATTTCGCGCCCGGTTTTGTCGATGGCGGAACGAATCATTTCAATATCCGCTCTGGCGGCGTAGGAATTGTTCGGGTCGTAATCGGTTCTGAGGATATCGTCCGCCTTTATGTAGTCTACGCCCCATTCGCTGTACAATTCAAATATGGAATCGTAATACGCCTGTGCGCCGGGATGCGCGGGGTTCAGGGCGTACATATCCGTGTTCCATCTGCATTCGCGGAAGGGGAGCACGATTTCCCGCGCAGTGTACCTTGTTCCCTTGATCGGGAAATCGGAATACACCGCCTGACGGGGAATGCCGCGCATGATATGAATGCCGAACTTCAAACCCATATTGTGAATGGTCTCGGCAATCTCCTGAAAGCCGGAGGGGAAGCGGTTGTATGCGGGCAAGAGGCGGCCGTAGGTATCCATGGTAAGGCGGGCAAAGGGATGGTATTCGGTGCTGTCCGCCGTGGGCTCCGACCATTGAATATCGCAGACGACGTATTCGTAGCCGAAGGGGAGCAGCTGATCTCTCATGACCTTGGCGTTTTCCAAAAGCTGTTTTTCATTGACTGACGCGCCGTATGAGTCCCAGCTGTTCCAGCCCATCGGCGGCGTAAGCGCGGCAAGATCCTTTTTAAACATAATATAGCCTCCTGATCAGAGAAGTGATGTGATTACATACATATATGCGGGGATAAACAAAAGGGAAAGCGCCGTGGTAAGCGCGGTTGCGCCCGCAACGTATTCATCATCTCCGCCGCAGCCGGCTTCTACAATGGTCGTCTGTGTCATGATGGGCATGGACGCTTCAATGATGAAAGTGTGCAGCATGACGGGCGTTAAAAGAACGCTTGAGGGATCCGCCGATTTATATATGAGCGACAGACCGATTACCAGCATGGGAACCAGTATAAACCTTCCGATGCATATGGAGATATAGCCCTTTTCAAAGCGCATGTGCTTTGTGCGTATCATGCGCATTAATACGCAGCCCGTATATACCAGAGACAACGGCGTTACAGAGGAGCCGATATAACCTGCGGAGGACATGACGAAATCGGGCAGAGACACGCCCAGAAGTACGCATGCGGATGAAACGATCAGAAAGATCAGGGGAAGCGGAACGGCTTTATTAAGCCTTGAGAGCGCGTTTTTCGCAGGGATGTATTTGGAATTGGATTTGTCCTTTGAAAATATGTACTCGGGAATCAGGCGCAGGCTTGTTTCTTCTTTGGGTTTTCCGCCGTCCCTTCGCATGAGCGAAAAACCCAGCGTCCAGAAAAGCGTTGTGTTTGCAATATAATAGATGAGCGTATAGGATACTGCATCCTCGCCGAACAATGCGCGGCATACGGGAAGACCGATGAATACGCTGTTTGAAAATGTGAACATGACGACATATGCGCCGCGCCGATTTTCGGGTATTTTAAGAAGCCGCGATAAAAGAAAGCTTACCGAGGCTGCGATCAGCAGCGACAGCGCGGGAATGATGAGTCCTGCCGCCATGCCGAGCAGGCTTTCCGCAGTGAATTTTTCAAATATGTTGCTTACAATTGTTGCGGGCAGTGCAATTTTTAAAACGAAGCGCGAAAGAAACCTCGATTCCTTTTCCTGAATCCATCCGAACTTGGTCAAAAGCATTCCTACGGATATCATCAGGAATATGGACAGCACAACCTCGACCGCACTGATGACAGCTTGCATAATAAAACCCCTTTAACTGTGTATGCTTCCATGATACGCAGTTTAAAGGGGAATGTCAATAAGCGAATAAGAAATATAGGCGCGAATGCCTTAGAACAGTATAATCAGGAACTGGGATACCAGAACCACGGCGATCAGCGCGATCGGATAGGTAGCCGCATAGGCGGAGGCTACGTCCTCCGTCTTTGCTACATTGATCAGCGTGCCGAGGGCGGGGGTGGAAGTCATGCCGCCGGTGATGGAGCCGAGCGAGTTTAAAAGGCTCAGCTTCAGTATGTATCTGGCGAACAGATAGCCCATGACCATCGGGAAGAGCGTCATGAATACGCCGTAGAAGAAGTAAATCACTTCGAGGTTCTTGATGAAGTTCGCGCCGCCCGATACGCCCGCGCCGATTAAGAACAGCATAAGGCCGAATTCGCGAAATACCTTGAGCGTGGTGTCCTTCGGCATGATGGAAACAGAGCCCACGCGCCCGAAATGTCCGAAGATGAGCGCAATCAAAAGGCAGCCGCCGGTGGTGGTCAGGGAGAAGGTGGTGCCCGAAAGGCCGTCTCCGGAGAGCGGGATCTTGATCATGCCGACAAAGATACCTGCGATGGCGGCGAGCATAAAGGGCATAAAACCGAAGGAATCCATCTGAATCAGCGTGCGCTCAGTTTTCGTGGATTCGCCGCCCTTTACCGATACCAGCTTCGCGCGTTCTTCGGCCATGTTTGCACGGGTGATTTTCGGAATCAGCTGTACAAACAGCACCACGCCGATTACGCCGAAGATGTAGGCAATGCCGTTTCCGGCGGTAACTACATCTTCATACGCTTCGCCGACCGTGGCTTTCGCTGCGGAGAAGGCGGGGGTTGAGGTGAGCGCGCCGGAGAGGAGACCGGTGACCATAGCGGTCAGGTATTCGTGGTCGACGTTTGTTGTGGCGCGTGCAAAGAGTATGCACAGAACCGCCGCAATGCCGCCGGTTACGATGATCACAAGGCCCAGAAGTACGTAGGAAGTGAAGTTCCTTTTCATGTTTCCGAAGAACTTCGGGCCTGCGATAAAGCCTACGGAGGTTACAAAGAGTATAAGCCCCACATTTTCAATGATCTTGAGCGCGTTTTTCGTGTAGGACGGAAGCTGCACTTCCAGATTGTCGTAAAACAGGCAGCCGAAAACGAGGGATACGATGAATACGCCCGCCGTTCCCAAGGATACGCCCTTGATGGTTATTCTGCCGAGCAGGTATCCGGCGGCGGCAATTGCGAATACGCAGAACATCAAAAACGTGATTCCGGTGATCGAGATCACGCCGTTAAAGAGAGTCATTTGGCCTTCGACCTTTCCAATTTACTTTCTGCGATAATCGGGGAGGAGCTTGGGAGATACTTTGCAGGTGTCTACGTTTGCATCTTCAAGTTCCTTTTCAAAGCGGTCTACATGCGAAAGTGTGAGCGCGCCCAAAGTAACTTCGCGGCTCTTCTTCGCGGCGTTCTTGCCCGCGCTTCTTCCGAACACGATGATGTCGAGCAGGGAATTGCCCATCAGGCGGTTTCTTCCGTGAATACCGCCGACGGCCTCGCCGGCTACGTACAGGTTTTTGACGTTCGTTGTCATGCCGTCTTCATCGATATCCAAGCCGCCGTTCTGATAGTGGAGCGTGGGATATACGAGGATCGGCTCAACGCGGATGTCGATGCCGTACTTTTCAAACATGCGCATCATGGCGGGAATGCGTTTTTCGATTGTGCCTGCGCCGCCGATCTTTTCGATCATGGGCGTATCCAGCCATACGCCGAAGCCGTTTCCGGTTTCTACGCCGTTTTCGCGCGTAGAGCACTCGCGAATGATGGAGGCGGCGGATACATCGCGCGTTTCGAGCGGATGCATGAACGCTTCGCCGTTTTTATTGATGAGCTTTGCGCCGAGGGAGCGCACCTTTTCGGTGACGAGCGCGCCGAAAATCTGCTCGGGGTATGCTGCGCCGGTGGGATGATACTGAAGGGTATCGGCGTAGAGCAGCTTCGCGCCTGCGCGGTAGCCCAGCACCAGTCCGTCGGCGGTTGCGCCGTAGTGGTTGGAGGTGGGGAAGCCCTGATAGTGCATGCGTCCCGCGCCGCCGGTTGCGATGACGACGGTCTTCGCGCGTGCCGCCATGATTTCGCCCGTCTCCATGTTGAGAAGCACCGCGCCCGCTGCGTTTCCGTTTTCATCCAGAATCAGCTCGATTGCGCTTGTGAAATCGACGACCGGGATTTCGCGGTTCAGAACCTCATCGCGCAGGGTGCGCATGATCTCCGCGCCGGAATAGTCCTTTGCCGCATGCATGCGCTTTCTGGACGTACCGCCGCCGTGGGTGGTGATCATGTTGCCGTCTTTGTCCTTGTCAAATTCTACGCCCAGCTCGCTCAGCCATTCGATGGCATCCGGCGCATCGCACACGAGCTTTCTTAAAAGCTCGCGCTTGGCGGCAAAGTGTCCGCCGCCGAATGCGTCTACAAAGTGAATTGCGGGGGAATCGTTAGGCTTGTCAGCCGCCTGAATGCCGCCCTCCGCCATCATGGTGTTGGCGTCGCCGATTCTGAGCTTCGTTACGATCATTACGTTTGCGCCCGCTTCGTGCGCCTCAATTGCCGCCGATGCGCCTGCGCCACCGCCGCCGATGACCAAAACGTCCACATCGTAAGCGGGGGAAGAAAGATCGATTTTCATATCACGGATGCGGGAATGCGCCTCCAGCATTTCCGAAAGCTCCTTGGGCACCTTTTCGCCCTTGTTGGGGCCTACGGTAAGCACGCGGAACTCATCCTGCTTATAATCCGGATGATAGGCGGCGAGCAGCTGTTCCTTTTCGTCCGCCGTCATGCGCCTTGGCTCCAGCGCGATATTCTTATCTCTTGCGGCTTCCACCTTTTTGATGGATTCCTGAAATTTCTCGGAATACATGAATTCGCGCCTCCTTATTTCTCAATGTCTCTGTTGTTGTAAAGTTCCTTCATTTCGCTGACGGGCTTTTGCATGAGCGCTTCGATCAGTTCTTCAAACGTGCCGTCCTTGATTTCCTTAACGCGGTCTTCCAGATGACCGCACTTGGGCGCGAGATATTTTCCGTTGATTCTGCGGGCGAGCATCGCCACCTGCGGATGAGAAATACCGGCGGGGCAGCGGGCGGAGCAGACGCCGCACATGACGCAGTCGAAGGATTCCTCTGCGCACGCTTTAAAATCGCCTCTCTGAGCATATGCGATATACTGCATTACGTTAAGCCCCTGCGTACACGCCTTGGTGCATGCGTTGCAGCCGATGCAGGCGTAAATTTCGGGGTACAGCTGCATCATGATCTGCTGGGTGGGGGATACGTTGTTTATGTCGTACACCTGCTTCACCAGCGGGAAGAAGGGGAGAGTCGCGATATACATATTGTCCTCTACCTTCGTCTGGCAGGCGAGGCATGCCTTCAGCTCTTGATCGCCCTTGATGCGGTAGATCGTTGCGCATGCGCCGCAGAAGCCGTTTCTGCAGCCGCAGCCGCGCACGAGCTGATATCCGGCGTATTCCATGGCGCACATGATCGTAAGATTGTCGGGCACCTGATATTTCTTTCCAAACAGAAAAATGTTTACCATATTTTCCATGCCGATTCTCCTTTTCGGTCAATACTCGTCCGGAAGCTCGTCCAGCTCGTCCATGCGGAACACGGGGCCGTCCTTGCATACGTATTTCGAACCGATGTTGCAGCGGCCGCATTTGCCGATACCGCACTTCATGCGAAGCTCCATTGTGGTATAGATCTGCGTCTTATCAAACCCGAGAGCGGAAAGCCCTTCCAGGGTGAACTTGATCATGATGGGCGGGCCGCAGAGCACGGCGGTTTTATTGGTGTCGAACGCGAGCTCCTTTACGTAGTTCGGAACGAAGCCCACATGTCCCGTCCAGCCCTCCTGCTCGCGGTCAATGGTGAGGTGTACGTTTACATTTTCATCGTTCACCCATTCGTCTACGATCTCTTTATAGTCCACCAGATCGCTCATCGAGCGGGAGCCGTACACGATATCGATCTTTCCGTAGCGTTTGGGATAGTAGCGGCAGTAATTGATTACGCTTCTGAGCGGCGCAAGGCCGATGCCGCCCGCGATGAACAAAAGATCCTTTCCGGCAAATTCATCGTCTACCGGGAAGGGACGGCCGTAGGGGCCGCGGATGGTGACCGCTTGACCTACTTCAGCCTGATGCAGCCATTCGGTTACGCAGCCGCACTTTTTGATAGAAAACTCCATGTATTCCAGGTTGGTAGGAGAAGAGGTGATGGAGAACATCGCCTCGCCTACACCCGGAATCGAGAGCATGGCGCACTGACCGGGTTTATGGTCAAACACCTTTTTGCCGTCCGGCGTAAGCACGCGGAAAGTTTTCACATCCGGCGTGTCGATTCGGATATCCGTAATCACGCCGATTTTCGGAATCAGAGTTTCGGCTCGATTATTCATCCTTTTTTCCTCCGAGTGCTTTCATTACTTTTACGATGTTCATGTGAATCGGGCAGCGGGAAAGGCAGCGTCCGCAGCCGACGCAACTGAAAAGACCGTTGTTGTTTTCGGGATAATACACGAGCTTGTGCATAAAGCGCTGACGGAAACGCTCAAGCTGCGAGGTACGGGGCTGACCGGCAGACATTTTCGTGAACTCGGAATACATGCACGAATCCCAGCAGCGATAGCGGATGACGCCGGAGCCGGTTTTGAAGTCCTTGATATCGTAGCACTGGCAGGTGGGGCATACAAATGTGCACGTTCCGCAGCCAAGGCACGCTTCGGACAGAGACTTCCATTCGGGCGCGTCAAAAAATTCTTTGGTCTTTCCGCCGCCGAAGGAAGCGGGAGTGAGAGATGCAAGCGGAAGGCGGTCCATGATCTTATTGATGCTTTCCTTCTGCTTGGAAACAGCCGCATCGTCCGCCTCTTCGGTGTATTCCGAAATTACCGCCAAAAGCGCTTCGCCCTTTTCGGTATTGGCCGAAAGATAGAGAGAATCGTCCGTTTTATAGCACGAAACATCGCCTGCGGGCTCGGAAGGATCGATAGAGAAGGCTTTGCAGAAGCAGGTTTCCAAGGGCCTTGTACAGGCAACGGATACGATGATGCCATGCTCGCGGCGGGATGCATAATAGGAATCCGCGGGCTCGGTGAGGAACACGTTGTCTAAAACTTCAAAGCTCTTCACGTCGCACGCGCGAACGCCGAAAACGACGAAATCTTCGGATTCCTTGCGGGTGTCGATGATATCGATGCTTTTACCGGAAACCTGAAAGGCCATCAGATCTTCCGTCTGCGGGAAGAAAAAGTCCTTCGGGCTTTTTACGGTATTGGTTTTATCCGACCATTTTGCGCCCTGTTCCCATTTTTTGTATTCCGCATCTCCTGCAGAATTGTCCTGCGGGAGGTAGAGGGGGTACTTGGCTGCGATCGATGCAAATGCAAGATTCAGATTTTCAAGGGAAAGCTTACGCATTTTGTCCGTCCCTCCAATCAAAAA
The DNA here is from genome assembly GCA_017396845.1 of Clostridia bacterium. Classification (GTDB taxonomy): domain Bacteria; phylum Bacillota; class Clostridia; order Christensenellales; family Aristaeellaceae; genus SFHK01. Next base: position 34,905 of record JAFQKQ010000118.1, read on the forward strand.
CCTGACTGGGTTCAAGGTCGCCCGTATCGTAATCGACCAGCGGCGCGCGGGATCCTTCGTCAAGGCCGGCCTGATATTCGCCGTAGAAGGAATCGATATCGTTTATGAACTTGCGGTTCAAAAGGTGCAGCGGAATTTTCTGCGGGCAAACGCGGGAGCATTCGCCGCAGTCGGTGCATCGTCCGGCTACGTGGAACGCGCGGATGATGTGGAACATCTTTTCTTCAAAGCTGTTTGCCGCCGCTTTATTTTCGACGCCGGAATTCGGGTTGTCGAACACGCACTTTTCGCAGGTGCACGCGGGGCAAACGTCTCTGCAGGCATTGCAGCGGATGCAGCGGGAAAGTTCGTTCTGCCAGAAATGATATCTTTCGTCCGGCGTCATATTTTCAAGCGCTTTTACCTGATCGAAGCGGTCGGCGGACGGGGCGAAAACCTCGCCTTCAATCTGTTCGTCAAGCGCAATGTGCGCCCATCCCTTGCAGGATAAGCATTTTTCAAGAAGCGCTTCTTCTTTGGAGATAAAGGCGGGCGCATCGGAATAGAGGGTATGAACGAGATATCCCTCTTCGGTTTCGGAAATTGCCGTAATTCCATCTGCATTTTCGCGGATTTTCTTTTCGTCCGCCATGCCGGAGCAGGGAACGCCTACAGCGTATACCTTCTGCCTGTCAATGCGATGCTCGGTCAGAAGCTGATTAAACGAAAAGGTATCGCAGGGTTTTAAAAACACCAGGATTTTCCCGGAAAGGGAACGCGTATATTTAATGAGGTATTTGGAAAGATTTGCGCAGGAAAAATCGTTCCATACGAAATCCTTTTCCAGCTCCTCTGCGCTTTCGAAAAGCGCGGGCGTAATGTCGTAATCGAATTCGCCCTTTTTCCAGCCGAGCACATACTTAACTTCTCCGGCGTTCAGTAGAGAAGCTGCTTTGCCGGAAAGCGTTTTAGCAGTTACTTTTTGCATCGCAGATCCTCCAGTCTCTTGTTTTCGCCGAGAGAAGCGACGGTTTCGGCAAAATCGTTCATAGTGGCGGCGAACTTAGCGCCCTCTGCGGCGGAAACCCATTCCACGCGCGTGCGTTCGCGCTCAATGCCCAGATAATCGAGCATGGAGAACAGAAGCGCCATACGCCTTCTGGTGAAATAGTTGCCGGAGGTATAATGGCAGTCGCCGGGATGGCAGCCGCAGATGATCACGCCGTCCGCGCCGCGCTGGAAGGCGCGCAGTACGAACATCGGGTTTACGCGGCAGGAGCAGGGCACGCGGATGATCTTTACATCCGCCGGATAGTTCAAGCGGTTGTTTCCTGCAAGGTCTGCGCCCGCATAGGAGCACCAGTTGCAGCAGAAGGCCACGATCAGGGGCTTATATCCGTTTACCGGCATATGGCATCCACCTCCGCTATGATCTGTTCGCTCTTGAAGCCGTTAAGATCCATCGCGCCGGACGGGCAGGCGACGGTGCAAGCGCCGCAGCCCTGGCATACGGCGGGATTAACCTGCGCCACGCGGCGGATTTGAATGCTTCTGTCGGGCATGCGGAATTCCTTATCGATATATGTGATTGCGCCGTAGGGGCAAACGAGCTCGCAGGAGGAGCAGCCGTTGCACATCAGTTCGTTGGACTGAGCGACGCACGGATTGGTCGTAAGCTTGTCCTTTACCAGAAGACCGATTACCTTGGAAGCCGCCGCGCCCGCCTGAGAGACGGTCTCGGGGATGTCCTTCGGGCCCTGGCATGCGCCGGACAGGAATACGCCGGCGGTCGGGCTTTCCACGGGCCGTAACTTCGGATGGGCTTCGGTAAAGAAGTCGTTGGTGTCCATGGATGCGGTCAGCATGGTGGCAAGAGGTCTTGCGGAAGCATCCGGCTCGATGGCGGCAGCCAATACGACGAGATCTGCATCGATATGAAGCTGCTTGCCGGAAATGAGATCGGAGGCCTGAACCTTGAGCGTATCGCCCTCGGGAGATACCTTTCCGACCATACCCTTTACGTAGTGAACGCCGTATTCTTCAACCGCTCTTCTGTAGAACTCGTCAAAGTTCTTGCCGGGCGTACGCACGTCAATATAGAATACGTATACTTCTGTATCCGGATATTTGTCGCGCGTGAGCATTGCGTGCTTGGCGGTGTACATGCAGCAGATCTTGGAGCAGTATTCCTTGCCCTTTTCCGCGCATGCGTCGCAGCGGGAGCCCACGCACTGCACGAATACGATCGTGTGCGGGTGTTTTCCGTCGGAGGGACGCACGAGCTTTCCGGCGGTCGGACCGGCGGCGTTGGTCAGCCGTTCAAATTCGAGGGAGGAGATTACGTCCTTCGACTGGTTATATGCGAACTCATCGAACTTATCAAGCGAAATCGGATTATAGCCGGTGGCAACGACGATCGCGCCGTATTTTTCGGTGATCAGCTCGTCCTTCTGCGTATAATCGATGGCGCCTGCGGTGCATACGCGCGCGCAAAGACCGCACTTGCCGTTTTTGAGCATATTGCAGTAGTTGGGATCGATGGTCGCAACCTTCGGTACCGCTTGCGCAAAGGGGATATATACGGCGCGGCGATTGTCCATGCCGAGGTTGAATTCGTTGGGTACCTTTTTCATCGGACACTTTTCCACGCATGCGCCGCAGCCGGTGCAGATATCCTCTTTTACGTATCTGGCCTTTTTGCGGATGGTGACTTCAAAATTGCCGACAAAGCCGCCTACCTTCTCCACTTCGCTGTAGGAGAGTATGCGGATGTTTTCGTTCTGCGCCGCATCCACCATTTTGGGCGTTAAGATACAGGCTGCGCAGTCCAGCGTGGGGAAGGTTTTATCAAGCTGCGCCATTTTGCCGCCGATGGTGGGCTGCTTTTCAACGATATCTACCGGGAAGCCCGCGTCTGCAATATCAAGCGCCGTCTGAATGCCGGCAATGCCGCCGCCGATAACGAGCGCGCGCTTGATGACGAGGGATTCGCCGGGCGTGAGCGGAGCGTTCAGATTTACCTTGGCAACCGCTGCACGGCCGAGTATAATGGCTTTTTCGGTTCCGGTCGGGACGTCCTTATGCACCCAGGAGCACTGCTCGCGGATGTTGGCGATTTCGACCATATAGGGGTTAAGGCCGGCCTGAGAAGCGGTCTTCCGGAAGGTGACTTCGTGCATGCGGGGGGAGCAGGAGCAAACCACAACGCCGGTCAGCCTGTAATCGCGGATGGCGTCTTTGATGATGTTCTGACCCGCCTGAGAGCACATATATTGATAATCGGTGGAAAAGACTACGCCGGGCTCGGTTTTCAGGGCCTCTGCAACCGCGTGTACGTCGACCGTGCCTGCGATATTGCTTCCGCACCAGCATACGAATACGCCAATTCTCTGCATTTGTCTTCTCCCTCCTTATTTTGTATATTTTCGAAATGCGCTGACAATTGCCTGCTGAGGCATATCGTCATCCAGGATGGACGGTATATCGTTTGCGGTCATGTGGTTATTGCCCTGTTTGCGGATGTTCATAAGGCGGACGGCTTCGATGAGCTTAAAGGGCTGAACGCCTCTGGGGCAGCGATCGACGCAGGCAAAGCAGGATAAGCATTTATAAAGCGACTGAGACGCCATAAGACGATCAATGTCGCCCGTTTCCACCATATACACAAACTCGTGCGGATGGTATTCCATTTCGTCATACGCGGGACAGGTGGCGGAGCATTTTCCGCACTTCATGCATTTTCTCGCGTTTACGCCGCTGATTCGAAGGATTTCCTCCTGTTTCTGACGATTATTCATTCGAATCCTCCTTTGCGCCGAGTGCTTCGGCAAGAAGCTCCGTAAAATAGACGACGGGCAGGGGGGAATTGTTCTTTAAAAGGTTGTATCTGCAAAGCGGGCATGCGGTTACGATGGTGTCCGCGCCGGCGCTTTTTGCGCTTTCATATACGCTTCGGCTCTTCTTTTCCGCAAGTTCCTTGCTTTCAAGCGCGATATAGCCGCCGCAGCACTCGTTTCGCATGGGATAATATACGCTCTCTGCGCCGAGAGCGCGGATGAGGGATTCAAAAATCTGCGGGTTCTCGGGATCGTCCATCTTCATAACGGAATTCGGACGAAGCAGCAGACAGCCGTAATAAACGGCGATTTTTCTGCCGGTCAGGGGCTTGACTACCTTCTTTTTGATCTCGTCAAATCCCACGAGATCGCGAAGCATTTCAAGGTAGTGGTATATTTCTGCGCCTCCCTGGTATACGGTATCGCTTGCAAGGTAGTTTACCGCCTTCTGCCGAAAAGCGGAATCGGTATTAAACTGATGATTGGTTTGCTTGATTACATTATGGCAGGCGGAACAGACCGTGACGAGCGGCGAATGATGCTCTTCGGCGTCCGAAAGGGCGCGGATGGAGGAGAGCTTGGTGGCGACTTCGTCGTTGGCCGAAACGAATACGCCGCCGCAGCACTGCCACATGGGAATCTCTTCCATTTCAATGCCGAGCGCAAGCGCGCTTTTTCTTGCAAAAAGATCGAGATCCTGCGCTTTATTCTTCAGCGTGCAGCCGGGGAAATAGCGTACCTTCATATTTCTGTCTCCCTGTGAAAGCGTTTTATATGTTCTATATGCGAACGTTGTTCAGTACGTTTTTGAGGTTTTCTGCGCTCAGGTGAAGCTTTTCAAGCTCTTCGCCCTCCAAAGGCAGAAGCAGCTTTCCGTTTACACGCTTGCTGCCGATGGTGTTTACAAGGCTCAGGCACACGTCATCCAAGCCGTATTCGCCGTTTACGATGGTGGATACGGTGACGGTGGTGTCAAGGCCGCTTAGGAGGCACTTGCACAGATGGCATACGGACATTGAAACGGCGTAATAGGTTGCTCCCTTCTGCTGGATCACGCGGGAACCGGACTTTTTGACATATTCCTCGATTTCCGCTTTGTTGAGCTCAGGCAGCGGGCCGTTTGCGCGCTGGATGCTGTTTTTGTATACTTCGATCGGAATGTTGGAAATGTTGGTGTGCGACCAGGGAACGAACGAGGAATCGCCGTGCTCGCCCAGAACATACGCATGAACGTTTTTCTGGTTGATGGAATAGAGCTCGGAGAGCTTCGAGCGAAGGCGCGATGTATCCAAAATCGTTCCGGAGCCGATGATGCGGTTTTCCGGAATGCCGGAGAGCTTGGTAAATACATAGGTTAATATGTCTACGGGGTTGGATACGATGACATAAGTGGCGTCCGGCGCATAGCGCGTGATCTGCGGAATGATCATCTTCATGATGTCGATGTTGATCTGCGCAAGATCCAGACGGGTCTGGCCGGGTTTTCTCGCGACGCCGCAGGTAATAATCACGATGTCCGAATCCTTTGCATCGTCATAATCGCCGGCATAGATGTTGCAGGAGGGGCAGAAGGGCGTGCCCTGGCGAATATCCATTGCTTCGCCGAGCGCCTTTTCGCCGTTGATGTCGATCATTACGATTTCCGGTACGAGACCGGTGATGGTGAGCGTGTAAGCGATGGTGGAGCCCACGTTTCCGCTTCCGATAATCGTGATTTTGTTCATGATTTTGCTCCTTTTATTTTTTCCGTATTGGAATGCCGATCAAATTTTCCCGGTGGACTTCCGACGCCTGTTACAGCAAGATTCGACTGCTTTCTGTCGATTTCTTGCGCTATACTTCATTTGAGTATAGCAGAAAGAAACATACGTGTCAATGCAGGTATATGGAATTCCCCATATATATTGTATCAAAAAAAGATTTAATTTGAACGCATGAAAATGTGGGGAATGAACGCGAAAACCTTCCGATTATGCGGTATTCCAAAATAAAACCCACGGTATCCTTCTGCGCCTTGAAAACGGGCGGAAAACGCCGGAAAAGCTGCGCGGAAATTTTGCAAAAGCCGCCCGAACCGCCTGATACGGCGGTGTGGACGGCTTTTTGAGATAAAGCGTTATTCGGCTTTTTCAAGAACTCTTCTTACGTATCCTTTTTCCTCTTCCAGCGCTTTCATGGCGCTTTCCCTGTCCATGCCGGTTTCCTTCATAATGATGGCGCACTTGATGCTGCCGCCGGCTTCTTCCAGCCTTCTCTCGGCCTCGTCCCTTTCCACATCCAGCGCCTTCATGGTGATGCGGACGGAACGATCTTTGAGCTTGATGTTGGTTGCGCGGACGTCTACCATCAGGTTTTTATATACCTTGCCCATCAGAACCATGGTGGAGGTGGAAATGATGTTGAGTGCAAGCTTTGTGGCGGTGCCGGCGCGAAGACGGGTGCTTCCCGACAGCGCCTCGGGGCCGGTGGGCATTTCAATGGCGATATCGGCGTAAGAGGAAAGCTTTGCGTTTTTGTTGCAGCACATCGATACGGCCGCTGCGCCCGCTTCCTTTGCGCGCTTTAACGCGCCGATGCAGTAGGGCGCCGTTCCGCTTGCGGAGATAGCGACGACTACGTCTTTATCGTTTACGCCCAAGTCGTTCAGATTCTGAACCGCGAGCTCCTCGCTGTCCTCTGCGCCTTCAATCGCGTTTCTGAGCGCGCCGTCGCCGCCGGCGATAATGCCTACGACCATGGTGTTGTCAACGCCGAAGGTAGGCGGACATTCGGATGCGTCCAATACGCCCAGACGTCCGCTAGTTCCTGCGCCCATGTAGATGAGTCTTCCGCCCTCGGGAATGCGCTTTGCGGCTGCTTCGGCAGTTTGGGAGATGGGTAAAAGCGCTTCCTTTACGGCTGCGATTGCGCCGATATCCAGTTCGTTCATCAAAGAAGCGATTTCAAATGCCGAAAGGCTGTCGAGTTTTTCGGTGCGCTGATTTGTTTTTTCGGTGTCAAGCTTTCCGTAATCCATATGCATCCGCTCCTTACGCCTGTTGATAGCTTTTTATGAAATTATTCTTGAATCCGCTTCCGGCTTCGATTCCCGCATTTCTCGCGGCCTTTGCCAGCGCGCCGTATACGGGCGGCACAACAGGGCGAATCATTTGAATTTCGCTCTTGAGGCCGCCGAGCGCGTCCTGCACCATGCGGAAGAAGATATCGTTGGGATTGTTGATAAGACCGCCGGAGACCACGCATATTACGGGGCGGCGCTTGATCCATTTTACGCCCGCCTTCAAGTGATCGGCAAGGGCCTCTGCGTTTTTGAGTATGATTTCCTTCGCGATTTTATCGCCCTTCATATATGCTTCAAAGGCGGTATAGGTAAATGAAGCGATATATCTTTTTCCGCCGGAATAAATGCGCGGAATCGCCTCGCGGAAGGGAAGCCCCAGCTTTTCAAGGCACATGTCTTTTAGCATCGTGTCTTCGCCGCGTCCGTCGAAGGCGCGGTATGCGGCTGAAAGCACATCGGCGCCCACGCGGAAGCCGCTGCCTGCATCGTCCACGAGATATCCCCAGCCGCCGATCTGATGCACCTCGCCGTCTGAAAGCGCAAAGCAGGAGGAGCCGGTTCCGGAAATGAGCGATATGCCGTTGTCGTCCTCCGATTCGCCGTAGAGCGCGTTGAATGCGTCGCTTCCGTTGCCGATAAATTCCGTGTTCGGAAGCGCTTTTTGGAAGATTTCCCGAAGCGCGGCGCTGGTTTCGGTGTTCGCGCTTCCGGCGATGCCGGCGTACATGCTGGTAAAGCGCGCTTCTGATCCGCCGAAAGGCGCAAGCAGCTGATTCAGCTGTTCCGTCAGGCGCCTGCCCGCCTCTTCTATGCCCAGATCCGCCGGATTACTTCCAAGCCCCGTGATCTGTCCGATGACATTTCCGTTATGATCCGCAAGACACAGAGCCGTTTTGGTTCCGCCTCCGTCAATTCCGATCAGCATAATGCATCCATCCCTTCTCGGTATAGCTATATTTTACACAAATGACGTAAGAAAAGCAATAGATAACGTCAATTTGACGGTTATCTCAGGTGTTTTTTGATGGCAGTATGTGGTATAATAGGGAAAGTATAGCTGCGCAAATGCGCTTTTACCAAATGGGAGGAATGTTTTATGGCCAAGTATCAGCGCTCAAGAAAGAGTTCTACCATGTTTACCAGGGATCCGGATGTGCTTCCCTTTTTCAGCATTCATCCGAAGACGAAGATCGGCACGATCGTCCGCGTTGCGGTATCGTTATTCATAGTATTTGAATTGATACTTACGCTCCTTGGAAATAACGGGATTATGTTCCTTTGGCTGATCAGAGCCAATTACCTTTTGTATGTCGTTCCGATTGCTGGCCTTCTGCTGCTTATACTGATCGCGATTTTCAAGCGTATGAGGACAACTTTTACCAGATTCGCCGTCCCCGGCATTATCGGATTTTTGGCGGTTTCCGTGCTTTATACCTTCGGCGCGATGATGGCATATACCAATGGTTTTGCAACCAGCCCCAAAATGATACTTGAAAACAACGGACAGCATTTTGTATTCTTCCGCGAATGCGCGGTTCCCGAAGGCACGGAGTATAAAGAGGTTGTCAATCAGGACGGAAGCGTCGTTGAGATGCCCGTGTATGCTGTAAGGGTGCCCTCGCATGTGTTTACCGCCCGTGTTCCGAAAAGCGTAGAGGGGGAGACCTATGAGATCGAGGGCGAGATTCAGCTGCCTTCCGCGTCTACCGTCGAGTACAATATCTTAAGCGAGTGGACCGACGATGATTCCCTGAGAATCTACATCGCTCAGGATTCCAGCGGCGTAGGAATGGGCGAAATCACCGTTGATTTTGCGCCCGGCGAAACCAAGGCGGAGTCGCCGGAAGCCGCGGAGGGAGCCGTTTATAAGGCGGCATATTCCAGCCCCGACGGAAAGCGGGATGTATACCTGTACCGTGCGGACGGATATATGATGGAAGAGGTGGAATCTCCGCTGCTTCTGGAAGAGAACGATCTTACGCAGGTGTTTACCGTATATCCCAGAACCATGTTCATGTTTGCAAAGACCAATATCCGAAGAGAAGGCGAAATCGTAGTGGAACCCTACGGTATTCTCAAGGGCGTACAGGTGGAATGGATTGAAAAGGACAGCGTGGTTCGCTTTACTCCCACCGAGGATTCCGAAGGCGTTACGGGCGAGATTACGCTGTACATGAATGAAAAGATAGACGTAAAAGAGAATATGAACGCAGCGGACAAAGCCGCAGAAAATGACGCGGCCGCAGAGAAGCATACGGAAGAATAATCGGAATCAAACCTGACAGAATAAAGGGGCTGTCGCGAAACAGCCCCTTTAAATTTGTTTTTACCAGCCGAATTCGTCGTAATGCGGCTCGATGATCTTTTTGTTGTAGTCGTTTCCGCCGGGGAAATTGGCGCTCTTCAGAATGCCGGGGGTGAGGCCCTTGTTCAGAAGCTCTTCTACGGCGACGCTTGTCATGGACCAGAGAATGTAATCGGAGGCGATGCCGCTGGCGGCTGCGTAGGGGGCTTCGATGCCTTCTACTTCCATCATGCCTTCGGCGGCGGGCGCGCAGTTGTCCATTACGATATCGACCATCTCATACAGCTTTTTGCCGGAGGAGTGAACGGGATCGACCTGGGTTGCGTACTTCATGGAGATGAACGCGATGACATGAATGCCGAGCTTCTGCGCTTCGTATGCAAGGTCTACCACCGCCGCGGTTCTTCCGGAAACGGAGGAAACCATCAATACGTCGCCGGGGCGGATTTTGCTGCGCTTAAGCGCGTATTTCGCGAGGCCTTCCATGTTGTTGGCGTCTTCATAGGTGTTTTCGCGGTCGCGGCCGTTCTGTTCTACGTCCAGCTTCCAGGAGAAATGCTTGTAGAAGATGGGGCCGCCGCCTCTGTAGATGAGGTCGTTTTCGATGGAATGGCAGATGCCGCTTAAGAATACGCCGCCGCCGTTTGCAATGGTGTCGGCAATCAGCTTACCGGCTTTGATAATGTTATCCTTCTGAGTTTCGCGGACTTCCTTTAAAAGATCGTCTACTCTTTTCTGATAGCGGTCAAGAAGCATTCTGGTATCCTCCTTACATATAGAAAATGTGCTCGCCGTAGGCCTTGAGCATTTCCTTGTTGTGCTCGTCTCCGCCGTCTACATTGGCGGATACAAATACGGGTGCGACCGCGCCTGACTCGGTGATCATGGCGACCGCCTGTGCCATCATGGCGTTCAAAAGCGCCGCTGCGACGGCAGTCGAAGTGGGAGCAACCTTTTCGGGCACGCCAGGGATGGAAATCGCCGCGTCGCCCACGCAGCCGCAGTTGTCGATCACTACGTCGCCGACTTCGTACAGCTTAAGTCCGTCCGGGTGACGGCTGGTGACGGCTTTGGACATCTCCATATTGGTAAGTACGATTACCTTTGCGCCCTTTTCTCTGGCTCTTAAAGCAACGTCCGTGGAAACATTGTTTCTGCCAGACACGCTGTGGACGATGATCACGTCGCCCTCGCCGAGCGGCTGGCCGTCGATGATTACGCGGCCGTAGTCGCGCATGCGCTCCATCTGGCTGGTCATCGTAGCGGGGTCTACATCCAGGCAAAGGCCGGGGGCGCGAACGGGGTTGATTGTCGCCATGCCGCCGGTTCTGTAGTAGAGTTCGAGGATCGGAAGGCATGCGTGGCTGCAGCCGAAGCCGAAAATATTATGACCGGTGAGCGTAGCTTCCTTCATCAGCTCCGCGCCCTTCATAAGGGCTTCCTGCTGCGTATCAAACGCCTTGTCAATGACCTCCTGGAGCGCTTTGCGGTATTCGATAATGGCATTCATGGTTCTACATCCTCCATTCATAAGCCGGGAAGGCGGCAAGAAGCTTGTCTCTTGCTTCCTCCGGCGTATATCCTTGATCCAAAAGATACTTCATCGGGCCTGCGAGTACGTGCTCGAACCAGGGCCTGTGCACTTCTACATCGGGGAAATATTCATTCAGCGTCTTTTTATATTCGTCAAACATCGGCTGATACGCCTTCCATGCGCCGCCGCAGGTGATTACATGCCCGCCGAAATCCATATGACAGCGGATTAATGAAACGGTTTGGAGCGCGAGCGCATGTCCGCCCCGGATAAATGCGGAAATGCAGGGTTCATCTCCCGCCTTTGCCGCCTCGGCTACCATTGGCAGAAGCTTTCCGAGCGTCTGAAACGGCGCGGGGGAGGCGTAGATGTATCTTACAAGGCTGTGCGGGAAGCCTTCCCCGATATCGAGGTGCTGCTTCAGCATGTCAAGAAGCAGCGTTTCTTCGCCCCAGCCCTGCGCATATTTTACGGCGTTCTGCACTGCCTGACGCGCCATCCATACGCCGCTTCCCTGATCGCCGAGGATTGCGCCTACGCCGCCTACTGCGTCGTGTTTGCCGTCGGGGCCTACATACAGCGCGTCCGAACCCGTACCTGCGACGATTGCGATGCCGGATTCCATGCCGCGCCCTGCCAAAAGTGCTCCCTTCGCTTCGCCAAGCGGCGTCGTCCTGACGACTTTGATATCCGGCTCCAGACAGGAAACATAATCCGAAATATTCCCGAATGTATTGTAGATACAGTCGATGCTTTCGGGTTTATTCGCGCCGAAAAGCACGTCAAAGCAGGCCCTGATCTGCCGTAAGCATTCGTCATGCGGGGAAATGGTGCCGTTAATGCCTTTTGCCTGCGCTGTACCCAGAAGGTTTAGGTTTTCGTCAAACCATATCGCGTTCAGCTTGGTTCCGCCGCCGTCAACGGCTATGAAATTCATACTCGTTCCTCCCGTATGGTTTGTAATACTTGGGTTTGAAGCGAATGACATTTGTTTTCGGACGGGGTAAAAGGGGTGTTTACAAAAAGCGCCTAAAAATTCAGGCGCATGAAGTCAAAGTGTATATTTGGCGCGTTCGCCGCCGATCAATAAGGGGCGGGTACGGGCGGCTGTAATGAGGGCTTCGCCGATTTTGGACGCCTTGAGCCGCACGGGAACGGCTACGCGCTTTAGGTGCATACCGATCAGCGTCTGACCGATATCAATGCCCGCGTCCGCCGATGCGCTCTCCACAAGCACGGGATCGTTCATCATGCGGTATGCGGCGGATGCACAGCTGCCGCCGGCTTTGGGATGGGGGACGGCGGAAACGATTTCAAGATTGTGATGCTCGGCATATTCGCGCTCCACAACCAATGCGCGGTTCAAATGCTCGCAGCACTGAAAAGCGACGGAAAAGCCCTCTTTATTAGAGGCGTCAAGACATGCGCGGGCTACATCGCCGCCCACGTTTGGCTGAGAGGCGTGACCGATTACGCCGCCCGTAATTTCGCTGGTTGAACAGCCGACGACGAGCAGCCTGATTTTTCGAAACGATGCGTTTTCTATATGGTTAAGCTCGGATATGGCCGAGAAAACCTCTTCATATACATTCATGCTATACTTTCTCCAGATTGATCCAGTCGTTCTTTGCGCTCGATTCCTGAATGGCCTTTACCAGATTCAGCGCCGGAAATGCGCTTCTTGCGTCGATTTCAAATTTCTTTCCGGTGAGAATGCAATCGTAGAGCTTTGCGATTTGAATCTTATGGCTGTCTCCCCAGTAGCTCTTTTCGCCCAGATGCTTTGCATCCTGTCCGCGCAATACCAGGTGCGGCACACCGTCTTCCACCTTTAAAAGCTTTTCGGCGAGCAGCTGATACGTCGCGTTTTCATATACCAGCTCCAAAAGGATCGGCGCGTCGATGCCGTAGTTGTTGGTGGCGTGCAGAACGCCCTTCGCACCGTTTTCATATTCGAATACGGCGTGGCAGTTGTCCTCCACTTCGATGGAATCGCGAAGTAGGTCGGTAGAAATATGACCCAGCACGCGCTTGATCGGACCGCCGAGATAGGAGAGAAGATCGAGCGTATGAATCGCCTGATTGATCAGCGTTCCGCCGCCTTCGGTTGCCCAAGCGCCGCGCCAGCCGCTTTCGGTGTAATAGGGGGCTTCTCTGTGCCAGCATATGGATGCGCGGGCGCAGATGAGCCTGCCGAGCTCGCCGGCCTCCTGCATTTCTTTAACGGCGACGGTGGAAGCATTGTAGCGGTTCTGGAAGATTACGCTTAGCGTAGTATCCGCCTGATCCGCCGCTTCGATCATTTTCCTGGCGTCCTCTACCGTCGTCGCCATCGGCTTTTCGGTAAGCACATGCTTTCCGGCCTTGAGCGCCCGGATGGACATGGGCGCATGCAGATAATGCGGCGTAAGCACGTGAACGATATCGATATCTTCCTGCTTAATGAGGTCTTCCCAGTTTTCATAGGCGTTTTCAGCGCCGGTTTTTTCCTTTGCAGCCTGAAGACGCGCTTGATTAATATCGCATACGGCGACAATTTTAGCGTTTTCCATATTCATCAGTACGTCCGTATGCACACGGCTGATGCCGCCCATGCCGATGATGCCGACGCGAAGCATGTCTTTCATAATACTCAGCCCCTCATCTTTCGATATTCTTAAACGTGTACATGGCGATGGACGCGGCCACAGCCAGATTTAATGAATCGATTTCGTCGCTCTGAGGAATTTTTACGCTCTGTCCGTAGGACTGAAAATGCGCGGGGAGACCGCTGGCTTCGTTTCCGAACACGAGCGTATGCGTTTTTCCGGCGCGCGCAGCCGCCTTGTTAAGGTCGATTGCGCCATCCAACATGAACGGATAAATCTCGCGGTTTGGGAAATCCTGAAGGTATTCGTCGAAGGAATTATATACATGCGCGTTCAGACGGAAAAATGCGCCCATGGACGCGCGGAGTACGTGGGGATCGAATGCATCCACGCACGGACGGATAACGGCGAGATTTTTGTAGCCGAAGCCGAGCGCCGCGCGGGCGGCAGTACCCAGATTTCCGCCGTCTGATATCTGGCAGAACACCGCATGGCTTTCATCGGGATTCAATCGGCACTGGTATTTTTCAAATACGATCGATGCAAAGCAGTTGTCCTTTTTGGATTCCCGCCTTAGCACTCTCTCCGCTTCTTCTTCCCTGATTCCAAGCTCTGCCGCTCGTTTTCTGAGCTTTTCAACGCCCTCGTTTCCGAGGCCTGCCGGATGCAGCAAAAGGCGCTGGGCGCATTCGGGACGCGCATCAAGCAGCTGGTGGCAGGGGAAAAGTCCCAGGCAGTAGCTGTAGCTGAGTTTTTTGTCGTAAGCTTCAAGCTTCGGCATTTTTCTCCTCCTCGGGATAGGTGATTCCCGCCTGACGGCGTATATCTGTAAGCATATTCATAATTCTAAGAGTATCGGTATGCGGCATGACGGGGGATTCTGTTTTGCCGCGCAATATCAATTCGCAGGCGTGTTCAAACTGATGGAAATGCCCTTCGTTTTCCTTCGGAAACGCAAAGTGTTCGCTTTCTCCGTTTCTGATAAGCGTATACTCCGCTGCATGCCAGAAATCGGGAATTTCAATGGTTCCCGTTTCTCCGTAGATCACGGCGCGGGCTTCTGTGGCGGTGTCTACGGCGGAAAACAGCTGCGCAGAAGCGCCGGACGGCCATGAAAGCTGGAAAGCGACGGATGCATCTACAAAGGATGGCGTTTTTACACAATTGACGGCTTGAATCGTTGCGTCGTTTCCAAGCAGCATGCAGGCGAAGCTGAGCGCATATACGCCCACATCCATAAGAGATCCGCCGGCTAAGCGCTTTGCAAAAATGCGGCTTTCGGGATCAAACGCCGAGCGGTAGCCGAAGTTCGCGGTGATCAGGCGAATATTCCCGACAGCGCCTTCTTCAATCTTTCGCTTTGCATCCATAATGGCGGGAAGGAAGCGTGTCCACATAGCTTCCATGAGGAACAGCTTCTTTTCCCTTGCAAGTTTCACAAGCGCTTCTGCGTCGTTCGGATAAACGGTAAACGGCTTTTCCACGATTACATGTTTTCCGCCCTCAAGGAACGCCTTTGCATCTTCAAAGTGGAACGGATGGGGAGAAGCCACATATACAAGATCAATGTCGGGATCGTGTGCAAGCCGATCGCACCCTTCTACCGCCCGCATTGCGCCGTACTTTTTCTGAAACGCCTCTGCGCGGCTTAGGGTTCTCGAGCAGGCGGCGGCAAAAACATAGTTCTCTCCGCGCGAAAAATCCGCCATAATGCGGTTGGCAATACTGCCCGTGCCCCAGATTCCTATGCGAATTTTCTTCATGCGCATCCCTCCACATTGTGTATAGTATACACCTTTTACCGCTGTTTCGCAATCGGATTCTTAAGAAAAAAGCTCGGCTGAGGGTAGAAACCGCGCAAGCCATCTTGTAAATGAAATGAAAATTGTGTAAAATAGAAACGGAGGTGATTGATTTGAAAAGAATATGGATACTGCTTCTTGTGCTGCTTCTGTCGGCATGCTCTTTGAGCGAGTCGAGCGTTGACAGCGGATTTGAGCTGTTTATGATAAACGTCGGAAAGGGAGATGCGATTTTAGCGTTTGTAAACGAGAAAACCTACCTGATCGACACGGGGAAGGCGGAAATGTTTGGAAGCGTGCAGGCGGCGCTTATCGAAAACGGCGTTCAAAGGATTGACGGGTTGTTTATCACGCATACCGACAAGGATCATATCGGCGGCGTGCAGCTTCTTCTGGACGCGGGTTTCTCCGTCGATCGGTTTTATGCTTCCGGTTATACAATTGAATATGAAAAGGAAGAAAAGCATCCTCTGGTGATTGCGGCCAAGTCCCAAGGCAAGGAAGTCAAATGGCTGTACGCAGGCGATGAGGTGGACGGCGTATTTGAAGTGCTGCAGCCGAGCGTACGATTGGAGGATAAGGAGAACAATAATTCGCTGGTCATGATGCTGAAAACAAGTGCGGGCAACGCGCTTCTGACCGGCGATATGGAATATCCTGAGGAAAACATTCTCTTCTCAACCGGCGCGAATCTGAAATGCGATGTGCTGAAGGTTCCCAACCACGCGGATAATGATACGCTTTCGGCAAACCTGATCGCCAAAGCAAAGCCGAAAATCGCGCTCATATCCACTTCCTCCTACGAAAAACCGGAAACACCCGATCCGGCGCTCGTAAGCCGTCTGGAAACCGCAGGTGCAGAAATCTATTATACGGAATTTACCGAAATGGGCATCCGCGTAAGCGCAGCAAAGGACGGAATCCATGCAGCCTATGAAAAATGGAAAAACGCCCCGGCGCTCCCGACCGGCCTGTTCATCACCCGGGTAGACGCTAAAAACGATCTTATTTATATTTCTTCCGATCAGCCAATCGACCTGTCTGGCTTTCAGCTCTATTCCGATAAGGGCAACGAGATGATGGTATTTAAGAAAGGAACCGTAATCCCAAAAGGAGAAACGATCATCGGTACAAAAACCTCCGATAAAAATGCCTACGATATCCTCTGGGACGATAAAAATGTGATTCATAACTCCAAAACCGATGAAATCTACCTGTTGGATCCTTACGGGAGAACGGTAGGGATGAGTACGAATGGGTATTGACAGAAATGGATTGTATATGGGAGAGTGATTCTTCCCAGATCAATTCGCATGGAGGCAGCTCTTCGGAATGAAATTGCCGCGGCAAGCCGAAAGGGAAGCGCATGTTTGGAAATACCGCGCGCCAACGCCTCGGCGGTTTTACGATTCCTACGTTTTTTTAAAGAGCGGGTCAAGCTTTTCGATTGTGCCGTGAGAATGCGCCTTTCCTGCTGATGTTATAATCGATATTGGCAAGAACGTATACGCGAAAGACTGCCATGCAATTTTTTTCAAAGAGGAGCAAAATAAAAAACGCGATTCGGACAGAACCGCGTTTTTTGCTGTTTGATGAAGCGCTTTATTTTCCTGCCTTTTTAAGCGCAAGGATTCTCTGCATTTCGTTGTAGACAATCATGTAGCCTTCGTCTACGCCCATGCCGGGCTTGGCTAAGATCTGCACGGGCTTTGTGGCCATGGCGCAGTGTACGCAGACCTGGGCGCTGCGGTCGGTTTCGTTGCAGGTGCCGCCCTGATATGCGCCCATGCCGTGTTCTTTGCAGTAGAGTACGGCTTCGATGGTGTTGTTTACGCCGCCGAGATCGGGGGTTTTGATCTGGGCCATATGTCCGGCGTGCTTATCGGCGAACTCGATAACATCTTCTAAAGTGTTGCACCATTCGTCGGCGACGAGTTCCACGTCGATATGCCTGTCATCGATGAGCTTGGTAAGGTTTGCAAGGTCGATGATCTGCTGGTTATGCTCTTCCGCGTCCATCGGGCCTTCGATTCTGAGATGAAAGGGCTTTGCGGCTTCGCCGAGCTTTTCGATGTAATCGGCCATCGCTTCGTAATTGTCGTGTCCGAGCCAGGCGCCGATGGTGCCGTAAACGTCGATATGGAGCACGGGGGAATAGGATTCGTCGGTTCTCAGGGCGATGATGCGGTCGCTTAACCATTTTACATAGTCCAGAAGCTTTTCGCCGTTTTCGCCGAGCTTGGTTTTGAGATTGTTGATCAGCGCATGGGGAAGCACCTGCGCGCCCTTCATGATCATCTTATCGGCGTTGTCGTATCTCGCGTCGCCCGACTGGGTGAAGATGCTGATGGGAGCTTCGGATACGGTGAGGCCGTATTCGTCGGCGACCACGTCGCACATCATTTTGTGATTTGCTTTGGCAACTGCGTCCAGAATTGCCTGAGAAACGCCGTAGCGGATGGCGGTGTGCAGCTTTTTGCCGTCGACAAGCGTTGCTTCCATATCGCGCGTGAGCGTACGGAAGGAGTCGGCTTCGCGGCCTACGAGCATGGGCTTTACGTACTTTTCGATGACGGGAATAAAATCCTCCGCCAGGAACAAGGGATCGCGTCCGCCCGCGCCGGAATACTGCACGGCGGCGCAGTCGCCCATAGCGATTTGACCGTCCTCCAGAATCAGCATGACGCTGATGGCTTCGCCGGCCTGGCGAACCGCCGTGAAGCCGGGGGTCAGGGGATCGCCGAAGTAAGCGTTTCCGTCCATGTGTGCGCCGGCTTTGATGGCCTTCTGGTCGTCAAAGAAGAAGCCGGTGCGTCCCTTTGCGCATACAAGGTCGATAATCTTCATTTTGATGCTCCTTATCTTACGGACGGCCTACGAGGCGTCCCTTTGAAATGGCGTAAATGTCATCGATAACCAGCTGGAAGGATACATCGCGTCCCTCCGTCTTGGCGCGCTCGCGAATCTTATCCTTGTGGAAGGCTTTAAGCTCGCCGTCAAAGGGAAGGGAAGCGGTTTCCAGCAGTCGAACGGCGCCTTCGTTGTCGCGGGCGGGAAGGATTTTGCCGGCATTGAAGCGGCTGGGGGCGAAGGGCACGTCGAGCACGCCCGCCTGGAAGGCGCGGATTGCGCCGACTGCGATGTCGCCTTCGCCGAGCTCAAAGCACTTATTGAGGATGGCGCGGGTTTCGCGGCAGATAACGTCCTTTTCCGCTTCCAGCATGGGCGCGGGCAGATACTGGTCGCGAAGCATGGAGATGACCTGCTTGGTGCAGCGAAGTCCCTGCGCGTTGGCCTCCATGGTGGGAACGCCCATCGCTTCGTGCGGGGTCTTCACGATGACCTTGGTGGCGTGGCTGATCGCAGCCGCGGCGCTGCCCCAGCTGATAACGCCGAAGGCCTTTGCTTCGTCCTGCGGGAAGCCGCCCATCCATTGATGGAACACGGTTGTGACTTCACAGCCTTCGTAGCCGTATTTCTCAAGGTATTCGTTGGTAAGCAGGTCCAGTGACTGAATCGCGGCTACATCCTGCACGAGATTTCCCAGCTGACCATAGCCTACGGTGATCGATTTAACGCCCTGCTCTGCGGCCAAAAGCGCCTCGATGATCGCGACTGCATGGCTCATGCACGGGGGAACGAGGGTGCCGGTTGAAGGACCGAAGGGCTCGCGGTTGATGCGGATGCCCATTTCCTCGTATACGCCGATCAGGCGGTCGACATACATCCAGTCGGCGATGGAGCGCTCAAGCGATACATTCTTTGCATAGGGGATATTGTAGGAGATTCCGCCGCCCTCGTAGCTGGTAAAGCCGCCTGCGATCGTGATTTCAGCGAGCAGACGTGCATCGGGCGTTCCGTGGCGAACCTGAATGGGAATATTCACGCTTTCCGTTACGCGCCGCGAACCGCTTACGCCGTGGTTTACGGCCGGAAAACCGTTCAGCATCGCCATATTCTGGCGCATGGATTCGCGGATACCGTTCTCCGCTTCTTCGTAGCGGTTGAGGCGGGTATAGCTGTCAATGGTTGTGGGGAGAAGATCCGCTTCGCCTTCGTTCTGAAGGTACTGCATGAGCTTAATGTGAGCGTCAATCAGCGGAACGCCGGCGCGCGGCTGAATCAGCGTACGCTTGTCCTTCTTTGCCTGGGAAAGCTTTTTTGCAAACTGCTTGCTTTCGGGAATTGCCTGCTGGTACTTAACGGCTTCTTCCAGATCTACGTCCCTGCCTGTGGGCCATTGTCCGAGCACGATCTTGCGCTGCCAGTCAAAGGCGTCGCGCGTGAGTTTTCGATTTCGAATTTCCATCGTCAGGTGAACTCCTTCCCCAATAATACTTTTGCCGCCTCCGGGTGATTCCGCTTAAGAAGTCCTGCAGCGGAGAGTATATAATGTTTATCGAGTATGACGGATGCGTCTCTGGGTATGAGAGACGAGGGATATGCGTCGGTTTTCATTGCAAGGAGAGCCATTTCCTGCGCTCTCTCCAGCTTTATGAGCGCGCCTCCCGTAAGAATCAGCTTGTTTACGCGCGTCAGATCCTTGCCGATTTGCTGATAGGCGACGCCCATGGGCGTGTACACCGTTTCAACGGTGCCTGCATGTCTTACGAGCCCTGTTTCGATGGCGAGGGACGCGAGCGCGAAATCCATGTTTCTTTCGCTTTCGGTTGCGGCAAGCGTTTCCGGATTTTCATGAATGCGCTCAATCCATTTCTGGATACCGTCTTCGCTTTCGCCGGAAATCTTTATAAGCCTGTCCATTCCCGCGTTTTCCGGGATTCCCCGCGCACTGTAACGCATGCCGATATCGCCTTCCACCGTGCGCTTGGCATACGGCTCCGGCAGTCCGCGAAGTACGGTGCCGGCGCGGGTGGGAAGTCCGTCGGTAATGGAGTAGACATCCGTCGTCGCGCCGCCCAGATCCACCGCCATAAGCTCGCCCGTCATTTCGGATAGAAGCGTGAGCGCTTCAAGCACCGCGGCGGGGGTGGGCATGATGATGTCGTCAACCAGCGCCTGCGCCTTGCTTAGACCCTTTGCGGAAATGATTCGTTTCAAGAACAAATCGCGTATGGCGTTTTGCGTAGGCTCAATATTCAATTGACCGAAACTGGGCATTACGTTTTCGCAGGGGATCACTTCACGCCCGGAGGCTTCGAGAATGGCTTTGCATTTGGCGGATGCATTGCGGTTGCATGCCAGAACTACGGGGAAATTCGCCTTGGCAGAGGCGAGAATGTTTGCGTTATGAATGCAGCATGCGCTGTTTCCGCCGTCCGTTCCGCCGGAGAGAAGCACGATATCCGGAGCGATTGCATCGATCTCGCCAATATCCTCCTCCGTCATCTCGTAGGCAAAGGTTTTGATTACCTTTGCACCCGCGCCGAGCGCCGCGCGTCTGGCGGCTTCTGCAGTAAGCGACGGAACGAGGCCGGAGGCGACCATTCTGAGTCCGCCGGCTGCGGAGGAACAGGCGTAGCACTCGTCAAAGGCAGATATGCCGGAAAGACTCTTAAGCTCGCCGAGCGCATTTTCAAGACCCAAAGAGATATCCTCTTTAACGGTAGTGAAGCTTTGCGCGGTTGCGTACAATTCGCCGCTTTCGCCGTCTGCGGCGGTTACTTTCGTATATGTGCTTCCAAAGTCTATCAGAAGTACCGGTTTCATTCGGCCTTTTCCGCCTTTTCAAGAATTTCGTAGTCTTCGATCAACGCCTTGATCGTAACCTCTGGGGGCGTTCCGGGGCCGAATACCTTATTGAAGCCCATGGCTTTAAAGCGTTTTTCCACTTCTTCAAAGGGCTGCTTGCCGACTACGATATTTCCGCCTACATAGAGGAGAATGCCCTTCAGCCCGGCTTCGTCGCATTTGTCGCGAAGACCGCGGCAGTCGAGTTCGCCGTGTCCGTATAGAGAGGATACTACGATCGCCTGTGCGCCGGATTCGATGGCGGCTTCGATGAATTCCTCTTGGGACACCATAACACCCAGGTTTACTACGTTGAATCCGGCCTGAGTGAATGCAAAATTCAGAATCTGGTTGCCGACGGCATGAACGTCTGCGCCGATCACGCCCAGCACCATTGTGCGGTTTGGCATTTGAATTCCCCCCCGTATAATATTATTTCAATGAATACAAGCAGAAACGTTCGTTATTGATCGGGATCGACGGCGTATTTCCGGGGACCATCCATGTATACGTTGTTTCCGAGGCTGTCGATGATGACGAGCGCCGGGAAATCTTTCACGGTAAAGCGGTGAATGGCTTCGGCGCCCAGATCTTCGTAAGCCACTACTTCGCTCTTTTCGATCTTCTGAGAGATGAGCGCGGCGGCGCCGCCGACTGCGCCGAAGTATACGGCTCCGTTTTTCTTCATGGACTCGATCACCTTGTCGTTTCTCTTGCCTTTGCCCATCATGCCCAGAAGGCCTTCATCCAGAAGCCTCGGGGCATATGCGTCCATGCGGTAGGAGGTGGTGGGGCCGGCGGAGCCTACGGCGTGGCCGGGGGAAGCGGGCGCGGGGCCTACATAGTAGATGAGCTGATTTTTTACGTCAAAGGGCATTTCTCTGCCTTCGTCCAGGCATGCGACCAGACGCTTGTGCGCGGCGTCGCGGGCGGTATACATGATGCCCGTCAAAAGCACGGTGTCGCCGGCGCGGAGCTTTGCGATTTCTTCTTTGTTAAGGGGCAGCTGTACGCGAATGTTTTCCATGAATTGCGCCTCCCTGTTATATTACTGCGTGCGCATGGCGCGCGGCGTGGCATACGATGTTGATCGCGACGGGCATGCCGGCGATATGTGTGGGATAGGTTTCAATATTCACCTTAAGCGCGGTCGTGCGTCCGCCGATACCTGCGGGGCCGATGCCGAGGCAGTTGATGCGCCTTAAAAGCTCCTCTTCCAGGCGCTGATAGCGGGGATCGGGATTCACGGTGTCGATGGAACGCGCAGTCATGCGCTTTGCCATGAGCGCCGCGATTTCGAATGTTCCGCCGATGCCTACGCCTACGATGATCGGCGGGCAGGGATTGGGACCGGCTTTTTTCACCGTGTCTACCACGAAATCGATAACGCCCTTTTCGCCGTCCGCGGGAACCAGCATTTTGATGGCGGACATGTTTTCGCTGCCGAAGCCCTTGGGAGTGACCATAATATCAATCTTGTCGCCCGGAACGATTCTGGTATGGATGACGGCGGGCGTATTGTCCTTGGTGTTGATTCTGTCGTACAGCGGATCGTTCACGACGCTCTTGCGAAGATAGCCTTCTTTATATGCTTCGCGTACGGCGTTGTTTACGGTCTCCGTAAAGTCGCCGCCGGTGATATGCACTTCCTGACCGATATCGATAAACAATACGCACATGCCGGTGTCCTGGCAGATTGCCACGCGCTCGCGCTTTGCGATATCGTAATTCTCCTTGAGCTGTTTAAGCACTTCGCGGCCGCTGGGGGATTCTTCGCATTCGGCGCAGTTGGCTACGCAGGCATATACGTCGTCTCCGATTTCGTAGCTTGCCTTGAGAATCAGATCATAAATGGTTTTCTTGATGACGCTTGCTTCGATTTCTCTCATATGGTATCCTCCCATGGGCGATATTGCCCGTTATTTACGATGTTCATAAGAAATTTTGCGGCGCTGATGAGATCGGCGCAGCCGCCGGGGCTTAGGTTTCTGCTCTTAAACAGGCGGTCAAGGCGTTTTGCTTCAAATATCAGCCTGTCCTTTTTTTGAAGCGCCCGACGAGCCTTCTCCATTGCGTATTCCATACCCTCTTCGCCGCCCCTGGCATACAGACATGTGTCCTGCGTTTCGGATATCAGGCGCAAAAGCGCGTACACGCCCGCGTCGTTTTCGTTAAGCTTCATTGATAACGCTTCTTTGAACGCGGGAAGCGCGATACGCGTAATTCCGCGATAGCCCGAAAGGGCTTCTCCGCGCGCGCCGAGAATGTTTTGACAGACGGCGCGTTCGCCGTGCGTTTTCGGCGGACGGTTTCTGATGTCGTTAAGCTCTTCCGATAGCGTATCGCGCGAAAGGAGGCCCGCTTCTTTACATATTTCCTCTATCGAAGGATGCGCTTTGCAAATCCGCCCGTAAGCGCATGCGAGTATGGAAAGAGCAAATATTGCGCCTTTATGGGTGTTGATGCCATTGGTCGACGCAAGCATTTCGCTTTCTGCGGCTTTTCCGTTTTCGCGCAGGCGCTCAAACACGCGGCGTGCATCGGCATGCGCGCCCTTTCGTCCGATGTCAAACGCATTTGCGATATAGGGAGATATGGCGCGCGCGCTTTTCATAAGAAGCTTTGCGCTCATATCATTGTGCGCGCCTAAGCTTCTTAAATCCACAAGACCGGGCTTCGGCGTGATTGATATTTCGAAGGCGAGAGCGTCAAATGCACTTTTTTCTATAAACAGAAAAAGCGAAGAAGCCATTTAGAAACCTCCGAAATAATAGTCCTGATATATTATATCATAGTTCTTCAAGAACATCAATTACAACTTTACATGGACAATGCAAATTGAATGTGATATAATGACATCAGAACTTGAAAAGGAGGCGAAATGCATGAAGGCGATCATTTTGGCGGCGGGATATGCGACCAGGCTCTATCCGCTTACGATCGATACGCCCAAGGCACTTTTGCCCGTCGCCGGGAAGGCGATATTGGATCATCTGATGGAAAAAATCCTCGATAACAGCGGGATTGACGAAATATACGTGGTATCAAACGACCGTTTTTTTACACCCCTCAATGAATGGGCGACGGACGCAATCAATCGGTATAATGGCGTGCGCATATCGGTAATGAATGACGGAACCACGTCAAATGACAACCGGCGCGGCGCAATCGGCGATATTCTCTTCGCCATCGAGCAGGCCGGGATTGACGACGATATTCTGGTTGCAGCGTCCGATAATCTGCTTTCGGGTTCGCTCTCGGGTTATTTTGAAGATTTTCGGCGCCACGGCCGCGATTTGCTGCTGTGCGGAAGGCTTCCCGATATCGAAGAGAGAAAGCGCTATGCGGTATTGGAATTAGATGAAGAAAACAGAGTGCTGAGTCTTACCGAAAAGCCCGAAAATCCGAAAACCGATATCGTTGCGTACGCGGAGTATATCTACCGCAGGGACACCATTCCCGAAATCAGAAGGTATATAGCTGAAGGCAATAACCCCGATTCCCCCGGACATCTTCCCGAATGGCTGTACAGGAAAAAGGAAGTGCGCGCCTATATCTATCCCGGTCAGTGCGTGGATATCGGTACGGTAAAGATGTACAGAGAAACGTGCGAGGCATGGGAAAGGAAGTAAAGCTGCCTGCGCTGCATTTGCAGTAAGAATCGGATATGCGTGTATAATCCGCCGCCGAATATGATTCCGGCGGCGGATTTTTCTGTGAATGGATGGATGAGTCTGCCTGCGGATGTAAAATAATCCCGGAGAATTATATTGCTCCCTGGCTTAGGAGGCGCTTTCGAAGGGGCGTCTTTACATCCGTCAAGCGAAAGATTTCAGACGAGTCTTCGATCCGAGATTTATGCGGATAATTCGCTCTTGATAGAGAAAGCCGATACTGATATCTGATCGTGTAGGAATGTGCATATCCGTCCCGAACAAGGAGGTTATGCAGGAATATATAACCTCTGTAAAGCGTACAGAAGGATGGGAAAAAGTTATTCTATGCGCTTTAGATTTCCAATCCCGCTTCCCGAATCGCGGCCAGAAGTTTTGCTTCTTCGCTTTCCGTGAATCTGTACATGGGGTAGGAGGCTTCGCCTACGTCGCAGCCCATGTGCTTAAGAAGCTTCTTTACACCGGGGATGCAGGGCCAGTTGAGGAGCGCCGCAATGATTCTGGATACTTCCCGCTGGCATTTGCAGGCGAGGGGTACATTGCTTTCGATGAAGGCGTTATAGATCGCCTTGATCTTCGGAAGCATGAAGTTATAGGTGGAGCCGATGCCGCCGTCCGCACCCATGGAGAGGCCGCACAGGAGCATTTCGTCGGGACCGTTGATGATGTTCATTTCGCCATGCGTCATATCCTTTAAAAGAACCATTTGGTAGTAATCGGCCTTGCTCCATTTGACGGAGGTAATGTTTTCGATTTCAAACAAGCGCTTTACGAATTTTGCAGTCATGTTTACGCCGGCGGCGGGGGCATAGTAGATCATTACGGGGATGTGAACCGCATCGCTGATCGTTTTGTAGTAGTTATAGATATCGTCCTCTGTATAGGCGAAGTAGGTCGGCGGTATGGAGGCAATCGCGTCGCAGCCGATGGCCTCGGCATGCTTGGCGAGGCGGATGGCGGTGGGAAGGTTCATGTCGGCGATGTGATCGATAATGGGAAGTCTGCCCTTTACTTGCTGCACGGAAAGCTCGGCAAACTCCTTTCTCGTTTCCTCGGTAAGCACCAGGCCTTCGCCGGTTGCGCCGAGAATGTAAAAGCCGTCCGCGCCCTGACTGATTTCAAAATCGATGACCTTTTTGGAGGCTTCCCGAAGGACCTTTCCGTTTTCGTCGATAGGGGTTACAAGCGCCGGTATAATGCCTTTAAACATGTTTCATTCAGCCTTTCATTGCATACTTGATGTTTATTCGGGGATCTTCCATACGCGGCCGATGATGCGCGACTGGCCGCTGGTATTTTCATAGTAGACCGTAAGGAGCGAGCCGTCCGCAAGTTCGGCCGTTGCGGGATAGCCCAGATCGCCCGACTGACCGCCGTCGTAGAGCGTATAGGGGTCTTCCCAGGTTTTCCCGAGATCCTTTGACAGAAGAATGCGGATGCCGTAGGGCTTTTCGCGGTAGCCGTAGGCGCTGATCAATACGCCGGAGGAATGCAGGAAAAGATGCGCGGGCGACCCGCCCAGATGCGGGAGAATGGGGACGGGCTTTGTAAAGGTTTTTCCGCCGTCGGATGATTCCGACTGATAGAGCGTGAATTCGCCGTGTTCGCCGCTTCTCTGAACGCGGATATGAACCAGTATCCTGCCGTCGGGAAGGCAGATTGCATGCGGTTCGCAGCTGTTGAGTATGCCGTATTCATCCCAAACGTTTTCAATGGAGGATACGTATTCAAGTTCGTCTTTTTCGTTCAGCTTCCAGCATTCGATATACGCTTCTTTTCCGTCGTCAAACTGATTGATCGGCGAAAAGCGTCTGCCTACATAGAGAAGGGAACCGTCCGGAAGGCACATGGGGCCGTGGGGACAGGTGACGGGCGATTTATGAATGGGACCGAAGGTAAAGCCGCCGTCATCGGAGATGCGGTAGAGAGACCCGATATAGTCGTCCTCATTTCCAAGCGCCTTTACATATTCAATATATGCGTCGATCAGCTGATATCGGGCTTTGTCCGCACCCTCTGCGTCCTTTCGCTTTTCATTGGTAATCTTCTGGAAGTGGGCTGTGTTATTAAAGGATGTAAGGATTACGCGTCCGCCTGCAAAGGGTACAAGGCCGCTGTCGCGGTCATCCAGAGGCGTATCAAGCGCGACGGCGGGCGGCGTAAACGTTTTTCCGTCGTCAAAGCTGTAGGATATTACGCTTTTGCCGAACGGACACACGTGCAGAAGCCGGAAGCCGGAAGCGACGCATGCCAGTGCGCCGCCGGGAAGGCGCGTAATGGAGGGCCATCCGAAATAGAAGAAGGGACTGAAGGCGTTTTGAAAAACCGTGATTTCCCGCAGGGTTTCGATGCGCTTCATATATAATCCTCCTTATGAAAATCATGCAGAGGGATTATGCCCGCTGCATGATTCAGTTTATCAGAAGCCGAAATACGTCTTGGCGTTATAATAGCACACACCTTGAATGATCGTCTTGAGCGCGTCCCAATCGGCGGGATATTCGCCGTTATCCACCCAGGAGCCCACCAGCTCGCACAGTATGCGGCGGAAATACTCATGGCGCGGATAGCTCACGAAGGAACGGGAGTCGGTGAGCATGCCGACAAAGGTGGAGAGCATGCCGAGGCTGGAAAGCGCGCGCATCTGTTCAAACATGCCGTCCTTCTGGTCGCAGAACCACCAGGCGCTGCCGAACTGCACCTTGCCTGCAATACCGGCTTCCGTCTGGAAGTTGCCGGCGGTGGAGGCGAGCACATAGTTGGCATTCGGATTCAGGGTGTAGAGGATGGTCTTGGGAAGAAGTCCCTTTTCCTCCTGTGCGCCCAGAAGCTTTCCGAGCTTCGCGGAGATCAATTCGTCGCTGATGGAGTCAAAGCCGGTGTCGGGGCCGTATTTTCTGAACATCGGGCCGTTGTTGTTGCGCTGTGCATTCATGTGATACTGCTGCGCCCAGCCGAGCTCGCGGTACAGTCCGCCAAGATAGATCATGATGTAGGTGCGGTAGCTGTCTGCGGTCTCGCGGTCCATCTTTTCGCCCTTCATGCCGAGGCAGAAGGCTTCGTTTACCTTGTCCATATCCACTTCGCCGCTCGGCACGGTGTCAAGTCCGTGATCGGATACGCGGCAGCCGTTTTCATTAAAGAAGAGTGCGCGAACGCGGAGCGCTTTGCATACGTCCTCGGGCGTACGGATTTCAACGCCGGACACGCCTTCCAGCGTCTTTATGTACTTGTCAAAGCCTTCAAAATCCACCTTGATTGCTTTATCGGGGCGGAAGGTTGGAAGCACTTTTACCGTAAAAGAAGCGTCCTTGGCAATTGCCTTGTGGTATTCAAGGGAATCGGCGGGATCGTCGGTTGTGCATACGACTTCAACATTGAATTTTTCAATCAGGCGCTTTGCGCGGAATTCCTCCGTTGCAAGCAGTTTATTCGCCTTTTCCCAGATTTCGGGCGCGGTTTTTTCGGTGAGCGGCGTATCGATTCCGAATACGCGCTTCAGCTCCAGATGCGTCCAGTGATACAGCGGATTTCCGATGGCCATGGAAATCGTGCGTGCGTAGGCGAGGAATTTCTCGTAATCGTCGCCGTCTCCGCGAATCAGCTTGTCGTCAACGCCGAATGCGGCCATCGCGCGCCACTTGTAATGGTCGCCGCCTAAAAACAGCTCGGTGATATTTCTGAATTGCTTGTTCTCGGCAATTTCGCGCGGGATCAGATGACAGTGATAGTCGATGATGGGCATGTTTTCGGCGAACTCATGATACAGCTTTTTACTGGCTTCGGAAGTGAGCAGAAAATCCTCGTTCATAAAAGCCTTCATATATTCATCCATCTCCTTGTTGTCCAAATTCCGTTAATCATAACATATCACGTTCTTAGTTGGCTGTCAAGAAAAATAATATCACAGCATGAATTCCTGCGTTTCCTGGTTTGACAAGCGCTCCAAATGACGCTATAATGAAATAAGGTGATGACATATGACGATTGAAGGCTTTTTTACCGTTTGGAATCAATTGGATGATAATGACCGCGAGACGCTTGAAAACAGCGCGTTCCGTCAGACAATCTCAAAAGGGACCGTACTCCATAACGGCTCTCAGGACTGCACCGGCTTGATCTGCGTGATTTCGGGTCAGCTTCGCGCCTATATACTCTCTGCCGACGGGCGGGAGATAACGCTCTACAGGCTTTTGGAAAGGGATATATGCCTGTTTTCCGCAAGCTGCATGATGCGCAGCATACAATTCGATATCACCATTGAAGCGGAAAAGGAATCGGAAATCTATATGATTCCGGTGGAAGTTTATCAGTCCGTCATGATGAAATCCGCCCCGCTTGCCAATTTCACAAATTCGATCATGGCCAGCCGTTTTACTGACGTCATGTGGCTGATTGAACAGATTATGTGGAAGCGCTTTGATCAGCGCCTTGCCGCTTTTCTTGTGGAGGAGAGCGCGTTGGAAGGAAGCGGAAGCATCAAAATCACGCATGAAAAAATCGCCGCCCACTTGGGAACGGCGAGAGAAGTGGTAACGAGAATGCTGAAATATTTCCAGTCGGAGGGATTTGTGAAGCTGACCCGGGGCAGCATAGAGATTATCGACGAAAAGGCGCTGTCGGCTTTCGGCGAATAGCCAAAGCCGGCGGCGCTTCTTTTTGTTTGACTGGTCAGGTTTTGCGCAGAATCAGAGGACGCGCGGGATCGGACGGTCAAAGCCTGCGCATTTTGCGCGGCTCCGGCATTTTGCGCCGCCGCGCCAGTTTCAATGGGCGGGGATATGCGCTCGCCTGTGATCAATGAGCCGTTGGTCAAAACCGCATAGGTAAACGCATTTTTGTTTTTTTCAAGACGGCGAAGAATATCCGAAATATCCGCCCTGACGAAGGGGTCGCTGCCGGTAAGGCTGACGCGCCCCCTTCGGATACTTTTCTGTTCGCTGTTACAGGGATTCTTGAGCGATCTGAACGGCTCAATCACCTTCGGCATATCCTCGTAGGAGAGAGGCTTAGCGTTATCCCCATCGCGACGGCAATGCCTGCGCCTGAAATTGCACTTTCCGGTAATGTGGAACTGTAGCTTCTCTCCATGGATGCGGCGGATATTTTACGGAGTTTGATAATGACGAGTTGCGTTATTTCATCATTTCCAGAATTCTGGCTTTTGGCTGTGCGCCGACCGACTGCGCTACTACCTTTCCGTTCTTCACTGCAAAAAGCGACGGAATGCTCATCACCCGGAAGCTGGCGGCGAGATCGGGTTCTTCGTCTACGTTGATTTTTGCCACCTTGTATTCGGGATGCTCTCTGGCGATCTCATCCATAATCGGAAGCACCGTTCTGCACGGGCCGCACCAGCTTGCCCAGAAATCCACCAGCACGGGTCTGTCGCTTTTCATAATCTCCTGATCAAAGTTATCCTTTGTTACTTTTACGGCGTTCATTGTATATCCTCCTTGTATTCGCTTTCGCGTTTATTTCTTGTTTACAAGAAGAGTATACCCCAAATGCCCCTGTTCCTTCCGTGATTTTATCACATAAAAGAAACCGCCTCCGAACGAAATTTCGTTTGAGGCGGCATACAGCAGTATTTCACAGGCCGTTTACAATTCCTGCGGGTCTTTCGCCGTTTAACACGGCAAGAATCTGCCCTGAAATTGCCATCGCCATTTCCCGTCTTGTATCCTGGGTATTGGAACCGATGTGGGGCGTCAGTACGGCGTTCGGGAATTTTGTAAGTTCCTCGGGGATATTCGGCTCGTCCGGATACACGTCGAGCCCTGCGCCCGAAATATGTCCGCTTTTGAGGTTTTCAATAAGCGCTTCGGTATCGATAACGGCGCCCCTTGCGGTGTTTATAAGAACCGCGCCCTTTTTCATGCTTTCAAACGCTTTTTTATCGATCATGCCGCGCGTTTCATCCGTGAGCGGGCAGTGAACGGAAATAACGTCGGCGGACGCCAAAAGCGCGTCCATGCCGCAGGGCTCAAAATACTCGGGGTCTGCGCCGCTTCTGGAATATCCGATGACCCGCATGCCGAAGGCGCGGGCGAGCGCAGAAACGCGCTTTCCGATTCTTCCGCAGCCGATGATTCCAAGCGTAAGACCATTCAGGCTTAAGCCCATATTCTTTCCCATGCCGAAGAGCTCGCGGCTGTTATCGATTCGGATTCGATTATTCATTTCGCCGATTCTGCGCAAAACGCTCAGCATAAGCCCGACGGCAAGCTCCGCCGTCGCGTTTGTAACGGTGTGGGGAATGTTGGTCACATATACGTTTTTCTTTCGCGCGGCGTTTATGTCAACGCCGTCGTATCCCGCGCCGTAGCTTGTGATGATTTTAAGATTCCCGCACTTTTCAATCACTTTGCCCGTAAGTTTTCCGCCTGCCACGATTGCATCCGCTTTCGGGGCAAGGCGCATAAGCTCCGCATCGGAATAGAATGAAAATTTTCCGGGTATCAGAAGTTCATGTTCCGAAAGCGCCTCAAAACCCTCTGTCGGCACCCAATGAGTAAACAGTATCACAGCCATTTCATTCAGCCTCCCGCTCGCCCGCAGGCTTACGCAAATATCCGCTTATAGTTATATCACACTCTTCGCCCGTTCGTCAATTGAGAAAGCAGATGAAAAGCCGCGTTTTGACGGAACTTGCGTCCAGGGCGCAGGCTTGCCGCGCGGTAAGACTTGCAACTGTGCGGGTTTGCTTGCTTTCTGCATACTTTTTATTTATCATCCTTCGGCTTATGTTTGGGCTTTTCGATGGGGAAGTAATTGAAGTGCGGCTTTCTTTGCAGGGATACGCACGCCCGGCCTTCATTTTTGCGCATACGTTTCTGTAATTCGGCATATAATCGGCTGAATATGCGCAATTATGGTTGCGAACAAAAAATATAATGCAAAAATATATCAAATAAGTCTTGCATATCGCCCGCAAGTCTGATACAATATGCATGTTGATTTTTTAGAAACTGCATTTTTGCATAAATCGATTTGTATTTTATAAGGTTGTGAGGTTGTAAATGAAAAAGCCGTACATTGATATGACAGCAGCGGAACTGACCGCCGAAATTTCCGAACTGGAAGCGCAGTATAAAAAGGTGCAGGCGCTGGGCATGAGCCTGGATATGAGCCGGGGAAAGCCCTGCCAGGAGCAGCTGGATCTTTCCATGGGCATAATGGATGTTCTGGATTCTTCCTCTGATCTTACCTGCGAGGACGGCACCGACTGCCGTAATTACGGCCAGCTGAACGGCATTGAAGAGGCGCGCGAGCTTCTGGGCGATATGATGGAGAACAATCCCAAGGACATTATTATCTACGGAAACTCCTCTCTGAACGTAATGTTTGACACCATCAGCCGCGTATGGACGCACGGCGTAATGGGGAATACGCCCTGGTGCCGTTTACCGGAGGTAAAATTCCTCTGTCCTGTTCCGGGCTATGACCGCCATTTCAGCATTACGGAATATTTCGGCATTAAAATGATTCCCGTGCCCATGACGAAGGAAGGCCCGGATATGGATATCGTTGAGAAGCTCGTCCGCGAGGACAGCGCCATCAAGGGCATCTGGTGCGTTCCCAAGTATTCAAATCCGCAGGGCATTTCCTATTCCGACGAAACCGTGCGCCGCTTTGCGCGTCTGGAGCCCGCCGCGCCCGATTTCCGCATTTTCTGGGACAACGCCTACGGCATGCATCATCTTTACGATCATCATCAGGATCATCTGATTGAAATTCTCGCCGAATGCAAGCGCGCAGGAAACCCGGATCTGGTATATAAGTTTGCCTCCACCTCCAAGATCACTTTCCCCGGCAGCGGCATTGCGGCCATCGCCACCAGCCCCAACAACATGGAGGATTTCCTTACCTATCTTCGTCATCAGACCATCGGCCATGACAAGGTAAACCAGCTTCGCCATGTGCGCTTCTTTAAGGATATCCACGGCATGGTCGAGCATATGAGAAAGCATGCCGACATTCTGCGCCCGAAGTTCGAAGCGGTAGAGCAGATTCTGGCGCGCGATCTTGAGGGATGCGGCATTGGCTCCTGGACCTGTCCTCTGGGCGGATACTTTATTCTTTTCGATTCCATGCCCGGCTGCGCGAAGGACATCGTAGCCAGAGCCAAAAAGGCGGGCGTAACCATGACCAACGCCGGCGCAACCTGGCCCTACAACGACGATCCCGCCGACAGCAACATCCGCATCGCGCCCACCTATCCCTGCCTCGCAGACCTCAACAACGCCATGCAGGTTTTCACCCTCTGCGTGCGCCTGTCGGCTGCGAAAAAGCTTTTGAGGGAAAAGGATCAGTAATCTGCTTAAAGGCGATATTTAATGAGAGATGCGCCGGAATGATGGAATTCCGGGGCATCTCTCATTCTTTATATTCAGCACGGCAATACCTGTAAATGTTCATATTCGCAGTCGAACCTGCGTGATCCGCTTCGAAATATCGAAAACGCAAACGGAGATGATTTTGCATGCTTACGGGCGTCTTGGCGCCAAAGGGCCTGCATGCGATCAGAATCGCCCTTTATAAGCTTTTATCACAGCAATGCTTCTCTGATGTACGAAAAAACTATCATATATGAAATGCAGGCTGTGATCGATGAAAAAGCTCCAACCCACGATCCCGCAAAGGACATGAAAGCTGTCATGTCACATCTTTACAATCTCGCTATGAAAAAAGAAATTATTTCTTTTAACAAAACACAGTTGCTTGATCTTCCCGTTTCCCCAACCGCCAAACGAGAACGATGGGAAGAAGCCGAAGTTTCAGCATTCTGGAATGATTATCCTTCCAATCCTTTCACCGGATACATTTTAATCATGATCTACGCCGGTCTAAGATATGGCGAGATTTCAACTCAGCTTCTTGATAACATCCATCTGGATGAATCATATATGGTTGCTGGAATCAAAACCGAGGCCGGTATAAACCGTGAAATCCCAATCGCCGATTGTATTCTTCCGATTATAAAAGCCCTCGCTCAAGGCAAGCGCCAAAGGCTCCTTGAAATGAACGAGGATAACTTTTATGCCGAATACTGGGAAACAATTTCACGCTTAAATCTCCGGCATCTCCCGCCACAAACCTGCCGTCATACATATTTTAGCCTCATGACGGCAGCCGGGTTTCAAGCCGGTATTATAACAGAAACCGGAGGTCACGCCTCATACCTTACAACCATGAAAAATTACGTACGCCTCTCCATAAAAGAAAAGCTTGAAGCCGTAAACAAAATCTCACCAAATTATACTGAGTAAAAGAGTTAGCAATAGGTTAGCAATAGAGTTAGCAATAGAGTTAGCAATAGAGTTAGCAATAAGGGGGAATTTTTCGGTATACAAAAGAATTTAAAGTGTTTTACTCTGCTCCTGCAATCCATTGTTCAAATCCCCCCGCAACCATATTTTATGCAATATCTACCATAAATACGCACAAAAAGAACCCAGCGTTTGTGTATTATCAACAAACACAGGGTTTTCAGCGGAGAAGGAGGGATTTGAACCCTCGCGCCAGTTATCCCGGCCTACTCCCTTAGCAGGGGAGCCCCTTCGGCCTCTTGGGTACTTCTCCAGGCCGTATACGGAGAGAGAGGGATTCGAACCCCCGGTGCCTTTCGACATCACTGGTTTTCAAGACCAGCGCCTTCAACCACTCGGCCATCTCTCCTCGAACCAGCATGGACTATTATACACTGTAAGGCGAGTCTTGTCAACCCCTAATTTTCTTATCCGATACATATTTTATCTGTGTGACAACATCATGGAAGGCGGCGGGGGAGATTGGGTATAATATAGACAGTTAAGAAAAAAGGATGAGTGAAATGAAGATTTACGATATGATCGTTTTAGGCGGAGGACCTGCGGGATATACGGCGGCGATGTATGCGGTGAGAGCGGGGCTTTCGGCGCTGGTGATTGAAAAGGTGGCTGCCGGAGGACAGATGACAGAGACGGCGGCGATTGATAATTATCCCGGCTTTGAAGACGGAGTCGATGGATATACGCTGGGCGGCAAAATGAAGGCGCAGGCGGAAAAATTCGGAGCCGAGAGCGTGAATGCGGAGGTAAGAGAGGTTTTTTTGATGGATAAGGTCAAAAGAATCGTTACGGAAGACAGCGAATATCTGTCAAAAACCGTCGTCGCCGCAACGGGCGCGCACCACAGAAAATTGGGGCTTCGGCATGAGGAAGAATTGATCGGGCGCGGCGTAGGCTATTGCGCCGAGTGCGACGGCATGTTCTATAAGGGGAAGAATGTGGCGGTCGTCGGCGGTGGAAACAGCGCGGCGGCGGATGCGCTGGCGCTTTCAAGAATTGCAAACAGTGTAACGCTCATCCACAGAAGGGATTCCCTGAGGGCTTCAAAGGTATATCATGAGCCGCTTATAAACGCAGAAAATGTACATTTACTGTTAAGCAGCGAGGCAACGGAGTTCGTTTTTGAAGATAAGCTTACCGGCGTGTATGTAAAAGACAAAATAACGGGCGAAGAAAGAATGCTTCCGCTTGACGGATTGTTTATCAGCATCGGAAGAAGCCCGGAGACGGATATGTTCAAAGGTCAGCTTGCACTCGATGATAACGGCTATTTACAGGCCGGTGAGGACACGCGTACTTCGGTTCCGGGCGTGTTTGCAGCGGGAGACGTAAGAACAAAGGCGCTCAGGCAGATTATTACAGCCGCAGCGGACGGCGCTTCGGCGGCGCATTTTGCGGAAGAATATCTCGCCGATGCAGGCGGATTCTGAAATCGGACGGAAAAATGATAAAGCCGGGTGGGGAATGAAAGATAGAATCAAGGGGTAATAACGAAAAAAGCAAAGAGGGCGAACCCGTTAGTTAAAAAGGGGCTGTTGCAGAAGCAAAAAATCTGCAGCAGCCCCTTTTCGCGAGCCATAAACAGGCAGAAAACTTACCAATCATCATTTAAGCAGGGGAGAAATCTCCCTACAGGCAGAAAAAAGCAGACATGAAACAAAGCCA
>JAFQKQ010000119.1 GCA_017396845.1 Clostridia bacterium
CAAGACGCACAAGCTCAAGCGCTTCATCGGGATTGCAGGTAATCGGCTTGTCTATAAACGCAGGAATACCTTTTTCGATAAAGGACTTTGCATACTTGAAATGCAGTCCCCCGTGTCTCGACGTCACCATGATCGCGTCCACAAATCCTTCCATTTCAGAAGGATGGTCGCACAGCTTTTCAAGCTTGTATTCATTATAGATTTTTTCGCTCGCAGCGCGCTCTTCGCCGTAAATAGCCACAACCTTCATATCCGGATAAAGGTCCGTGGTATTGAAGATTTTTGTAAACGCCGCCGCATGAGAGTTTTCCGAGCCGATAATACCGATACGGATCATCATGATTCCCCCCGCCTGTTTAGTGATTCTATTTTATCACACTTGCAGCCTGTTTACAATATCCGTCAGTTCAATCCCGAGGCGTATCTTTTCGTAAGCACGGAAAGCTTCTCAATCATATTTCCCGCAGTGGGCTTTACGCGAAGCAGCATCGCATCCTCAGTCTCCGCCGCGAACCGCCTGAGCGCGCCTTTGTCCCACGCGCTGGCGATGGCGGTGCGTATGGCGCGTTCCACGCATTCGGGACTGACGCCGCCTCGTTCGGCAATCTTCGGATACAGCTGACGCGTAAGGTGCCTGTACCTCGTATCATCCTCATTTCTGAGAACGACCGCTTCTTCAAGGCAGTGATAGCCCTTCATTGACGGTGATATCCCCATTCTTCTTAAAATCTCGCCCGTGCTTTTTCTTACATCACTGTCTGTTTCCGGAAGCTCCTCCCATACATCCCGCGTCAGCATCCGTATTCTGCTGTATACAAGCGCGATATCCACAGGTTTTATCATGTAATAGCTTGCCCCCAAGCCAACCGCAGTATTGACAATCCAATCGGAATTCATATTGGATACAACAATCGCTTTCGGAACCGCACCGCGCATTGCCTGCATGGTTTCAAGCACGGCAATTCCGTCAACGCCCATCAGCGTAAGCTCCGTAACAATCACATCCGCGCAGCCGCACGATATACATTTGATCAGCTCTGCGCCGCTCATGGTGCTCGCGACTATGTCAATACCTTCCATTTTCGCAAGTCTCCCCGTACTCCTTCTCAATTGGTCACGATCGCCGTCGGCCACCGCAACTCTTACCCGTTTCATCTTTCCTTCATCCTCTCGGCCTTATTTCCCGTTTCATTTGATTATACACTCCTTTTCTTGATTTGTAAATAATTTTGTAATAATTTATTCATATATTCACGCACCAATAGTGCGTATTCCGGTTAAATATAATGCCATCCGATGCTTCGGACGGCATTATTCATCGTATATTCGGTTATACTTGCATACTCCGCTTTATTTTCCGGCAACGGATATGCTTTCCACGTAAACAGAGGGGGCGCCGATAGAGGTTGACAGACCGGGCCTGAACTCAAGATCACTTGCGACAAAGAGAACCTTCTTCATAAGCTTAAAGAAGTTATCCGCAACGGTAATCTGCTCAACAGGCGAAGTCACCTTGCCGTTTTCAATCAGGAAGCCCTTTGCGCCCAAAGAAAAGTCGCCGCTGACCTGATTGGCGCCGGAATGCATGCCCATCAGATCGGTAATCAACAAACCGTCCCCGACTTCCGTCACAAGCTCGTCAAAGCTCTTCTCGCCGGCTTTCAGATAAAAATTACTGGGCGCAACAACAACCGGCGCGGCATAACCCGCCTTGGACGCATTGCCCGTGGTTTCCTTGCCCATAGCCTGCGCAGTCTTGCGGTTGTGAAGAAGCGTATGAAGAACGCCCTCGCCCACAACAACCTTTGTTTTTGCAGCAACGCCCTCCGCGTCAAACGGGCAGGATGCGAAGCCGCCTTCCATCAGCGGGTCGTCAATCACGGTTACAGCGTCGGAAGCGATTTTTTCGCCTTCCTTGTCCTTAAGAAGCGAAAGTCCCTTGCGCGCGCTTTCCGCAGAGAATACGGAGCTGAAGGTAGCAAGAAGTCCGGTCATTACATCATGGCGGAAGATCACCTTATAGCTGCCGGAAGGAACGGATTTGGCATTCAGACCGGAAATCGCGCTCTCAACAGCCTTTTCGGCAATTTTCTTTACATCAACATCCTTCTTGTCAAAGGCATATTTGAGTTCATAGGCATAGTTTACTTTTCCGTCTTCGGAAACGATCGGAACCGCAACAGCGCCGAGAACAGCCGCCTTGTGATTGACATCCAGACCCTTGGAGTTCACAATTCTCTTCTCCATAACCATGGAAGCATAGCTGCAGCCCTCGGAACGGATGACGCGCTTGTCCAAAGACATCATATGCTTTTCCATATCAAGCGCTTCCTGAATCTTGTCGGCAGCGGGTACGGACGCGGTTTCTTCCTTATAGAGGTCGAGCTTTTCATATTCGCTGCTGCCTTCGAAAATGCTCTCCTTATCATCGGTTTCGATCAGCATGGCGTTTTCCTTCACGCCGTGAATCAGCATTTCGATGGCTTCCTCATCGAATTCCTCGGTGGAAGCATAGCCCATCTTCTCTTCGTAAACGCCTCTGAAGCACATGCCGGAGGATGCCGCAACGGAGTATTCCTTGATCTGTCCTTCCAGCACTTCAACGGAAAAATCATCGGAAGATGCAAAGTATGCTTCGTATTCCTGAATGCCGGCTTCCTTAGCGGCCGCAAACAGCTTATCAATAAATTCCTGTCTGTTCATTTATCTGCCTCCCACCGTCATCTCGGTTACGCGGATCATCGGCTGGCCGACGTTCGTGGGAACGCTTCCGCTCGCGCTTCCGCACATGCCCTGCGCCATCCACATTTTCCTGCCGACGCGGTCGATCTTCATAAGCGTCTCGCCGCCCTTGCCAATCAAGGTTGCGCCGCGCACGGGTCTGTCGATCTTTCCGTTTTTGATCAGAGATCCCTCGCCTACGGCAAAGTTGAATTCACCGGTAAGCGGGTTTACGCTGCCGCCGCCCATGACCTTTGCATAAAGGCCCTCGGCGCAGGAGGAAATGATCTCACCCTCATCGTGGGAACCGGCGGCAATATAGGTATTGCGCATACGGGACGTGGGCGCAAAGGAATAATCTTCGCGGCGGCCGTTGCCGGTCACAGGCATGTTCATGCGTCTGCCGTTCAGACGATCGATCATGTAGTTTTTGAGAATACCGTTTTCAATCAGCACGAGCTTGGTCGTGGGATTGCCTTCATCATCGATGTTCTCACTG
>JAFQKQ010000120.1 GCA_017396845.1 Clostridia bacterium
ATCTTACGGTTTTACCAATTCCCTTCTGGTGCAACCGATTGGTTGTGGGGTAAACCGCCATAATTTTAGCCGCATTCCCCTGCTCCTCATCGGTAAAAAGAATATCCTGTACCATAAATTCCGGTCGACGATACTTTTTTTCCAGCTTGCCGTAAACAACAAGGTCTGGGAGATGCGCACCGCTTTCGTAGTCGGCAGCGCCGATATCGAGCAGGATTGGAACACCTATATTGAGGATCTCAAGGCTCTCGGTATGGATGAAGTTCTCGCCATCTATCAGGAAGCCTACGACAATCAGTACAAGTAATTTTCCCTTAAAAAGCTTATGCTCTCCCCGGTTTTTTGCCGGGGAGAGCGTTAGCGCATTTATTCAGGAGGCGTTTTTACCGTGCTCAAAAAATACAATAAGCTCATACTTCCGGTATTTGCACTGCTTGTTCTGCTTGCAGTATTGATTTTTGTTGTTGCACGCGCTTCCGTGAACAATTATATCGACAAAGCCAATCAGACAACGATGCAGCACGCGGTTTCAACGGTCAACGAAAAAATCCGCGAGACTCAGAATATTGCCTATCAGATGGCGCATTCCTCCTATATAACGCCGCTTCGGTATGCGGACAACATTTTTGAACATCAGATGTTCATTCATACGCTCAATCTTCAGACCTGGCTTCCGAGCTTTTCCTCCTACAACAGCGATATTGCGCTGAATGCCGTTGTTTTTACCACCAGCGACTATGTGATCATGCCCAAATGCGGGCAGGATCTTGTATCTTTTGCCGCGTGTTTTTCCGATGAAGCCCACACAAACGGATATTCCGAGAAGGAGTTTCTGGAGCTTTTCGTCAAGTATAATAAAAGTTTTCTGCCCCGCATGCGTTATGCCCAGTACGGAAACGCGGGTATATAGGTTGTGCCCTATGCAATCTGGGTGGGCGACAATGTGCTGGACAGGCGCATTATCGCTCTTGCGTTCATGAACGGAAACGGTATGGATGATGTGCTCGCCCAGCTTATGACAAGCGAGCTCGGCGCGCTTTGCCTGATTGATGAAAGCGGGGATGTGGTTGCGTCCAGCCGCGCGCTGTCCCCGAATGAGAAGCAGCATCTTTCGGGCATTTCTTCAGAGAGAAACCTGCGCACCTATTGGGCGGATACGGTGTTTCCCGGCTGGCGGTGCGTGCTCATATCCTACGGCGACGAGGCGATGATCGCGCTGGGCGGCTTCGGCATGCTTATGTCCGTAATCGCGGTTACCGCCGTTATGCTGATGCTGATTACGGCGCTGATTCTCATGGAGCATAACCGAAAGCGCCTGAGAACCCTTGTGAACCTGACCGATGACGACGGCACGGACACAAAAAATCTGTACCGCACGATCAATCAGCGCATACAGCTTCTTTTAAACGACAAGCAGCTGATGCATACGCGCCTTGAAGAGCAGGAAACGGTACTGAAGGCGCTGGCCGTCAACCGCCTTCTTATGGGAGACAGCCTCGCGCAGTCCGGCGCGCTTTCGGATATTGCGCTTCTGCCGCAGGAAAAATACTGTCTGTCCGCGATTCTAGCCCTGACAAGCGAGCATGACGTCGCGGACGATGCGCTTAAAAAGGCGAAATCGCTCATAAAGGAAGCCATCCGCCTGCATTCGCCGGATGTCGTTACCTGCGACGCTTCTTTAAGCGAGCTTGCGCTTATACTGTATCTTCCCCAGGAAACGGACGACAGCAAGCAGGAGCAGACGCTTGAAAGCCTGTTTGATACGGTTTCAAGAATCGTGCAGGATAATTCAGCGTTTGACGTGCGCATGTTTGCGGGCGCGGTGCATGTAGGCGACGGCGCGGTTGCAAGAAGCTATTCCGAAGCGAGAATGGCGCTTCTGAATGCTTCCATTAAGGACGAGGGCAAGAGCGTTGTGCGCTTCAGCGGCACGGACAATCCCAACAGCTGCTATTACTATCCGCCGGAAACGGAAATGCGCCTGATCAATCTGATCCGCTCCGGAAACCGCCTCGCGGCGGGCAAGCTTGTGGAGGAGCTTTTCGATCAGAACATTGTCCGTCAGTCCATCGATTACGATATGGCCGTTGCGTTCCTTCTGGATTTCTACGGTTCGGTTCTCAAGATTCAGCCGGATGACGAGGAAACAAGGGAGAAGCAGCAGGAGATCATGGCTCTTTTCAAGAACAATGTGAAAAATATCGGAACGATTGAAGTGCAGAAGGCGTTTATCAATTATATCCACACGCTTACCGACAGCTTTTCCCGGGCGAAAAAGAGCCATAACCGGCTGCTTGCGGACAAGATGCTGGACTATGTAAACGAGCATATCGGCGATTACAACCTTTCGCTTACCGTGCTCGCGGACGCTTTCGGCATATCCGGCGGCTATTGCAGCATGTTCTTCAAGGAGCAGATCGGCATGACCTTCTCCGACTTCCTTCAGCGGGTGAGAGGCGAGAGGGCGTGGGAGCTGATACTCGAAAACCGCCTGAGCATCGCCGAAATCGCGAGCACGGTCGGCTATTCGTCCTCCACCGCTTTCGGAAGAGCCTTCAAGAAGTATTACGGAATCAATCCTACACAGGTGAGGGAGCAGGCAAATGATTAAAAGAATTCTTTCTCTGGCGCTTGTTTTAATTTGCGTGGGCGCTTGTGCGTCCGGCGAGGAGGTAATTATGAATATCATTCAGGATCCCGGTTTTGTGAACGGCGCAACGGTAATCAGTCCCTCCAAGCCCATGCGTATGGTGGGCAGAATCCGGCTGTCGGAAGAGGGCGGAAATCAGCCCGAGTGGCTGCTTACACAGTGGAATTCCAGAAACAATATCACAAGAATTCCGCTGGTCATCGATGAAAACGGCGCGTATGTCTACAAAAACGAATTCAAAACCGTAGCCCGCGATCCCGACGGCACCCTCACGCTGCGCGTAAACGGCGGAGAGGAATACGTGCGCACGCGCACGTCCCTTCTGGACAGCTGGGTGCATCTGTATTTCGAGCAGAGATATATCGACTATACGCCGCTGGCCGGCACGAAAAACGCGAATCTGACCCTTTCCTTCTCTGTTCCGCATTTTGAGGACAGAACGCCCGAAGGCGAGCTCGACCCCAGCCTTCACGCGGTTATCGCCGTATTCTATCTGACGCTTGCGGACGATAATCCCGCCTCTCCCTGCTACGGCCAGTTCATCAATTTCTGCGTAATGCTTTACGACAACCGCACCGGCGTTACCCGCGAAGCCACGCACATGGACAGCGGCCAGAATCCCATTGACGCGACCAATATGATCGTTTATACCATGAATTCCGCCGAATACGCTTCTCCCGTATACGCAGACGGCGAATGGCACGATGTGGATATCGACCTTCTTCCGTTCTTCAAGCGTTCCCTTGAGCTTGCCCACAAGGGCGGCTGCATGACGAGTACAAAGTTTGAGGATCTTGCCAT
>JAFQKQ010000121.1 GCA_017396845.1 Clostridia bacterium
GGCCTTCTATTCCAAGGCGACCACCGACTTTGAATACCTGTTCCCCTTCGGCTGGGGCGAACTGTGGGGCATTGCCGACCGCACCGATTACGATCTTAAGCAGCATCAGAATCATTCCGGCAAATCCATGGAGTACATGGATCCTACGACCAATGAGAAGTTCATCCCATACTGCGTTGAGCCCTCCGTCGGCGTAGAGCGCCTGGTTCTTGCCTTCCTGTGCAATTCCTACGAGGAAGAGGAGCTTGAGGGCGGCGACATACGCACGGTTCTCCATCTGCATCCGGCGCTCGCACCCATCAAGTGCGCGGTTCTGCCGCTTCAGAAGAACAAGCTGGGCGACAAGGCGAAGGAAGTATATGCGAAGCTGTCCAAGAAGTTCATGTGCGAATACGACGAGACCGGTTCCATCGGCAAGCGCTATCGCCGCGCGGACGAAGCGGGCACGCCCTTCTGCGTGACCGTCGACTTCGATACCGAGACCACGAACAAGGTCACCGTGCGCGACCGCGATACCATGGAGCAGACGCTTGTGGACATCGATGAGCTGACGAGCTGGCTCGAAAAGAAAATGGAGTTCTGATAAACATAAACCGGAGGATACAACATGAATTTTGACCAGATCCGCGCATTTGATCCCGAACTTGCAGTGTCGTTTGACTGGGAGCTTCAGCGTCAGAGAGAGAATATTGAGCTGATTGCTTCGGAAAACTATGTAAGCGAGAATGTATTGGCTGCTATGGGCAGCGTGCTCACCAATAAATACGCCGAAGGTTATCCCGGAAAGCGTTATTACGGTGGCTGCTACGCAGTAGACATTGCAGAGGAAATCGCGAAGAAGCGCGCATGCGAGCTGTTCGGAGCGGAATATGCAAACGTTCAGCCGCACTCCGGCGCTCAGGCGAATATTGCCGTATATTTCGCGCTTTTGAAGCCCGGCGACACCGTTATGGGTATGGCGCTTGATAATGGCGGACATCTTACGCACGGAAGTCATGCAAATCTTTCCGGCTCGTATTTCAATTTTGTGCCCTATGGCGTTGACGACAATACCGGAAAAATCGATTACGACGTTCTTATGAATATGGCGCTTGCCAATAAGCCCAAGCTGATCGTAGCCGGTGCAAGCGCATACGCGCGCGCCATTGATTTTCAGCGCTTTCGCGAAATTGCAGACGCAGTCGGCGCATATCTGATGGTGGACATGGCGCATATCGCCGGTCTCGTAGCGGCGGGCGAGCATATGAATCCCGTACCGTATGCCGATGTTGTCACCACTACCACTCATAAAACGCTCAGAGGCCCGCGCGGCGGCATGATTCTCTGCCGTGAAAAGTATGCCAAAGCAATCGATAAGGCGATCTTCCCCGGAACGCAGGGCGGTCCGCTGATGCACATCATCGCGGCGAAGGCTGTGTGCTTCAAAGAGGCGCTGACGGACGAGTTCAAGGCCTATCAGAAGCAGATTGTGAAAAATGCCGCCGTGATGGCGAACCGCTTCATCGAGCGCGGTATGTCGCTGGTTTCCGGCGGCACCGACAACCATTTAATGCTTCTGGATTTTTCTTCCCGCGATGTTACCGGAAAGGCGCTTGAAAAGATGCTGGACGAGGCGCATATCACTGTCAATAAAAACACCGTTCCCGGTGAAAAGCGTTCGCCCTTCATTACCTCAGGCATCCGCATCGGTACGCCCGCCGTTACCACGCGCGGCATGAAGGAAAATGAAATGATCGAAATCGCCGATATGATTTCCGATATCGTGGAAGGCGGAGAAGAAGCGATTCCTGCCGTATCGAACCGGGCGCTTGCGCTTACGTCGAGATTCCCGCTGTACGAATAAGAAAAACGCATACAAAAAACGCATACAAAAAAACACGGCCGCCCTTTTGCAGCCGTGTTTTTGTATGTTTTTGGTGGATGACCGGGTTTACGCCTTGCACGGAATTCCGGGATTAAAGGAGGGCATCAGCCGGAGCTTGAACAGGTTCTTTTTGTGCATGAAATCGATCAGCTTTTTCTTTTTGGGATCGTCGATTCTGCCTTCGCGGATATAGATATCCAGTTCTGCGTAGGTGAAGCCCAGATTCTCCTCGTCCGTCTTTCCGCAGAGGCCGTCGATGGGCGTTTTGTCTACGAGTATGGCGGGAAGGCCGAGAAGATAGCCGAGCTGCTTGATTTCCGTTACGGTCAGATTCGACATCGGCGAGAAGTCGCCTACCGAATCGCCGTAGCGCGTGGAGTAGCCCACCCAGTCTTCGGAGAGGTTGCAGGTATTGGCCACGCGGCCGTTTACCGACTGCGACACGGCGTAGAGCGTTGACATTCTGATTCGCGCGGGCAGATTCTGGCGCGACTGATCGGTAATTATGAGATCCTTCGGCATATTGTTCAGCACGCCGTCCACTGCGTCTTTGATGTTGACCGTATAGTGACGAATGC
The DNA here is from genome assembly GCA_017396845.1 of Clostridia bacterium. Lineage (GTDB taxonomy): Bacteria > Bacillota > Clostridia > Christensenellales > Aristaeellaceae > SFHK01. The sequence goes on from JAFQKQ010000121.1 coordinate 2,443, forward strand.
CGAGATGATTCACAAGCAGCAGCGACATATCGATATCTTGCTGAACGCCTTCTGGCATCAGTACGCCTACAACGCGGTCCTTTCCGAGCGCTTCTACGCACAGCGCGGCGGCGATGGAGGAATCTTTTCCGCCGGATATGCCGATCACGGCGTTCGCGCCTTTTCCGTTTTCCTCAAAGAAATCGCGAATCCATTGTATGCAGTCGTTTTTAATCTTCAGAATATCGATCATCAGAATTCACCGCCGTTCAATCTCTGCCTGATTTCATCAAGCGTATATTCCCTGAGCATCTTGCCGTCGCGGAACACCGGCTTAAGAAGGTTTCCTTCCGGGATGGTTTCAGATGTGTATTCGTCCTTGTATTTCAGCTCGCCGTCTTCCTCATATACAAAGCACAGTCCCTTCTGGCTCTTTTTAAAGCCGCCGTCCTTCGGGTTTTTGAATATGGGATAGCATTTTCCGTCCACCTCGGCGTAGCAAGCCTTGATGCAGGAGCTGAAGGTGTCGCGGGTAAAGGGCTTAAGCATGTCATCCTCTTCGATGCAGTGCATGGAGAAGGAGCCGACGCCGAGCGCCACATTGGAGCAGGCAAAGCCGTTGTTTTTCAGGATTTCGTAGATTTCTTCGCATCTCTGAACGGTGATGCTGTCTCCGTAAATGGCTTTGACGTGCGGGTTAAGCACTTTATAGCCCTTCTTGTTGATCGTTCCGCCAAACTGCTCCCAGAGCTTGAACACGGTCCCGGTGACTACCTCTACGCAGTCGCCCGAATCGCCGCGCATCAGCATGCAGCCGTTGTGGGCGAGGATTTCGTTTTTCAGCTGGGGGAGAATGTTGTCGATTACGTTCCAGTAATCGTAGCTGTCCAGTACGCAGGAAAAACTGGTGTTGGGATAGAGCTCGGTAAGCATCTTCCGAAGGAAGGTAATCTCGTCGCCGTCCACGGCGTAATTGGAGCACATTACGAAATGCTCCGTGGACACTGCGCCGTATGCCACGTTGTCCTTCGTGCAGTCGCAGTTGAACATGCTTTCAAGATAGGGGATTACGGGAACCGTGGCTGTGTTTACAAACGACAGGCACCAGCCCGCGCCGGCTTTCAGCGCTGCATCTACGCACATATCGCCTCTGAAATCAAATGCGCCGAGCGCGCGGCTTCTTGGAACATCGTCGTCGACCGTCTCTTCGTAGTACTTGTTTACGATATCGCGGTAGGTTTTGCCGACCGTCGCGGTGATCTGCGGATACCACATCTCCGCCGATATCAAGCTCTCCAGCGCCTGCGACAGCCATGCGAAGTCATCGTGGGTGTTGGTGATACCGAACATCGGAATGTGAACGGGTACCATTGTGCCCTCCGGCAGGGCGATCACTTCGATCGGAAGATAGCCGAGGCGGTGAAGCTTCCGGATTTTTTCGGAAGAGTATACGCCTTTTCCGAGAGATGCATCCAGCACGCGCTCGTATTCCGCTACTACCTCTTCTTCCGGTCTGGAGAAGAAGTGATCGTTGAAGTAATCGATCATCCAGGTTTTACAGAACATCTGAACGCCGAACATGACCACCTTGTCCCAGCGCTTTACGCGGCTCATGCGGGGCGTGTAGTAGGACATGGCCTTGGTCATTTTGGGGTGAATCATATCGCTGTGAACGGTTTTATAAAAATCGCACAGAAGCATGGGATTGATGACATTTGGCATATATTTCGCTCCTTTACAGATGGATGATTTCAATTTTGTCGTGCGGCTTTGTCTGGAGGCTTTCGGTGGTGAACACCTTTTTGATGAGTCCGCAGGTGAGCACTTCACCTTCGAATATGGTGTTTTCGCAGTGGGTTACATAGAGATAAATGTTTTTTGCGCCGAGCTCGTGAAGCTTCCTGGCGCTGTGGAAGAAGGTTCCGCCGCGCGAGCAGATATCGTCTATGATCAAAACATTTTTACCGTTTATCGCGTCCGTATCGCCGGATGCGTCCAGTCCCAGAATCTGACCGGTTTTCCAGTCGCGCTTTTTGATGCCGAATGCGTATGGCAGGGGAATCTGTCCGCTGTAGCGCTTGGATGCGCCCTCATCGGGGTAGAACGCGGAGGGCTTTTCGCCTTCCGCCTGCTCGATTGCCAAAAGCGCATATTCGATATAGGGGGCGGGTCTCAGAATCTCAATCCGGTCGATCAGCGCCTCGCTGACGGAGGAGTGCGGATCGAGTACTGTAACCTTATGAAAGGGGAGGGAATTGATAAGGCCGGCAAAGTATTTGAGCGTGAATACGTCTTCCTTTGTCTTTACGCGATCCTGACGGGCGTTGGGGATGTATGGCATGAAAAGATCAATCGTTTCCACGCCGTTTGCCTTCAGATGGTTTGCAAGGTAGATAAGCGCGAGGGTCTCGCGGTCGCATTCATAGTACCATTCGATTTTTGCATATCCGTCTTCTGGCGGATTCTGTTTGATCAGCATCGTCCCGTCGGGAAAGCTCGAAATGGTGATGATTTCGCCGTTCAGCTTCAGCATCGGTTATTCCCCCTTTACGATGATTTGGCACATTTTCATGGTTTTGAGCGCGGCGTTATGGGTTTGGGGCGTAACGCCTGCGCAACATGCGGCGTCTACCGATATCTCTGCGCTCAGGAAATGGGCTTTCAGCAGAAGCGCGTTTGATACCACGCAGATATCCGTGCAAAGACCGATTAACTCAATTTCTGCGTTTCCGTCCGGCGCGATGGCCTTCACGCATTCGGGAAGCTCGGTCGATCCGAATGTGGGCTTTTCGATGAAGAGGGCGTTCTTTCCGGCAAGTGCGTTTTGCACCTTTTCGTTCAGCTGCCAGCCGCTTGTTCCCTTGATGCAGTGTTTGACGGGCAGGAACTTGCCCTCCTGGGTATTCATATAGTCGTCGTGGTGGGTGTCGTAGGTAACAATGATATCGCCTTGAAAGGAATTGATTTTCCCGCACACATTGCCTACAATGGCTTCGGCTTCCTTGGTTCCGAGTGCGCCGTCAACAAAATCGTTCTGCATATCCACAACAATCAGTATCTTTTTCATTTTCAGCCTCTCCTTTTCAAAAGAATCTTGAAATGCGTTGCGTCCTTCAGGTCTATGCCGGAATCCTTTCGGATTTTTTGTTTGTTGAAGGGGAGTACGTAGTGCTCGCTGTATACGATTTCGTAATCATCCGGAATTTTGCCAAGCAGCGTTTCCACCGTAATCGGCAGATAATTTTCGCGGACCTCGCGGTCCCAGTTTTCCGTGTAGGAGTATTTCAGCAGATAGTGGATCAGGTTAAAACGGATGTCGATCGGCCCCCATACGCTTTCGTACATCTTAAGCCTGTCGGGATACAGATTCCTTGCCCGCCTTACGTCCTGCGGATCCGACATCAGGCGGATATTGTCTGAGAGCATCATGTCGCGGATGGCGATGTAGCGGAAGCCCGAATGGAATACGCGGTTCCAGAATTCGTTTACGGATTCCTCTGTTCCGTAGGAATACACCTCGTGAAGTGTGCTGGAAATGTTAATCAGCGTATCCTCCGCCTTCATGGGGATGTCCGACCAGCGGTCGTAGAATTCTGCGTTTTCAACCAGCGCCTTCGCTTTTGCAATCATGTCTTCGCTGATGTCGTAGCCGATATAGCGGTATTCCGGGAACAGGAATTTCATTGCGCGTATCAGTACGCCGTTTGCGCATCCGAAATCCAGTATGGTTTTCACGGGCTCAAATACCTTGTCCATAAAGAACATTTTGTCAAGGAAGGATTTTTGCATGCGGGAAACGTAAATATCGAGGTTGCTGATGGAATCCATATGAATCTCCGTCATTTCTCATTCACTTCCTTCTGAAAAGCTGGGCGGGCCGATGACCTGCGCCCTCTACGTATTCGTCGGTTTCTTCTACAAAGCTTTGGATTTTCCGTCTGAAATTTGCGGGCAGCAGCTGTACGCCGGTCAGGGTTTCCTGTACTCTTTGTAGCGATGAAAGCGTGAATTTCTCGGGAAGGAATTCAAAAGCCAGATTGGTAAGCGCCGCTTCCTCGCGGATCGTCGACAGCGCGCTTTGGATGATGACGGCGTGGTCGAATGCGAAGCCGCTGTTTTCAATAATTTCAAAATCATATTTCTTTCCGCTTGTTCGTTTTTTTGAGAGCAGTGCGGTGAGCAGGATGTTTTCGTTTGTAAGCGTAAGGCGAATGTTTCCGCTTTCCTCCGTTTGGAAATCCACCTCGAACCACTTTGCGTCGATGGCGTCGTCACCGCCCAGCGGGCGAACATTTTCTTCGCTTAGCACCGATGCATATGCGTAGGATATGATTCTGCCCCGCGGGTCGCGGCCCGGGGTGCTGAATATGCCGACGGGAAGCATGAAGTAGGGAGATACGCCCGTTTCTTCCGTTACTTCGCGGTGCGCGCATTGCTCGATGGTTTCGTTTGCCCTTACGAATCCGCCGGGAAGCGCCCAGCGATTCATGAACGGATGCTCGCCTCTTCGAATGAGCAGAAGGCTTAGGTGCTGCTTCGGATTTTTGCGGTAGCATTCGCTTTCGCCGGTCTGCAGTGAGAATACGCAGATATCAGAAGCGACGGAGGGACGGTCGTAATCGTTTATGTTGTAGGCGGAGAGGAACAGCTTTTCATCTGCTTCCTCGGAGCGGCTTTTTCTGAGAAAGGCCGTTTTCAGCTCCTCCTTGGATCTTTCGGAGTAGAAAAGCGGTATTATGCCGTTAATGAAGTCGCTTCCGCGCTCAGTTAAGTAAAGCCGGCTGCCTTTTTGCTCCATCAGCCCATTTTCAAGCACAAACTCCGTTTCTTTGGCAAAATACTTGAAAAAGTCTACGCCAAAGCGCTTTTTAAAGGCGGTGAGATCGACAAATGCGAAGTAGAATGCGACGGAGACCATCTTGGCAATGGATTCATCCAACGGCAGGCGGTAGATATCCTGAAAGGGCAGGCGGCCCTCCAATACAGCTGTTTTGTATTTTTCCATCCGCTTGTCAGCTGCGCCTAGATTGTAGGATAAGTAGTTCATGCCGAAGGACTGCGCGCCCAGCCCCATGCCCACATAGGGCGTGCCGTTGATTACGCGCTTTGTGAGATAGTCGCTGGTGCCGTAATCGCCTTCTACGCGGCTGAATGTGTTTTTCCCTACGTTTGCGCTGTAACCGTTTTCGGTAAGCGTGCGGTGGGCGATGCGGTATTGGTACATGGCTTTGTAAATGGATACGCCGCCCGCTTCCGACTCGATTTTTGTGCCCTTGTATCTGTTTCGGTAGAGCGTGATGTATTCTGGGTTCAGGCCGACTGCGTATTTCAGCGTGTTGTCGAAATCCGCCTCGGACTGATGCAGAAAGCCGTACATGAGATCGATGTTAAAGCGCTCAAAGCCCGCTGAGCGGATGTTTTTTACCGCTTTTTCGTATATGCTCATGGAACCGTCGCGGCCGAGCTCACTTAACAGCTTCTCGGATACCGTCTGTACGCCCATGCTGATTCTCTTGTAGCCCATATCGTATATGGCCTTGATTTTTTCAGGCTCATTGGCGGCGATCAGAGGCGTGGTCTCGATGCTGAACACGGTGCCGGGCGAAATGTTGAATTTCTCGTTTACGGCGTTTGTGATCTTCAAAAGATTTTGGCAGGACAGCTTTGCGGGCGTTCCGCCGCCCAGATCATAGCCCACGATGCGCTTATCCTTGAGGATTTTTGCGTACATGTCCATTTCTTTGAGAAGCAGATCCGTATATTCATCCTCCGCATTCTCGCCTGCGCCCTCTACGACCACGTATTCGCAAAACTTGCAGCGGGTTTTGCAGAAGGGGATGTGAATATACAGTGACAGCTCCTCCGCCTCTGCCCATTCGCTTTTGACAAAGGAGAGAATTTCGTCCTCATCCCTCAATTTGTATTTCATAAACGATGCGGGTGTGAGCGGATAGGCTGTATTGGCGTAGTGATGAAACAGCAAACCGTTTTCGTAGCATTCGCGTGAATCCATTACCGGCGCCTCCTTTCTTCTGTTCGATTAGATAATATCATAAAGATAATAACATGTCAATACTATCTCGATTTTTTTTCAAAAAAAATATGCGCCCGCCTTATCGGACAGACGCATATGAAGAGAAACACTTTTTCAGAATCTTTTGCCTTCCAGCGTCAGCGCGCCTGCGGACAGGAAAAGAATAGCCGGGGCGGCGACGGCTGCAATGCGCAGAAGGAGATCGAAGGCGTTCAGTCCGCCGTGAAGCATGCTGTGCCAGGGAATGTAGCTTGTAAAGAGCATGGGGGATATGCCGAAAAATGATCCGAGCACCTTTAATAAGATATATGATACGATCAAAAGGAGCATGGAAAACGCGGGGCTGTGCGTGAGAAGGGAAATCAGACAGGCAAACACGATCAGTGTAAACAGGGGAATGGCGTCAAAAAGCACGTATGCAAACGGAAGCAGTGAAATTCCGCCGTCTGTAATAAAATACAAAACGACGTTTCCGGCCGCGATGATCAGTGCCTGAACGACGGTAAAAAGCAGTATGGAAAAGCATTTGGCGGTATATATACAGGTTCTTGATACGGGACTGACGAGGGAAGAAATAATGGTTTTTTCCTTGATTTCGCTTGCAATCAGATCGTTTGCCGCCATAAATACGATCAGCGGAAGGTAGATGGAGAACATATGATCAATATAGCCGGCTGCGCTGAATAAGTTTATGGCAGGCTCGGAAGACAGCGCGGGCAGTGTATTAAGAATTCCCGTAAGAACGCCCAGTCCCATGGCGATCAAAAGAAAAATGAAGTATTTTTTCCGCTTTCGAAGCTTTCTCGTTTCCGCTTTCAGTACGGACAGAAAACCGTTCATGCGCTTTCCTCCTTTACGGCGCTCATATAGAAATCTTCGAGCGTTTGCTTTTCTGACAGCGCATTTTCAATCGGCGTGTCCTTGACGGTGCGTCCGTCCTTTAGAATTCTTACTCGCGTTGCGATTCGTTCAAGATCTGCGGAAAGATGGCTGGATATGATGGCTGCGGCGCCCGTTTCATGGCATGCCTGCCTGATGGCGTTTTTCACGATGACTGCGTTTTCGATGTCCAGCCCGTTTGTGGGTTCGTCAAGAAGCAGAAGCTTCTTATTCCCGAGAAATTGAATGGCGACTGCCAGGCGCTGCTTCATGCCAAGGGAGAATTTTTTCACGGCTTCACGCCTGAAATCCGTAAGGGAGAAAAGCTCCATCATGCGCTCGGCATTTTTCTTGGCGCTGATCTGATGGTACATGCATGCGATTTTCAGGTTTTCTTCGCACGACAGATGAAGATACAATGCGGGCGTTTCGATAATCGCGCCCACGCGTCTGAGCGCCCTCGCGGGATTTGCGTACGGATCCGCGCCTGCAATGGATATACTGCCCGCGTCCGGGCGCATGAGTCCGGATGCGATCTTTAAAAGCGTGGTCTTTCCACTTCCGTTCGCGCCCAAAAGTCCCAATATTTCGCCCTTTCCGAGGGTGAGATCCATGGTTTGAAGCCCGCGCCCGTTTCTGTATATGCGGGAAACGTTTTTCATTTCAAGTATGGCGCTCACCGGGAAGCCTCCTCCGTATATGTGATTTCATAGGTTTTTCCGTCAAATTCGATGGTCTTTATAAAGTCATTTTCCTGAAGAATGAAGCCATTGATCTGTTTATATCCCGCTAAATTGGGTTTCCGCACCGCCGTGCTTCCGTAATTTGTGAAGCGGATGCTCCCTTCGAATATAAGCGGTCGCGTATTTCCGCTGTAATCGGCTGCTTCAAATTCAGCAAAGTAGGTAATGCTTTTGAATTCGCCCGATTCATGGATTTCGATCTCGGCTGTCGCCGATTGATAGGAAAGCGTCTTTAAAAACGTCGTAAGTCCGTATTTGGCGATGGTTTCTTCGGTGAACGGAATAGAAGCCAGCCATGCCGCCTTGTTTTCATAGGTCTTCATGCTTCCGTCCTTTGACACATATATAAACGTGTGCTCGCCCAGCGGTTCGGCCTTCTGCTCGTATTCGTCGATCATTTCGTCGTGCATCTTCCAGTAGGCGTTTATGACGTTCGGATTCTGGGAATAAATATCGAAGAAATCGCTGTCGAGCTCCTTTCCGGTCTTTTCCTGATAGAAAAGTCTGAAAGCCGCTTCTTTATCTTCAAACTCCATTCTGCCGGGATATGAATTCGTTTCGGAAGCCTCCAGATTGAATATGTCGATAAATATTGAAGCGAACTCCGGAAGCTGCTCTTTTGATACCGTCACGGTATAATGGTCCCCGCCTTCAATCCGGGTATGCGAGAACTGGTTTTTAATGTCGCCTGATAAGAAATCGGCGAAGAGCTTCAAAAGCCGCATGGCCAGCCTTTCCTCTTCCTCCTCTTTCGCGGCGTCTGCTTCATAAGAGGAGGAGCCTGTTTTGCTTGAATACACGTGATAGGTTTTTTTCTCGTGATCAAAGGAGTGATAATAATCGCCGTTGATCATATAGCTTTCGGTAAGCGTTTCCGTTCCGTTTTCATATTCCCAGGTTCTCTTATAACTGTCGCTGCCATCTGTTTCTTCGATGGTGCGCGTGGAGTTTGCCGGCTTTTGCCCGATGGTTGTAGTGATTTCGGTTTCGACGGTTACGTTTTTCGTTTCGAAAAGATACTTTTCGAGCGCTTCAAACATTCTTTCATATCCGTTTCCGGCGCCTGCCAGCATTGCCGCCGCCAGGGCGAACAGCACAAGAGATGCCAAAACGGCAATCAGCGCGATTTTCATTCGTTTGTTCACAAGTATCACCTCTGATATATATGTCAATATTTGGACGAAAATAAAGGCTGTTTCGTTCCGAATCCGGGCGCATTTTATCGGATCCTTTGATATTCGTTAATTTCCTGCAATTTAGTCGGAATTCCTTGACGCGGCGGGCTTGAGTGTATATAATGTTCATGGTGAATCCATTATAAATTAGTCGGGATTCAAACCGGAGGTCAGCAAGATGAAATTATCTACACGCGCGCGGTACGGCATCCACGCCATGTATGATTTAGCGCTGTCGGGCAGCGATAAGCCCCAGCCGCTCAAGTCCATTGCCGAAAGACAGAATATTCCGGAAGCATATCTTGAACAGCTGATGGCGGCTTTGAGGAAGGAAGGGCTGGTAATCTCCTCGCGCGGCGCGCAGGGCGGATATACGCTTTCCGATCTTCCCGAAAATATCACAATCGGCGGGATTATGCGGGCGCTTGAAGGCGAAATCTGCGTGACGGACTGCCTGAAATTTGAAGACGCGTGCAAAATGGCGGGCGCATGCCCCACAAGACTGGTAGTACAAAAGGTTTCCAATGGCGTGAACGCCATTGTGGACGGCATAACGCTTCAGGATATGATAGACGATTACGAAATGAGAAGCGGAAAAGGAGAAACAAATCAATGATGCGCATCTATATGGACAACGCGGCTACCACCCGCGTAACCGAACCGGTTTTTGAGGCGATGAAGCCCTATTATATGGATATATTCGGAAATCCTTCCTCCGTGCATTCCTTCGGCCGCGAGGCGAGAAAAGCGGTGGAAGAGGCAAGACGGCAGGTAGCAAGGGCGCTTGGCTGCGAAAGCCGCGAAATCTACTTTACCGGCTGCGGCACCGAATCCGATAACTGGGCGATCAGAGGCGCCGTGCTGAATAACAAAAACGGCAGAAAGAAGATTGTCACCACGACCATCGAGCATCACGCGGTGCTTCATACCGTTGAACAGCTTGAAAAGGAAGGCTATACGGCGGTTTACGTAAATGTAGACGAGGACGGCATCGTAAAGATGGACGAAATGAAAAAGGCCATCGATGAGAATACCGCGCTTGTCACCGTAATGGCGGCCAACAACGAAATCGGCACCATTCAGCCGATTGAGGAAATCGCACGCCTCGCGCATGAGGCCGGCGCGCTTTTCCACACCGACGCCGTGCAGGCGATCGGAAGCGTAAAGATCGATGTGAAGGCGATGGAGATAGACATGCTGTCCCTCTCCGGACACAAGTTCCACGCGCCCAAGGGCGTCGGCGCATTGTACATTCGAAACGGCCTTCGCATTCAGCCCTTCGTTCGCGGCGGCGCGCAGGAGCGGGCGCAGCGCGCGGGCACGGAAAACTTAGCCTCCATCGTGGGTCTTGGAAAGGCTATCGAGCTTGCAAACGCCGATATCGACGGACACAATAAAAAGCTTACCGAAATGCGGGATCACATGATTTCCGAAATCCTTGCCCGCATTCCTGAAACGAGACTGAACGGACATCCGGAAAAGCGCCTTCCCGGAAACGTAAATGTTTCCATTCGCTATATCGAAGGCGAATCGCTGCTTCTGAGCTTGGATCTTAAGGGTATCGCCGCTTCCTCCGGCTCCGCATGCACCTCCGGTTCTCTGGATCCGTCGCATGTGCTTCTGGCGATCGGCCTTCCGCACGAAATCGCGCACGGCTCTTTGAGGCTGTCGCTCAGCGAAGAAAACACCATGGACGAGGTAGATCACGTAATAGGCGAGCTGGTCGCCATCGTTGAAAGACTTCGCGCCATGTCGCCTCTTTACAACGGTTAATGTACATTCTCAGATACGGTTTATGGAAGGAAGGAATCAATCAATCATGTATACGGAACAGGTAATGGATCACTTCATGAATCCGAGAAACGTAGGCGAAATTGAAGACGCGAGCGGCGTAGGAACGGTTGGAAACGCCAAGTGCGGCGATATCATGAAGATCTTCATCAAGGTGGAAGACAACGTAATCGTGGACGTGAAATTCAAAACCTTCGGCTGCGGCGCCGCAATCGCCACCTCCAGCCGCGCAACCGAAATGGTGATGGGCAAAACCATCGACGAGGCGCTTCAGATTACCAATAAAATGGTGACCGAGTCTCTGGGCGGACTGCCCGCCGTGAAGCTGCACTGCTCCGTGCTGGCGGAAGAAGCGCTGCATGCGGCAATTGCCGATTACAAGGCGAAGCAGGAAGCGGGAGAGGTCTGAAAATGACCGAATGCATTCGCGATGTGCGTGTGTCTGATGCATGCCGCATATCCGAAATCTATCGTCCGTATGTAGAAAATACGACCATCACCTTTGAAACGGAAGCGCCGGATGAAAAGGAAATGGAAAGAAGGATTCTTTCGCACAGCGAATATCCCTATATCGTTATGGAAGCGGACGGACGCGTAATTGGATACGCCTATGCGGGGCCGTTTAAAGAGCGCCGCGCATACCGGCCGACCACTGAAATCAGCGTGTATCTGGAAGAAGGATATACCGGACAGGGCCGAGGCGAAAGGCTGACGAGGGAGATTCTTTCGCAGCTTACAAAGGACGATCGTTATTTTGTCTGTCTTGCATGCATCACGAGCCCAAATCCCAGAAGCGAAAAGCTGTTTGAGAGGCTGGGCTTTGAATGCGTAGGAATATATGAAAATGTAGGCTATAAAATGGGTGCATGGCTCGGGGTAAAGGACTATGTTCTGCCCCTTAAGCCGTTTGACAGAGCGCCAGTAATGAAATGAGGGGATAGAAATGAATAATTTATCCAGATATCTGCGCGTATCCGAAGAAGTACAGAAGGCGATTCAGGAGAACAAACCCGTAGTAGCGCTTGAAAGCACCATCATCTCCCACGGCATGCCCTATCCCAAGAATGTGGAAACCGCGCTTATGGTGGAAGAAACCGTTCGCGAAAACGGCGCAATTCCCGCGACCATCTGCATTATTGGCGGCAAGATCGTAGTCGGCGCGAGCCACGAGGATATTGAATACCTGGGCAAGGCCGGTCTTTCCGTTCACAAGGCCAGCCGCCGCGACCTGCCCGTACTGCTTTCCAAGGGCATGGACGGCGCGACCACCGTCGCAACCACCATGATCGGCGCTGCTCTTGCCGGCATCAAAGTATTTGCCACCGGCGGCGTGGGCGGCGTACACAGAGGCGCGGAAACCACCATGGATATCTCCGCTGATCTGGAAGAGCTTTCCGATACCAACGTGATGGTCGTATGCGCGGGCTGCAAGTCGATACTGGACTTGAACCTTACGCTTGAATATCTGGAGACCAAGGGCGTCCCCGTCATCGGCTACAAAACCGGAGAGCTTCCGGCGTTCTATACCGATAAGAGCGGCCTGAAGGTAGATTACCGCCTCGATACGCCAGAGGAAATTGCGTCTGCGTTCAAGGCGAAGATCGATCTTGAAATGAAGGGCGGCATGCTGGTTGCCAACCCCATTCCCGCCGAATATGCTATGGATCCCGATGAGATCAATTCTACCATCGAGCAGGCAGTGAAGGATGCAAACGAACTCGGCATTAAGGGAAAGGACACTACGCCGTATCTCCTCGATCGCATTCAGAAGCTGACCGGCGGAAGAAGCCTGGATTCCAACATCCAGCTCGTACTCAATAACGCTCGCCTCGCTTCGAAGATCGCCGTAGCGCTCAGCGAGAATCAGTAATTTACATTTAAGCGCTTGACGGGAAATTCAATTTTTACTACAATCGAGTAAAGGCTTGGAACGGGAAAAGTACGCATGGGAAGCTGCATAAGAGAATGGCGGTCACGGCTGAAAGCCGCCTTGCAGAGCCTTTGCCGAATGTGCGCCCGGGAGCTTCGCGGGGGAATACAGTATCCCGCGGCGGATACGCGCCGTTATTGCGATCAAAGATAAAGGCAGAAACTGCCTTTAAGCAGAGTGGAACCGCGGCCACGCCTCTGTAGGGGGGCGCGGCCTCTTTTTATGAATATTAATTCCGGAGGGATTATACACAATGAAGCTTTACAACACCGCCAGCCGTGTGAAGGAAGAATTTGTTCCCAACCATCCCGATATCGTGAAAATGTATACCTGCGGACCCACGGTATACCATTTCGCGCACATCGGAAATCTTAGAAGCTATCTGATGGAGGATGTGCTTGAGAAATATCTGCGCTTTTCGGGCTACAATGTAAAGCGCGTTATGAATATTACGGACGTAGGTCATCTGACCAGCGATGCGGATGAGGGCGAGGACAAAATGCTCAAGGGGGCAAAGCGCGAAAATAAGTCCGTTATGCAGATCGCGCAGTTCTATACCGATGCGTTCTTTGAGGACTGCAGAAAGCTCAATATCAAGCGTCCGGACGTGGTTGAGCCCGCGACCAATATGATCGATGAATACATCAAGATCATTACCCGCCTCATGGAGACGGAATACGCCTATTTTGCGGGCGGAAACGTATATTTTGATACCTCGAAGCTCGAAAAATACTACGTTTTCAACGATTTCAACGAGGATGATCTGGCCGTAGGCGTTCGCGAGGGCGTTGAGGAGGATCAGAACAAGCGCAATAAGAATGACTTCGTTCTGTGGTTTACCAAATCCAAGTTCGAAGATCAGGCGCTCAAATGGGATTCTCCGTGGGGCGTGGGCTATCCCGGCTGGCACATCGAGTGCTCCGGCATATCGATGAAGCATCTGGGCGAGGATCTGGATATCCATTGCGGCGGCGTTGACAATGCCTTCCCGCACCATACCAACGAAATCGCGCAGTCCGAGGCGTATCTGGGACATAAGTGGTGCAATTACTGGATGCATGTACACCACTTGAACAGCGCACAGGGCAAGATGTCGAAGTCGAAGGGCGAGTTCCTGACCGTGTCGCTTTTGGAGGAAAAGGGCTATGATCCCCTGGCATACCGCCTTTTCTGCCTGCAGAGCCATTACAGGAAGAACCTCGTGTTCTCCTTTGAAAACCTCGCCAATGCGCAGGGCGCATATCAGAAGCTGATCAATAAGATCGCCTCCCTTAAGGACAATGACGGCGGGATCGACGAAGAGGCGATGAATGCGCTTAAGGATAAATTCATGCAGGCGCTTGATAATGACCTGAACACCTCTCTCGCCGTAACCAGCCTGTACGATGTGCTTAAGTATAAGACCAATGACGTTACCAAGCTCCGCGCGATCGAATCCTTTGATACGGTGCTGGGCCTTGATCTTATCAAGAAGGCTGCCGGTAAGCGCGAGGAGCTGAAGAAGCAGGCGGAAAACGCCGCAAAGGCCGTTGTGGCTGTTGTATTTGAAGGCTGCGACGCCGACCCCGAAATCGAAAAGCTGGCGCTTGACAGAATCGCCGCCAAGAAAGCCAAGAACTTTGCCGAAGCCGACGCCCTCCGCGCGCAGATCGCCGAAAAGGGATACGCAGTAGAGGATACCCCCGCAGGACCGAAGGTCAAGAGGGTGTAAGATCAAGGGCTTTTAAAGCGCTGTGAGCAAACGAAAATTATAAAGCAGAGTCTGCCGAAGGGCGGGCTCTGTATTCAATATACGGCGAAATTATTATAATGCAAAAGCGGCATATAAAAGAAAAAGAGTTCAAAAACTTGTAAGAGCAGGTTGAACTTCTCAACGAATCAGGCGCCGAACCGGTTCCGATACGCGGCGAATTGGCGGTTGATATTCCGGAGAATAGATTGTATAATATTATTAATCATAGCGTGGAATTTGCAGCATGGTTTTGTTTTTTTACGGTGTATCGGCAAAGAACCGTTGTTTAATGATTGGGATCAGAAGACAATTGAAAAGGAAGTATGGAGATGCTGAAGATAAGCGGATGGAAGAAGTGGACGGCGGTTCTGGCGCTTTGTATGCTTATGATATCGTTAATTTGCATTCAGGCGTATGGCGAAGAGTCTTGCGAAGATGAGGCGGAGCCGACAGGCGAAGAAGCGGAGTACTATGAATATATACCTGAGGATCTTCCGGACAGCGAAGAGCTGTTTGATGGCTTTGCTATGCGGCTCTTATACGGACGCAGCGACCAGGCAACCTACGGCGTTCTCGCCCGAGAGCGCTTATCGGAGAAGAGCAAGAAGATTTATGATGTGATCAAGGAAGGCGTGATAGATCTCGCCCGAGGAGAACGCAGCTCTGCCGTACTGATTGTCAATGCCGCAGAGAGCGGATGCGGAACCTTCTCTGATTATAGCTATGAAGAGCTATGGCTTGTACTTGACGCGCTGCAGCACGATTGTCCGTATGAGATGTATATGTACAGGGGATGCCGGGCAAGGATCTCTTCTCAAAGGATATCAGTAAGTATAATGATTGCTGCGATATATCGCCCCAGTAATTATGATGATGATAGCCCTACGATAGATACGTCCAAAGCGCGCGCGACCGTGAACGCAGCCAACAATGCGCAGGCAATTGTCAACATGTACGCATCCTATTCGGACTATAATAAGCTGGCCGCTTATAAGGATAAAATCTGCAGTCTGGTTGAATATGATCATTATGCAGCGGATAATGATTTGTATGATACGGACATTCGTGCATGGACGCTGATCAATGCCTTTGACGGCGATCCCTCCACGAACATTGTTTGCAAGGGATATGCCGTTGCCTTTCAGTATCTTTGCGATTTATCCGATTTCACAGGAAACGTGGAATGCTACAGCGCATTGGGCGACGTTTATTTCTATGACGGTTCTGACGGGTATCATCAGTGGAATATCGTCAGAATCAACGGAATCAGCTATTTTGCTGATATTACGGCTTGTGACAGCTATGGATCGGGCAGAGACAGAGAGGTGTTTATGTCCGGTGGATCCGGAAGTGCGGGTACAAACTATAGGATTAGCACATCGACATATATCTATGACGATGGTACAAAGTCGATGTGGGGTACGGGGCCTGACAGTGTTCTGACTTTGTCCGCAACGGCGTACAATCCCTCTTCTCCGCCTACCCCTACGCCTACGCCCATATATGAGATTTCTGTTGGCTCCTACAACGTTTCCATTTCGGCGGGCAGTTCAATCAAACTGTCGTTTTCAGCGCCTGCAAGCGGTGAATACCGCTTCTATTCCACGGGTGATTATGATACCCGCTGTTATCTCTATGACGAGAATATGGAGCAGCTGGCCTATAATGATGACAGCGGAGAAGGGAATAATTTCAATATCTATCACAGATTGACTGCGGGACAGAAGGTGTATATTGTCTTAAACTTCTTTAATTCAGATACATCAGGAAGCTTTACGCTAACAGTAGAAGCACCGGCGGCACCCACCCCGACCCCTACGCCTACGCCCACCCCAACGCCTACTCCTACGCCTACCCCGACGCCTGCGCCCATATATGATATTACCGTAGGCTCCTACGACGTCTCTATTTCGGCGGGCAGTTCAATCAAACTGTTGTTTTCAGCGCCTGCAAGCGGTGAATACCGCTTCTATTCCACGGGTGATTATGATACCCGCTGTTACCTCTATGACGAGAATATGGAGCAGCTGGCCTATAATGATGATGATGGAGATGGATACAATTTCAGCATTTCTTATAGCTTAAGCGCGGGGCAGAAGGTATATCTGATTCTGAGTTTTTATAATTCAAATACATCGGGAACCTTTGGACTGATTGCAGAAGCGCCGACGACGCCTACGCCTACCCCAACGCCTGAGCCCATATATGATATTGCCGTAGGCTCCTACGACGTCTCTATTTCGGCGGGCAGTTCAATCAAACTGTCGTTTTCACGCCTGCAAGCGGTGAATACCGCTTTTATTCCACGGGTGATTATGATACCCGCTGTTACCTCTATGACGAGAATATGGAGCAGTTGGCCTATAATGATGACAGCGGAGAAGGAAATAATTTCAATATCTATTACGGATTGACTGCGGGACAGAAGGTGTATATTGTCTTAGACTTCTATGATTCAGATGCATCAGGAAGCTTTACACTAACGGTAGAAGCGCCGGCGGAGCCCACCCCGACGCCCGCTGCAACGCCAATACCGGTTCTTGCTGTCGGCGTTAACAGCGTATACGTTCCGGCGGATCAAATGGTCAGAATGTCGTTTGTTGCACCGTTCAGCGGCGAATACGCTTTCTATACCACAGGCGATCAGGATACCGAGGGTTATTTGTATGATGCCGATATGAATTTGCTGGCCTCTGACGACGATGGGGGAGATTTGTATAATTTCAGTATCTCGTACAATCTGAATGCAGGACAAAAGGTGTATGCCAGCGTATGCTTCTATTTGCTGAGCGAATCGGGAACGGTTTCACTGGTCGTGGAAGCGCCGACGCCGGGACCTGATACAGTGATCGCTTCCGGCTATTACTATGACGGAAACGCCGGCAAAACGGATATCACATGGACGATCAAGGGAGACGGAAGCCTCACATTGTCGGGCAATGGAGAAGTGGAGTATGAGGGTGAGCTTAAAGGCCTTGACGACTACAGATCCATGGTAACATCGGTAGAAGCGGGCACAGGCATTACGGTGGCTGCCGGTTTTGATCATATGGTCAATCTCCAAACCGTAAATCTGCCGAATGTTATAATGATTGATATGCGCGCATTCCAGGGCTGTACGAGTCTTGAAAGCGTGAATGCGCCGAATGCTAAACGGATATCGGAAGAAGCCTTTGAGGATTGTACAGGTCTTTCCAATTTAAACATAGATAAGATTGAGGAAATTGGAGAGGAGGCATTTAAAAACTGCATCTCGCTTACCAATATGTATTTGCTGGATACAATCTCTATATATAGGGAGGCGTTTTCGGGATGCAATCTGTCGCTTCTGCAGATTTCTGCCTCCTTGGAGACGATTGGGGCGTATAATTTTGACACGCATAGCAATCTGCTGACGATCTACGGCGGCACGCCGGAACAGTGGGCAAGCGTAACGGTGCATGAAGGCAACAGCAAATTGGAGCATGACTTCTTCTTCCTTGGGCCGAAATTTATACTGCCCGCAGGTCTTAAGGAGATCAGCGAGGAAGCGTTTGCAAATGCTTCTATGACGTTTGTCGTGTGTCCGAACGAAATGGAAAGAATTGGCAGCCGCGCCTTCATGAACAATCGGCAGCCGCTGGCAATTGAGATTCCTGCGACAGTATTTGAGATTGCGGATGATGCATTTGAAGGCTGTGAGGATTTGATGATCGTTACAGGTTTCGATACATATGCGTGTCGTTGGGCAAAGGATCGCGGAATCTGGGTCGTTGGGTATTGATGTATACGGAATGAGAGAGGCCGCTGCGCAGCCGCCCCGAAAAAAACAGGGCAATCTTTCATGCTCGCTTTATGTCGAATTGTCGGGGTGCTTCGGTCTGAGCCGTTTGATTAGAGGCTGTTGCAGAAGAGAAAAATCTGCAGCAGCCTCCCTGCTATTTTATCCGCGTTTTTATTTTCATAAAGGTATACCGCGAGGACGGGAATTGTGATATACTGAATGCATAAGCAAATCGGGAAGGGGAATGAATCATGAGACCCGTTCAGTATGCTGTTCAGGCTGTTGAAACCATGATGAGAAAGTTTGACAGTCCGTCTCTTCCGCCGAAGGGAAGGTTTCACTATCATCAGGGCGTATTTCTCTCCGGCGTATACCAGACGTATCTTCTGACCGGAAAAGAGGCGTACTATGAGTATGTAAAGCGCTGGGTCGATTCCATTGTTGATGAAAACGGCGTGGTCACGAATTTTGATAAGGGTCAATTGGACGATATTCAGCCTGGTATCCTTTTGTTCCGGCTGTATGAAAAAACGGGGGATGAAAGGTATAAAAAGGCGCTTGATACCTTGTGCCCGATCATATACAATTTCCCGCGGAACGCCGAAGGCGGCTTCTGGCACAAGGAACGCTATCCCGAGCAGATGTGGCTGGACGGTTTATATATGGGCGGCCCGATTATCGCGGAATATGCGAAGGCGTTTAACCATCCCGAGTATTTCGACCTTGTGTGCCAACAGGCGCTTTTGATGCAGGAAAAAACGAGAGATGAAAAGACGGGGCTTCTGTATCACGCGTGGGACGCCGTTATAGAAAGAGAATGGGCAGACCCGGTTACGGGGCGTTCGCCGGAATTCTGGGGGCGCTCGATCGGCTGGGCAGCGGTCGGTGTTCTGGACGATCTGGAGTTTTTGCCCGGGGATCATCCGATGAGAAGGGACATGGAGAAGCTGGTAAGGGATCTTCTCACAGCGCTGATTAGTTTCCAGTCCGAGGAAGGGCGCTGGTATCAGGTGGTTGACAAGGTTCATGAAGAAGGCAACTGGCCTGAGAATTCCTGCAGCTGTCTGTTCACCGCCGCCATCTGCCGCGCGGTCAGAAGAAATATCGTTTCCGAAGATATGCTTGAATATGCCAAAAAGGGATTTAAGGGCGTGATTGATAGCCTGACCTGGATCGGCGATGATATCCAGATTGGAAATGTGTGCATCGGAACGGGCGTTGGAGATTATACGCATTACATAAACCGACCGACATCGGTAAATGATCTGCACGGTGTGGGCGCGTTCCTTCTGATGTGCGCGGAAGCGGAAAAAGCAGGATTAGAATAAATATGGGAGAGTTTGTATGCATATACTGATTGCCAATGACGACGGAATCCGCGCGGAAGGTCTGATCCAATTGACCCGCGCGGCGATGAAGGCCGGACACCGCGTGACTGTTTGCGCGCCGGACAGGGAGAGGAGCGCTTTCAGCCATTCGATCAATATCACTGTCCCTCTTCGCGTAAAGGAAATGACGGTGGAGGGCGCGAGGGGCTTTGCCGTAGACGGAACGCCTGCGGATTGCGCGCGCTTGGGCGTGTTTCTCTTAAGAGACGATCGCCCGGATATCGTTATCTCCGGAATCAACAAGGGGCCGAACCTCGGCGGCGCCTGTATTTATTCGGGAACGGTGGGCGCTGCAATGGAGGCTTCGATGGCGGGAATCCCCGCGCTTGCGTCGAGCCTCAGATCCTTTACGTCAAACGATTATTCGGCGGCTGCCGATCTTACTTGTAAGCTTGCCGAGTGGGCGCTTTCTCATCCGCTTCCGAGGGGCGCGATCTATAATCTGAACGTGCCTGCGCTTCCGCGCGAAAAAATCCTCGGAATCAGGAAAACGCAGGTGCTTGCGCCGGTGTTCCTTACGGAAGCGAGGTATGAATCGTTTGTCAGCGAATACAACAACACCTATTATTTCCTGACCGACGGAGAGGACAGAATGTTCTATCCCGAGGACTCGGACGAGATTCTCAACAGAAACGGCTGGGCGACGGTTTCCGCGCTTACGTGGGATCTTGCGCTTAAAGAGGGAATGGACGATGTGGATTTGGATTTTTAATTCCCCTGACGGATGCCGTTTAGACAGTTAAGCCGCATAAGCCTTAAATCTATGGCCGTATGGCGAATGGACGCGGCCAGATACATCTCGCTGAGCTTCGATTTTGATAGTTTTCGCATTTCCGAATGCGCCGTCCGGCAGAGTTCGCTGATCTGTAAGCATATAGCGTCGCTGCTTCCCGAGACGGCGCTTTCCATATCCTCTTTCAAGGGCGTAAATTCATATGCGGCGATGGCGATTTGCGTAAGCGCGTTTGATGCGCTGAGTCCCGCATCAAGTCTTTGAGCGATTAAGAAGAGCTCGTCTTCAAGCGTTTGATAAGCGCTGTATGCGCTTTTAAACGCTTCGATCTGGCTTTCGGCAGCCGTTATGCGCAAAACCGCATCTTCGCTTTTTATATGTATCACGCCTGCACCGATATTTTGAAGGCGGATTCTTTCCGCCGCTTCGTTTGCTTCGGATTTGTTTGAATAGGCGTTTCCGGCGGCGTAAATGCGGTCTGATTTATACAGATAGCCCGCCGCGCCCATCTGCATATACCTTGCTGCCAATATCCGCGCCTCTTCTTCCGTATCGCATGCGCCCAGATGCACAATATAAAAATCACCGCCGATCAGACAGACCTCCTCGGTGATTCGCTTTTGCTGATTCACCGGATCCGATGAAGCGTATTTTTCGATTGTGTCCGTTTTTGCGGCGAGCGTAAGCAGGTAGATGACGAAACAAATGATCAAAACAGCCAGCGCCAGAGAAAGTCCGGACGCATGGCTTCTTTTTATTTTCACTTTCTGCATCTGTCCGCCTCCCGATTTGCGTTTATCCTGAAAAAATTTCCCGATACATTCTTCTGACGTTGCGCATGCTTCTAAAATGCGGTATAATGCTTCTAACAATATATGCGGAGGGGTTGGAAAAATGAAGGATTTTGTTGTCGGCGCTCAGATTTATTCCGTTCGTACGCTCGCACAGTCTGCGCAGGGGCTTAAGGATACGCTGATCAAGCTCAAGGCGATGGGATACAATACCTGCCAGCTCTCCGGCCAGAGCCGTGAGATCCCGGATGAGGTGGTAAGAGATATCCTCCAGGAGACGGGAATGAAATGCGTGGTTACACACAACTCCATTGATGATTTCGACAACGCGCTTGACGAACTGATCAAGCGGCACAAGACCTGGGACTGCGCATATGCAGGCCTTGGCGCAATGCCGGCGCAGTACCGCGAGAGTCTTGATACCTTCAAGGAATTCGCGCTTCACGCCAATGAAATCGCGGAAAAGCTGTATGATAACGGCATCAACTTTGTATACCACAACCATGCCTTTGAATTTCAGAAGATTAACGGCGTAACCGGTATGGACGTGCTGTTTGATAACTTCGGCCCCCATACGCAGTTTGAGCTGGATTCCTTCTGGGTACAGGCCGGCGGCGCGAATCCCGTGGAATGGTTCTACAAGGTAAACGGACGCATGGAGGTTGCGCACTTTAAGGATATGATGGGCGCGAAGGACGGAGGCGTTCCCTGCACGATGGTTCCGATTGGCAGCGGAAATCTGGATTGGCCTGCCCTTAAACGCGCATGCGAAGAGACGGGCGTGAAGTATGCCGAAATCGAGCAGGACAACGCGGTGGAGAAGGAGCATCCTCTCGGAGAGCTTTGTTCTTCGATCAATTATCTCAAGTCGATCGGCTGTATATTTTAATGTTTACGGAAACAGATGAAAAAATGATGCGGTTCGCGCTTGAGGAAGCGCGAATCGCTCTTCATGAGGGCGAAATTCCCGTGGGCGCTGTGATTGCAAATGGGGATATATTGCTTGCGCGCGCGCATAATACCCGCGAAAGGGATAAAGATCCCATTGGTCACGCCGAGATCAATGTCATCCGCGAGGCGGCAAAGAAGATGGGGCGGTGGAGGCTTAATAATCTTACGATGTATGTGACGCTGGAGCCCTGTCCCATGTGCGCAGGCGCCATCCAGATGAGCGGCATGAAAAGGCTGGTTTACGGCGCGAGAGACGAACGATACGGCTGTGCCGGAAGCGTGTACAGGATTACCGAGGATCCGGCGTTTCAGAACTACTGTCCTGCCGACGGCGGATTGTATGAAGACGAGGCGGCTCAGCTGCTGTCGGAATTTTTTAAAAGCCTCCGCTTACGCGGGGAATAACGGAAAGATAAGCGGTAATGACGTTTTTGATGATTAAAAAGACATGCAATCCGGCGCTTGCCTGCATTTGCAGCAGCCTGAGAGGGACGAATCCTTCAGGCGCTCACGCGCGAGCGCCCCTTTTGCGATTAGGGCGCAAAAAGGCTTATAAGCCGGCCGTTTCTTGTTTTATGCGTCTTTTGTTATCGCCATATCCCGGATACCGTTAGGTTCCGCTGCGGGATTGACCGCATCGCTTGCGTTCGTATGGCTGAAAACTGAAAAATTTATGTTGGATATTGAGGCGCGGTTGTGGAATCGCGCCTTTAGTGATATACTAAAAGGAGAGCTGTGCATTTTCTGCATTCGATCGTGCGGGCGCTGCGCCGCACGTTCAAAATAAACAAATTTATTTTCTATATATGGGAGGGATTGTATGGCAAGAAAAGCCTCGGTGCAGGCGGAAGTAAAAAGCAGACGGAAAAAGGCGGATATGAATGCGCTTCGCATTATCCCGCTGGGGGGACTGGGCGAGATCGGCAAGAATATGACGGCCTTTGAGTTTGGAGACGATATCATTGTTGTGGATGTAGGCTCCATATTTCCCAGAGAAGATATGCCGGGCGTGGATCTTGTGATACCGGATACCGCCTATCTGCAGATGAACCGCAGCCGCGTGCGCGGATATGTGATTACGCACGGACATGAGGATCATATCGGCGCCGCGCCGTATGTGTTCAGGGAGATTCCTGCGCCTGTGTATGCTACGCGCTTGACAGCCGCGCTGATTGAAAGCAAGCTCAAGGAGCATAAGCTTCTGGGAAGCGTGGATGTAAATGTAATTTCGCCCAGAGATACCGTACAGCTGGGCGCGTTTCAGGTGGAGTTTATAAAGGTCAGCCATTCAATCGCCGGTGCTTGCGCGCTTGCGATTCATACGCCTGTAGGCGTGATCGTGCATACGGGCGATTTTAAGGTAGACTTTACGCCCATTGACGGACAGCTGATGGATCTGGGCAGATTTGCGCAGCTTGGAAACGAGGGCGTGCTTGCGCTGATGGCCGACTCGACCAACGTAGAGCGCCCGGGGTATACCATGAGCGAGCGTAAGGTGGGAGAGACGTTCAACAATCTGTTTGACCGTGCGCCGGGACGCATCATCATCGCCATGTTTGCCAGCAACGTTCACCGCATTCAGATGGTTGTAGATGCGGCGGTGAGCCGGAAAAGGCGTGTTTGCTTAATCGGACGCAGCATGGTAAACGTAGCAAGAATGAGCATGCAGCTGGGCGAACTGAAAGCGCCGGACGGCTATCTGATCAATGCGGATGAGCTTGACCGCTTTAAGGATGAAGAGCTGGTGATCATTACGACCGGAAGCCAGGGCGAACCGATGAGCGGACTGAGCCGCATGGCGTTTGCCGAGCACAGAAAGCTTGAAATACGCACCACCGACATGGTGATCGTATCGGCAACACCCATCCCCGGAAACGAGAAGAGCGTTTCCCGCGTGCTTAATCAGCTGGTGAGAACCGGCGCGGACGTGATTTACGAGGCGCTGGCGGAGGTGCATGTTTCCGGACACGCAAGGCAGGAGGAGCTGAAGCTCGTTCACGCGCTCACCAAGCCGAAGTTCTTTATTCCCGTGCACGGAGAATACCGCCATCTGCATCACCACGCCAATCTTGCGATTTCAATGGGCATGCAAAGCGAAAACGTGCTGATTCCCGAAAATGGCATGGTGATCGAAATGACGGAAAACAGCATGCGCGCGACGGACGAAGTGCCCAGCGGCGCAGTTTTGATTGACGGACTTGGAATCGGCGACGTAGGCGAAGCGGTGCTTCGCGACCGCAAGCATCTGTCCGAAGACGGCTTGATCATCGTGGTCGTGGGTCTTGATCACGAGGACGGCTCTCTCGTCAGCGGGCCCGATATCGTAAGCCGCGGCTTTGTGTATGTGAAGGAAAATGAGGATATTATGGAAGGTGCGCGCGCGACGGTCCGGCGCGTACTGGACGCAAGGCTTGATACCGGCATATCCACAGGCGGGCTCAAGGACGCCATCCGCGAAGCGCTCTCGCGCTATATTTACGATACCATCAAGCGCAACCCCATGATTCTCACAATTATCGTATGATATTGAAACCGATGGGGTACGGCTTTCGTCAAAGGAAGGAGACACTCAATGAACATCTATGATCAGGCGCATCAGCTGGCGCGCGATCTGAAACAAACAGAGGAATACCGCGAATTTATAAGGCTCAAACAGCTTGCATACGAGGATTCCACCAACAAAGCGCTTTTGGATGAATACAAGCGACTTCAGTTCAGAATGCAGGCAAAGGTTGCTTCCGGCGAAAGAATGTCGGATGACGATATGCAGAAAATTCAGCGAATCGCCGCGCTTTTGCAGCTCAACGAGGATGCGAGGGGCTATATGTTCGCAGAATTCCGTTTTCAGAAGCTGCTTGCTGATATCTACAAAATCCTGGGCGACGTTGCAGGCATCGACATTGACGCTTTGACGCAGTCCAGTTAATACCGGAGGAGAAAATGGCAAAACGCAGGAAGAATATCAGAAAAGAGGCGGACAGGCTGTTTAAGCCGCGCCGGTACACCAGAGAAACCGTATACAAGGATCGTGAATACGGTGTGTTCTGGTATGCATGGCTTTGGCAGGCGCTGCGCCCGTTTTTGATATTCATGTGTGCGCTTTTGATTGTCATCGGCCTTGTGAGCAGCGCATGGGATATGGTGTATACCGGCTATATCGCTGCGCCCGATGATTCGGATGCGTCGATTCAGTCCTTTACGATTGCATCCGGCGAATCCATTTCTACCATCGGTACGCATCTGGAAGAGCAGGGCTTTATCCGCTCGCCCTCCGTTTTTAAGTATTACATTCAGTTCTACGGGCTCACCAACGATATTCAGTCCGGTGTGTACTCGATTTCAAAGGACATGAATGTGTTTGACGTGGTGGAAGCCATTTCATCCGGCAACGCTGTAAACGAGAGAACGATCAGAATTATCCCGGGCTGGACGTGCGAGGATATCGCGGATTATCTCGTTTCAGCCGGCGCGATTGGCACTCGCGATGATTTTCTCAATGCCTGCCGCGATTATGAGAAGTATCTCGGAAGCTCGCTGGCGCTGATCAACGCAAACGAAGAAGCTGAGCTTCAGAAGCGCACATATCCGCTGGAGGGCTATCTTGCGCCGGATACCTACCGCGTATATTTGTCCGCCGATTCCGATTCCATCATCAAAACGCTGCTTACCCAGAACGATAAGGTATACACTTCTCTTTTCCCGGATGAAACCGCGTATGATGAGTACGGAAATATCGTTGAAAGCGATCCGGACGAGGTTTCGGGCGGTTACAGCCTTACCAACAGCGAAGTATACACGCTTGCGTCGATTATCGAGAAGGAAGCCTCGTCTGCCGAGGATATGGCCCGCGTGAGCGCCGTATTCCACAATCGTCTCAAGGCGGGTATGCGCCTGGAGAGCGATCCCACGGCTACGTATCTTACGGATACCGTGCGTCTGGCGCTGACCGATGCGGATACATCCGTTAACACGGCCTACAATACCTACCGCATTTCCGGTCTTCCGGTCGGACCGATCTGTAATCCCTCCAAGAATGCGTTGAACGCCGCTATGAATCCGGATGAAACGTATCTCAATGAAAACTATCTTTTCTTCTGTGCCGCAGAGCCCGGAACGGGTAAGCTCGTGTTTGCAAAGACGAATGAGGAGCATGAGAAGAACGTTGCCAAGTACAGACCGCTTTGGATTGAGTATGATATCAAAAACAGCGCGAAATAAGTCATAGGCAGATGCGCACATCAAAGGGTGCTTCGGAACGATTCGTTTCCGAAGCGCCCTTTTTCCGTTGATTCTCCGCTTTTCGGGACAGGCAGAATGCGCGCAGGCGGCGCATAATATCGGAGAGAAGAGGGGGAATATGCATGTGGATATTGGATGCGGTTTTATGGCTGATGGACAGCGCGTATTTTTTGCTCGGGCATCTGGGCGCAAGATCCTCGTTTCCAAAGCCGCTGCCGCCGGATGAAGAAAAGCGACAGATTGAACTGGCGGCTAAGGGTGATCCGGAAGCAAAGCGGATATTGGTGGAACACAATCTGAGGCTGGCTGCGCATATCGCCAAAAAATACGCGGGCAGCGGAATCGAAAACGACGATCTTGTATCCATCGGAACCATCGGGCTGATCAAGGCCGTGACCACATTCCGCCCGGAGGCGGGCAGGCTTACTACCTACGCGTCAAGGTGTATTGAAAATGAAATCCTGATGCAGCTTCGCGCGGGTAAAAAGCGCAAAGGGGATATATCGCTTTCCGATCCCATAGGCTCCGATAAGGAGGGCAACAGCATCATGGTGAGCGATCTGCTCGGAACGGATGAAAATGCGCTGAGCGACGAGGCGGAGATTAAAATCGAATCCGACCGCGCCAAGAAGCTGATACCGCTTTTGCTTACAAGCCGCGAACAGAAGATCATCGCCCTTCGCTACGGCTTAATCGATTCGGCGCCCCGTCCTCAGCACGAAGTGGCAAAGGCGCTTAATATTTCAAGAAGCTATGTATCCCGCATTGAGAAGAAAGCGCTTAATAAGCTTCGCAAAGCGCTATCAAATGGCGGGGATGGATTGTAAGAAAGTGAAAATTGTGGTATAATGGCTTCACGCTGATATTTTTCACGGAGGGAATACATTATGAAAATAACGGATATACGCCTTGCGCGATTTACGGCGCCTCTGCGCGTGCCGTTTAAGACGGCGCTTCGCACGGTGGAAAATGTTTCCGACATTATCGTTGAAGTGCATACGGACGACGGACGCGTGGGCTACGGCGAAGCGCCGCCCACGGGCGTAATTACGGGCGACACCACCGGCGGTATCATCGGCGCTTTAAAGGATCATATCATTCCCACGATGCTCGGAAAGGACGTCGAGTATCTGGAAGAGCTTTTCACGCTTCTGGACGGAAGCTGCGTTCATAATACCAGCGCAAAAGCTGCGATGGATATGGCGCTTTACGACCTGTACGGTCAGAAATATCAGATTCCGGTATATAAAATGCTGGGCGGCGCAAGAAAGCAGATTGAAACGGACATTACCATCTCCGTAAACCCGCCCGAGGAGATGGCGGAGGACACGCTGAACGCGATTTCTCGCGGATATGACTGCCTGAAAATCAAGGTGGGCAAGGATGCGGAAACGGATATCGAAAGATTGAAGGCGGTTCGCCGTGCGGCGGGCAAGAACGCCAAAATCCGTATCGACGCCAATCAGGGCTGGTCGCCCAGAGAAGCCGTGAGAACGCTTGAAAAAATGCAGGCGGCGGGGCTTGATATCGAGCTCGTCGAGCAGCCCGTAAAGGCGCATGATATCGAAGGGCTTCGATTTGTAACCCAGTATTCGCCCGTGCCGGTAATGGCGGACGAAAGCGTGTTTTCGCCCAGAGACGCGCTTGAAATCCTGCGCACGAACGCGGCGGATCTGATCAATATCAAGCTCATGAAGTGCGGCGGTCTGCATAACGCGCTGAAAATCGTGTCCGCCTGCGAAATCTACGGCGTTGAGTGCATGATCGGCTGCATGCTGGAGGCCAAGGTGAGCGTAAACGCCGCCGTTCACCTCGCCTGCGCCAAGCGCCAGATCACCCGCGTAGATCTGGACGGTCCTGTCCTCTTGCGGGAAGATCCCATTCTGGGCGGCGCGGTATTCAAGGAAAAGGATATCACCGTTTCAGATGCGCCGGGTCTTGGTATTGAAGGCTTCGAAGCGGGAAGACTTACGTATCTGTAATGCGGAAAAAGAATATACGGGAGGAATCGGAAATGAAGAGCGTAAAAAACAAGCAGCTGGTTGTGGGCGCGGATTTTGCGGGCTTTCCGCTGAAGGAAGCGGTAGTAAAGCATCTTAAGGACAAGGGATGGGAGATTACGGATCTCGGCGTAACCGCACCGGATCAGGATCAGGAAAACACCGATCTTATGTTCCACAGAGTCGGCCTTCGCGTAGGCGCGGCGATTTCCGAGGGTGAGTTTGACAGAGCGCTTCTGTTCTGCGGAACGGGCATGGGCATTCATATTGCGGCCAGCAAGTGCCCGCATGTGCATGCAGGCGTTGTGGAATCCGTACAGGCTGCGCTCCGCGCGATTACCGGAAACGGCGTAAACGTGCTGGCAATGGGCGCTTTCTATGTAGCGCCGCAGATGGGCTGCGACATCGCGGACGCATACCTGAACGCGGATCTCGGCACGGGCTATGAGTGGTGGCACAATTTCTATGAATTCCATAAGCTTGCCATCGACGAACTGGAAGCCTTCGACTATGAAAAATACAAGGCAAACGGCTTTAAGGTAGAGCATCTGGGCGATTTTGATTTGAAGCTTGAAACCAAGCCCGAATAAAGAACACGGTTTATACTTCTTAAGCCGCGTCCGTCTGTCCCGAGGGGATGGATGGGCGCGGTTTTAATTTAAGGATTCCTAAGAATTTTTATGGGTGGATTTTAAGCTTTTTCGCGTATAATTCGTATTGTTGAAAAACAAGGATCCCGATCGGGATTCGAAAAAAACGAAACATACGGTATCAAGGAGGAAATTATGAAAAACAAGAACGGAAGAAGATTATCCCTTGCGCTGATTGCGCTGGTGCTGGCGATTGCAGTTGCGCTGCCGCTGACGAGCGCGGAAAACACCGGGCAAATTGATGCGAAGAGCATCGTAAACACGACCACGGACGCGTCTCTTATTGAAACGCCGTTTACGAGCGTGATCGGAGAAGTGCAAAAAAGCGTTGTGGGCGTAAACAATTATCAGAACTACACATATTCCGCAGGGCATTCGTTCTCGCCGCGCAGGGAGAGAAAGACGACGGAGCAGCTTGCGGCAACCGGTTCGGGCGTTGCGATTTACGATGAATACGTAATTACAAATTACCACGTGGTTGAGAATGCATCCCGCTTAAGTGTATCGGTAATCGGAAGCGATGAGGAAATCGAGGCAAAGGTTGCCGGCTACGACGAAGTGATCGATATCGCGATTCTCTATGTGCCGTCCCTGGATATTCCCTACGTTCCGCTGGGCGACAGCAATCAGCTTCAGGTGGGCGAATGGGCGATTGCCATCGGAAATCCGCTGGCGGAAGAACTCAGGGGAACCGTAACGGTGGGCATTATTTCGGCGCTTGACCGGGAGATTGAAAGCACGACCACAACCGATAAATACGGCCTCAAAACCAATGTAACCAACCGCATGATTCAGACGGACGCTGCGATCAATTCCGGAAATTCCGGCGGCGGACTTTTCAATGTGCTGGGTCAGCTGATGGGCATTCCCACCATGAAATACTCCGGCAACCGCTACTCCGGCGCGACGGTCGAGGGCATCGGCCTTGCGGTACCGATCAACAGCGCTAAGCCTCTGATTGAAGAGGTGCTTACAAAGGGACTTACAGGGGATAACGAAAGCGCTGTCGTAAAGGGCGATGGTCAGGATTCGTCCGTCAACGATACTCCGCGCCTTGGCGTAACCGTTACCACCGTAAACCGCACGAACAATGAAGCGGTGTATGCGGGACTTCTTCCAAACGGCGTAATGATTCTTGAAGTGGAAGAGGGAAGCCCTGCCGAAAAGGCCGGTATTCAGGTAAACGACGTGATTGTGGAAGCGGACGGAATCATTATTGCCAATCAGACGGAGCTTTCCGCAATGATTGGAGACAAAAATATGGGCGATGAAATGCAGATCAAGCTCTACAGAGCCAAAGGCCTTGCGGAGGCAAATACGCTTGACGATATCAAGGGCGGAGAGTATATTGATGTAGCGGCGGTATTTGAACCCTTCTGACCTTGTGATATAGATTTGGCGCTGCCTCAGACCGTATATGGAATGAGGCAGCGCCAAATCCGGGAATTTTTGCTGTCTGCCGTTTCGGTATGGCTCGAAGACACGGCTGCGGCGTACGGACTTGCGGCGAATATGAGTATGACGATTGGGGTTGCATATCTGCCGAAAGCGACGGTTCCGGCGGCGATTGGCGGCATACCGACGGCGCTTGAACTACCCTTGGGAAATATTGTTTTGGCGGTTGGCGTACTTTCGATATTGTTAACGGCGTCTTTGGGTGCAATCGGTATGGCTATGCGCCATAAAAAGCGGTTGTCTCATGAAACGAAGTAAAAGAACGTGTATCCCTAAACGGCTGTTTGCAGGTATTGTTTCATGGCGAAAGAAAAACGCTGAATGAAGCTTATGTATAAACTAAGGCTGTGCGCCCGATTGGGTGCACAGCCTTGAATAATACCGAGAAAACGGCAGGATGTTCGATGATTTTACGCCGTCAGCTTGTCCATATACTTTCTTCCGAGGGTGAGAACTGCGATTCCGATTAAGAACAAGAGCATGATTCCCAGTACGCCGTAGCTGGAGCGGCCGGTTATGCTGGCGACGAAGGCGTAAAGGGCAGGGCCGATTACGGCGGCGAACTTTCCGAAGATATCGAAGAAGCCGAAGAATTCGTTGGACTGGTTTTTCGGAATGAGCTTTCCGAAGTAGGAGCGGGATACGGCCTGAATACCGCCCTGAACGGTGCCTACCATGAATGCCATCATCCAGAACAGCGTTGTGGAAAAGGCGATATCGCTGTTGTATGCATCGAATACTTCCTTATGATCGTTCGCTGCGAGCAGGAGATCTGCGCGGATGGCGGCTTCCGCATCGCTGTACGCCGCTTTTTGCTCGTCATCCTTGAAGAAGGAAAGGGATTCGATTTCTTCCTGCGCGTTTTCTGCGCGGAGTATGGCGATTGCGTCGTTTTTGTAGGTTTCCATGTCTTCGTCGCTGATTTCGGGAAGCTGGGCAATGTGCATATTCACGGTATCCTGAACGACCTGCTTGCTGCTTTCTTGCGTGGGTTCCATGGATGCGCCCATATAGAAGCCTACAAGGCAGATGGTGATGTAAATGGCAACGGCCATGGAGAGGGATTTGCGCGCGCCGATTTTTTCGGAAAGCCTTGCAAACAGTATCGAGCAGGGGAAAGCTACGATCTGAGTAACCAGAAGCGCGAGAATCATTCCGGTGGAGCCTAAGCCCAGGGTGGAGCCGTAGGCGGTGGAGATGCTGATGATGGTGTTTACGCCGTCGATGTAGAAGAAGTAGGCGACCATGAAGATGAAAAGGCCGCGGCGGGAGATGATGGCTTTGAAGGTGTTTACTACGTTTTTCAGTATGTCCGCCGGATGGAATGCGCGGCTGTTTTCGATAAAGTGCTCTTGCTTTACGTTTTTCAGGAACGGAATCGTAAATACCGCCCACCATGCGCTTACGATCAGTACGGAGAATACCTGCGCAAAGGTATTATAATCGAATATGAGCAGTATGGCGATAGAGATTACGAAGGGAATCGTAGATCCGCCGATGTAGCCCATGGCATAGCCCCAAGAGGACACACGGTCCATTCTTTCGTCCGTGGTTACGTCGGTCAGGAACGAATCGTAGAACAGGTTCGAACCGGCAAAGCCGATATGGGAGATGACATAGCCGATCAGACACAATTTCAGATTGCCGAAGGCTGCCATGAGCGGCGTGAACACAACGCCCAGCAGCACGAATGCGGTGAACAGCTTTTTCTTCATGCCCTTGTGGTCTGCAATGCTTCCGAGGAAGGGCGCGAGAATGGCGATGACGAAGGTGGCGATGGAAGAGGCGTAGCCCCAGCGGATATCCCCGCCCGGGAAGGTGGATGCGAAGATGGTGGGGTAAATGGCAGCCATGATGTTGGTGGCATAGATGGAGTTGGCCCAGTCGTACATGATCCAGCTCCATTCCTTCTTGGAAAAGCGCTCCTTAAGCTTCATGTCTACTCCTCCTTCAATTGTTCTTTTGTACGTTCAAGTTGTCCGGATTGATCGGAGGCAGGCTGATGGGGTTCATGCCGCCCATCTGCGTTGCGCCTGCAATCAGCGTGCGCGCATGGTTGAACAGCTGCACAAACGCCTGCTTGTGGAATTCCTTGGGATCAATCGTCGCATCCTCGCCGGGCTTGGCGACGGCCAGGAAAATGCCGCGCATGCGAAGCTTGATATACAGCGGAGAATTATCGTCCATATTGCCGATTTCGATGCTCATTTCCGATGAAATCGGCTGCTTTTCCTTTTGCGGGAACACCTGAAATCGGATTTCCGGCTTCATTTGAAACTGGTGGTTGGGCTTATCGATCATTTCGTTGTGAAGCTCGAATTCCTGCAGAATATGCTTGTGAAGAACGGCGATGGCAGCCATAAGTATTACCTCCTCGTAAACGCATTTTCTTTTCAGGAAAGGCGAAAATGCAACCGTATATGTAAATTTATAATATTGTAATGGATGAGCGTAAAATATATGTGAAAAAAACAGATGAATCACATTGGGACGCAAGTTAAATTCTGCTGATTACGGTTAACGGTGGAAATTTCCGATGCATGCCCGCCGCAGGGGAACAGGCGGCGTAGGGTTTTCAGAAAATCAAGCTGCGGGACTTTTCAAATTCTTCCGGTGATGATATACTGAAGATGCTGCCCTTTGGAAGCGGCCTGCATATGCGCTTTATACGGCGGCGGAATGCAGGCAAAGAGATAGATGAATATATGCGCGGGAAATCACCGATGATTCAGGGCGCCGGAGCTTCTGCCGGAAAGAGTGTGCTTTGCGCTGCGCGTATAGAAGGACTTCGTTAAGGAAGCTCCGTTTCAGGCGCAGAATACGGCGCTCAATTCGTTTGTCACGAAGGACGGGCTTGAAATGGGACGCGCGCAGGTTACGCAGGCACGGGCCGCCCTGCTTAGATCAATCTGCGGCGAGGCGATATCAATCTGGGCGCATATTCGCGATAGGGATGGCGTTTCTTCTGAAGACGCTGAGGCGGTAAGCATTGATGAATTCCGTGATAGGGAGTTTGACCGAATTTTGGATATTGTGCGGGCAAGCCTGGATACGGACGGGGTTTACCGCATTATGAGAGGGGGGCATAACGCGTGCAGGATGCGATTTTCGCGCTGATTATCGGCTATATACTGGATCTTCTGTTTGGGGATCCGGCGTGGCTGTATCATCCCGTGTGCATCATCGGAAAATACATATCCTTTGCGGAAAAGAAGCTCAGAAAGCGTGGCGGGAACCTTCGGAAAAGCGCAGTGCTGCTTACGCTTTCCACCGTTTTGATCGCTATGCTTGTGACTGCGCTCATTTTATGGGGCGTCAGCTTCCTTGGAAGAATACCGCTGATCATCGCTATGGCGCTGATCAACTGGATGGGAATCGCTTCTACCTGCCTTGCCGGAGAGGCAAAGGGCGTTATGAAGGCGCTTGACAGGAGCGTAGAGGACGGACGGATGCAGGTGGCGCGGATTGTAGGGCGCGACACAAAGAGCCTGAATGAAGAGGAGATTATCAAGGCGACGGTTGAAACCGTGGCGGAAAACACGACGGACGGCGTGATATCCCCGCTGTTTTATGCATTTCTCGGCGGTCCCGTGCTTTTGTGGGGTTTTAAGGCGGCGAGCACGCTGGATTCCATGGTCGGCTATATGGATGAAAAATACCGCGATATCGGCTGGTCGAGCGCGAAGCTGGACGATATCCTGAACTTCATTCCCGCGCGGATTACTTCTATGCTGATGGTGATTGCTTCGTATATCCTGAGATTCGATGGAAAAAATGCTTTTCGCATCGTCCGGCGCGACCACGCCAATCACAAAAGCCCGAACTGCGCTTGGAGCGAAGCGGCTGCTGCCGGCGCGCTTCATATACAGCTGGGCGGCACGCATGATTATTTCGGAAAGCCCGTAGAGAAACCCACAATTGGCGATAACGACCGGGCAGCGGAGAAGGGCGACATCATAAAAACGAATAAGCTGATGTATTTGTCGGGGATGATAATGCTTGTTTTGATTGCGGTTGCGGCAGGATTTGCCTGCGGGTGGACGATGGGCTGAATCGAGCGGATTTTCTAAAATGTGTTCGGGACGGATTGTTTTTGATAGGCGGTGCGGTGGGTACAAACCCGATAAAAGCGGCAATGCCGGGAGCGTTCCGTTCGGAAATATGGGCGCTTTAGAATCAAAAATACCGGTTGACGGAAGCGTGAAAAAGACGTATAATATGTTTTGACAAATGAATAGCCGGTGTATCTGCGCAGCGATGCGCGGCGCTCTTTCGGGAGCGTCAGAGAATTCGGATGAGAGTTCCGGGCTATCCCAGTAACCGTGAAGCCGACGAACGCGTGATGAAGCCACTGCCGATTGGGCGGGAAGGCGCGCAAGTAGAATGAAGCCAAGCCGGGAGAACTGTTTACACCGTGAATCAAATCATTCCCCTGGGGTTGGGCGTGCTATTGAGCGGATGGCTCGTGCTTTTGCGATACGGAAGACTTGTTTTCCTAAGCTGCGGAGGCAGTATTTTCGTGTGATACGAATGGAGCCGCCGGTTCGATTAGTGTTCCTCAGGGAGGAACGCTGTTTTTTTATCAAAAAACGGGTTTCTCTTGCTAATTCATTTGATCAATATTGAGGAGGGACTGTTATGTCCAAAAAGCTCGTTTCCCTGTTTCTGGCCATGCTAATGATCATCGGCATGGCGTCCTTTGCAATGGCCGAGGATACCTCCGTCACCATTACCGACATGCACGGACGCGTTGTTACGCTCACGGAGCCTGCAAAGCGTATTGTTGCGCTTACCCCGGCGGACTGTGAGATTCTGTGCGCCATCGGCTGTGAAGAAATGCTGGTCGGCCGCGGAGAATACTGCGATTATCCGGAAACCATTCTGTCTCTGCCCGAACTGGCGACTGGCGAAAATTTGAACATTGAAGAGATTCTTGCGCTCGATGCTCAGGTGCTTCTGATGAGCGACATGGATCAGACCAACGAACAGGTGAAGCTTCTGGAAGAAAACGGCGTGAGGGTGGTTGTCAGCAAGACCACGGATATCGAGGGCGTATACACCGCCATCCGCATGATCGGCCGCTTGATGGGCAAAAATCAGGAGGCCGAGAGCGTAATCAGCGATATGCAGCGCACCTTCGATTACCTTTCCTCCGCATCCGCTGAAAGCGATAAGACCGTCTATTTTGAGGTTATGCCGCTGGAGTGGGGCCTCTGGAGTGCCGGCACCAACACCTTCATGCATGAGATTGCCGAAATCTGCGGCATAAAGAACGCGTTCGGCGATATTGAAGGCTGGCAGGCAATCAGCGAGGAGCAGGTGATTTCCCGCGATCCCGATTACATCGTGCTGGTTACCGGCATGGGCGAAACCGCTGTAGACGAAGTGCTCGGCCGCGCAGGCTGGGGCGATATGAAGGCGATTCAGAATAAAACGGTTTACAATGCGGATTCCTACGCCATGACCCGTCCCTCGCCGCGTCTCAAGGACGCCGCAATTGATCTTTTTGAGTTCCTGTACGGAGTAGAAATCGATGAAAGTGCGATTCGGGCAGCGGAATAAGGAATGAGAACGATTGAACGATACGGGAACGATTGAACAAAACGGGAACGTTTGAATGAAACGGGAATGATTGAGAACGAATGATAACGTTTGAACGAATCCCTCAGCCGCTCATGCGCCGGCGTCCCTTCACAGAAGGGACGCCAAGAGGCATGTAAGCCGGCGAATTCTTTTTGTTTGCACTTATCGTATTCTGCAGCAGCTCCCTGTAATCTTGCCTACGCTTCTTTTATGCATTTTTCCTTATCACAACAGCCGCATGCGAGGTATTATGAAAACATTATCCGAACGCTTTTCATGGAGCACCTATGTTTTGTTTGTTTTTGCGCTTTTTGCTTCGATGCTCCTTTGCGTATGCATTGGCAGCGTGAATATACCGATAAAAAACACGCTGACCGCTATGTGGAATACGCTTTGGGGGCTTGAAATGCCCGAAGGGGTATCCAAAAACATCATCGTAAACATCCGCCTTCCGCGTGTAATCAATGTGGCGCTTGTGGGGGCGCAGCTGTCTCTGTGCGGCGCAGCCATGCAGGGGCTTTTGAGAAACCCGCTGGCGGACGGATCGACGCTCGGCGTAAGCTCCGGCGCGTCGTTGGGCGCTGTGATTTCTCTGGCGTTCGGCGTAAGTATTCCGGGCTTTGAATATGCAGGCACGATGATCATGGCGATCGGCTTTGCGTTTTTATCGCTCCTTCTGATACTCTCTCTTGCCTATGTTCTGGACAGATCCATGTCCACCAATTCCATCATATTAATCGGCGTGATATTTTCCATGTTCACCTCCAGCGCCATGAATCTGATCATCACCTTTGCCAGCGACCATGCGCGTTCCATTGCCTTCTGGACGATGGGTTCGCTGTCCGGAACGAATTACGGACAGTCCGGCATACTGCTTCTTTCCTTTGTGCTTGGCGGGGGCGTGATCCTGCGCTATGCATGCGAACTCAACGCATTCGCCGTCGGCGAAGACAATGCCCGCCATATCGGCGTAAACGTAAGAAGGGTAAAGCTTGTGATACTGATCGCTGTTTCCGTAATGATCGGCGTATGCGTGTCCATCAGCGGAACCATAGCCTTTGTGGGGCTTGTCATGCCGCATATGACCCGCATGATTGCGGGCCCGAATCACAAGCGGCTGCTCACATCGTCCATGTTCTCGGGCGCAGTTTTCCTGCTGCTTGCGGATCTCATCGCCCGAACGATCATCAGCCCCGTTGAATTGTCCATAGGCGTGGTTACGTCGCTGGTGGGCGCGGCGGCGTTTATCGTTATATTCTACCGCACGAGAAAGGGCAGGTGACGAAGGTGCTTGAGGTTCGGAATGTAACCGTGCGCTACGGCGAGCATACCGTGTTGGACCGCTTGTCCTTCTCTCTTCAGGAGGGTCAGTGGCTGATGCTGGCGGGACCGAACGGAGCCGGAAAATCCACCATGATCGAAACGATTTTTGAGGGCACTCCTTATACGGGCGAAATCTTTCTGGAAGGAAAGAACGTTCGAAAATATAAGCCGCACCTGCTGGCGCAGAAAATCGGCGTGATGGCGCAGAAGAATTCCGTGGGATATGGATATACCGTAGAGGAAGTGGTGGGGCTCGGAAGATACGCCCATTCCTCGGGATTCCTTGTAAACCGCGACGACGAGGGGAAAAAGCTGGTGGACGAAGCGCTTGAAAAAACAGGGCTCATGCACCTTAGAAAAGCAAGCGTGCTCACGCTCTCCGGCGGCGAGCTTCAGCGAACGTTCCTCGCCCAGGTGTTTGCCCAGAATCCGCAGATTCTGATTCTGGATGAGCCTGCCAATCATCTGGATCTGGTATATCAGAAGCATATCTTCTCGCTGATTCAGGAATGGCTCGCGTTTCCCGGGCGCGCCGTGCTGAGCGTGGTTCACGATCTGAGCCTCGCGAAAAAATACGGCACGCATACCATCCTCGTTAATGGCGGCCAAGCAGCGGCATACGGGAAAACCGAAGAGGTTTTAACGAGGGAGAACCTGAAAAAGGTCTACGATATGGACGTGTACGCCTGGATGCGGGGAATGCTGGAACAGTGGACGGAAGAGAATTAAGTACATTATATGTAAGCATAAAGCGCTTTTGTGAAGACTTTTTCTATCAAAAGCGCTTTTTTATTTAGGCCTTTTCCGTAGAAAATGTATTTTATGTCTTTCGTACACTCCTTCATGAGTTATACTAACATTCTTAATTTCCCGGTGATATACTTTATGATATCACCTATGAAAATGAGGCGCATGTATGCTTACGTATCTTAAGAAGGAAAAGGTATTGACCATTTCGCTTGTGCTGGCGGTTGCTTCGATGTTTTTGGTGAAGCCGGACGCGGGGTATAAGGAGTATATCGACTGGCGCGTGCTGGCGCTTTTGTTTGGGCTCATGCTGATTGTGAAGGGCTTTCAGGGGATCGGTCTTTTTGATCTTTTGATCAGAAAGGCGTTTAGCGGCGTAAAAAATGTGAGAAGGCTTGCGCAGCTTTTGACAGCGGTATGCTTTTTCAGCAGTATGCTCATCACAAACGACGTCGCGCTGATCACGTTTGTTCCCTTCGGGCTCATTGCGCTGTCGCTTTGCGGGCAGGAAAAACGGGCGATTCCCATCGTGGTTTTGGAAACAATCGCGGCTAATCTCGGAAGCATGGCAACGCCCGTTGGAAATCCGCAGAATCTGTATCTGTTTTCCGCGTCCGGAATGCCGCTTGCCGGGTTTTTTGCTTCGGTTTTGCCTGTGGCGTTTATATCGTTTGTGCTTTTGATGCTTGCCTCGCTTCTCATTCCCGCAGAACCCATTCAGATGAAGCTGGAAGAAAAAAAGGACGCGCTTAATAAGCTTGAAATGGGCGTATATTCGGTGCTTTTCATAGTAAATCTGCTGGTGGTATTCCGCGTGATCCATTTTCTGCCCGCATTGCTTTTGACGATTGCGGGCGTGCTTGCCGTAAGAAAGCCGCGTCTCCTTCTTCAGGCGGATTACGCGCTGCTTCTTACGTTCGTGGGCTTTTTCGTTTTCGTAGGAAATCTCGGAAGGGTGGAACTGATCAGAGAATGGATTTCGTCCGTGCTCTTGGGCAGGGAAATACTCGTCTCCGCGCTTTTCAGCCAGGTGATCAGCAATGTGCCCGCTGCGATTCTCCTTAGCGGCTTTACGGATAACTTCTCCGGCCTCTTAATCGGCGCAAACATCGGAGGCCTTGGCACGATCATCGCCTCCATGGCCAGCCTCATCTCCTATAAGCTCTACGCCGCTCAGCCCGGCGCAGACAAAACGAAATACATGCTGGTATTCACGCTGTATAACGCAATCGGTCTTGTGCTTCTTCTTGGGCTTTGCGTGCTTGCGAAGATGGGGTGAGGAAGCAATTTTGAGGTTGCCTGAGCGGCAGTTATTGACTCATACAAAAGAAAAATACATTTGAGAGCGTCAATGAGTATGCTTTTGACGACGCTTGGCATATTGCTGTAAGCCTGAATGCGTGTTATAATAATATAAAAAATAGAAAGGGATGTCGGCATGCGGGAAATCAGGTTTGCGGTAATGGGCGCGGCGAAAATCGCCCGGAAATTTGTTGAGGCGGCTTCCTTTGTGGAAGGCGTGAAGGTGGTTGCCGTCGCCAGCAAGGATATTGAAAGGGCGAAGGCTTTTGCAATAGAGAATGGAATCGAAAGATACGCCTTGTATCAGGATATATTGGATATGGCGGATGTGGACGCGGTGTACATTGCAACCACGCAGAATTTCCACAAGGAAAACGTGAGAATGTGCCTTGAAAGCGGAAAGCATGTGCTGTGCGAAAAGGCGATGTTTTTGACCGTTTCGGACGCGGAGGAAATGTTCGCGCTTGCTAAGGAGAAGGGGCTTTTCATGATGGAAGCCATGTGGACGCGCTTCCTGCCCCAGATTCAGGCCGCGAAGAAATGGATCGAGGACGGAAAAATCGGAGAAATCCAGTCTGTCAGCACCGTTATCGGCTTCGTAGCGCCCGGCGATCACACGCACAGACTTGTAAATCCCGCGCTTGGCGGCGGCGCTATGTACGATATCGGCGTATACGCGATCGAGGGAATGACGTACCTTGTAAATCAGAAGATTACGGACGTAAAGGCCGTATGGAGAAAGCACCCGACCGCCGGAACCGATCACAGAGTGGCGTTCATACTGAACTTTGAAAACGTTGACGCATGCGTGCAGCTGATGTTTACGTCAAACGCCAGAGAATTCATGTTCATAAACGGCACCGAAGGCTATATCGAATTCCCCAATTACCACATGGGCGACGAAAGCATACTCTTTGATACCGACGGCAAAATCGTCGAGCGCGTGAAGGCTGACTTCCCGAACGGAAACGGCTTTGTATACGAGATCGAAGAAGTAGCAAAGTGTATTCGCGAAGGCAAAACGGAATCCGATGTCATGCCCTGGAGCGCAACCATTGAGGCTGCATGGGTGTACGATAGGGTGTTTGAAAGGTAACCCCTCAGAAAGCACGATTCCTTGCAATGAGGGAGGTGCTTTCTTTTTTGTATTTCCGAAGAGGCAGCGATAAGTAATAACAAATAACTCTTTTCAATGAAACAGATAAGGCTAATAAGATTGATAAGAATGCAGCGTTTCATTCAACTTGCTTGCTCCGCGGGAAGCGGGATCAAACCCGAAAATGCGGGAAATAGGGAATGCACTGCTTATCTACTGCTATATATTTTGACAGGGGCTGCCTTATATTATGAAGCGTGATGGTCGGGCGATCCTTGTATTGTTTGGCATTATGTGATAATATTTAGATAACCGGATGGAGCGGTGCAAGTTTAGGTTGGATGCTTACTGATTGGGCGGGGAGATGTGCAATATATGGCGGAGCAGTTTTTGACACTGATGGCGGATTTGGATGAAGAATCGCAGGTGATCATGCGCGGATGGAGCGATCAGCTGAAAAAGGCGGGGTTTACCGGCACGCAGACGCCGGGGCTTGCGTTTCATATCAGTCTTGCGGGTTTTTCGCTTGATAAAGAGCAGGAAGTGATCTGCGAAATGAAGCGGCTTCAAAAAGAATTTTCTGTCATGCCGGTTCACATCAGCCATATCGGCGTATTTGCGGGAGGAAAGGTTTTATTTGGCGCGCCCGACATGAATACGCCTGAAATCTTATCGCTTCGAAAAGCAATCCGCGTGGAAACCAGTGAAAACTACCCCTGGACGCCGCATGCCACGATACTGATTGATGAAAAGGAAACAATAGTCAGGGCGCTTCCCGTTTTATTGGAATCCTTCCGCCCGTTTGTGGGCAGAATCACGAAGCTGCATTTGGGCGCATTTTGGCCGATCCGGGAAATACTGACGATTGATCTTTGCGAAGAAGCAGAGAATCATTAAATCCTTACGCGTGATATCATAAAATCCGACCTGCGGCTGTGCTCACGGGTCGGATTTTAGCACCTTATTCGCAGGCGATATATACGTCCATGCTGTCTCCGTCCGTTTCAAAACAGGGGATCACACCGTTTCCCGCGTGCGTAAGGCCGTTAAGGCGCATGTATTCATTGAGGGTTCCATATGCGCCGGGGATCGTGCTGAACGGATTGACAAAAGGCTTATCGATATGGATGGCGGCATATTTGTGGGGCGCCTGTTCATAAACCGGCTCGTTTTCCGGCGAAACCCCTTCCGGCAGGATCCATGCCGCTTCGTAGCCGTGCATGTGATGCACGTTGATCTGCTCCTGCGAAAGGCAGGGGAAATCCCAGCCGATGATTTTCGGATTGTTAATGCCCAATGATTTTGCCGCCGCGCGCATTTTGCCGATGGCGTCGCTTTCGGGATCTCGGCTGATGACCGCGTACTTGATATATCGGAAGGACGGTACTGTCTCCGTTCTCAGGCTGCTGTATTCCGAATCTCGGATATCCAGTTCCTCGCGGAACAGATTGTCAAGCGTGCAGCCGAACACTTTGCAAAGCTCGATGGCTTTGTCCATCTCGGGCAGTGCATTGTCCATTTCCC
Source organism: Clostridia bacterium (assembly GCA_017396845.1). Lineage (GTDB taxonomy): Bacteria > Bacillota > Clostridia > Christensenellales > Aristaeellaceae > SFHK01. The sequence continues at coordinate 44,251 of JAFQKQ010000121.1, forward strand.
ATTTTGATATGGTTTGACGGCTTACATTCAGCTGCTCGGCCAGCTTCTCCTGTGTCATGCCGCTGCTAAGCCGCCTCAGATATTGCAGATTTTTGCCAAAGCTCATGTTTCATACCCTCGTTCATTCTTTTTTCGATGCATCGCGATGTATCAAAAGAATATCATATTTTGGTTTCAAAATCCACCAACCTGCGTTTGCTTCTTTTGCAAGGCGCGCAACTTATGGTAGCGCTCGGGCGGCGTTCGTCCGGAGGACTGCCGTAAAATTCTCGATCAATACAAAGATGCCCCTCGCGGGTAAATTGAAGCCGTCTATAAAAAACGCAGCCGATTGGCAATGGGCTGCGTGCTGTAAAGTGCATGGTATGCCGTAAACAGGGGTATGCCTGTTTGGGTATGCGTTTGGATTTAGATTGGGAGAATGTTTTCGGCGATGGGAGATTGATAGATCGGAACGAAGAAGCGTGTTTTATATATGAAAGAAAAACGGCGTTCATTTTGCTGTAGTGTTCCGGAGATGAGATGCCGTCTTTTCCGGATATTATACGCTTTACCGGTATGACCGGCTATATTATAGGAGCCGGTGATTTGATTTTTTCAAGGGGTGAAATCGGGTGGACAGCTGCTGTAATCCGATGCATTGCCGTGCCGATCGGGGCGTTTTTCCGGTCTTCTGTATGATCCGGATTAGCCGAGATGATCAAAAATCCGAGAAAGCAAAATGATCGTGAACGGAGAATCGGCGAAAAAGAGCATAAAAGGTTTTGATGAATAATCCTTGTGCGCATTATTGCAAAAGGGCATAATTCGAGGTTTCATCCCCCAAAAAACCAAAGCCGCACGGCAGCCCGCGCGGCTTTGATTATGCTGCGGATTTATAGACGGCTGCGCTATTCTAAGCCGATTATTCAAAGATGCGCTTGGCAAAATTGTATAATCCGTTTTTCCACGTGAAGAAATCGTGGCTGCCGATGCATTTGTAGAAAAGGGCTTCCGTGCCGTTTTCGGTGAGGGTATTAAAGTAGATTTCCGGCCATTCGCCGACAGTTTTGTCGGTGAGACCGGTGTTGATGAGAATCAGCTGCGGATATTCTTTGCTGCCCTTGAAATCCTTATCTGCAAACAGCGCTTCGCCCACGGCGTTTCCGATTACGCCCGGCGCGGGGGAAAACGCGCCGACATAGCCAAATTTTTCGGGCATGGAAATGCCCAGATGCAGCGCAACGCGTCCGCCCATAGAAAGACCGGCGACGGCGGTGTTTTCGCGTCCCTTTTTAACGGAATAAACGGACTCGATAAACGGCATCAGGTCGACCGTCATTTCGTTTATAAAGTTGTCGAAGCCGGCGATCACATCCGCGGAATACGAGCCGCCGGCCGGCGCCGCGTTTGCATGAATGGCCTTACAGTTGGGGGTGACGATGATCATTTCGGGTGCTTCGCCTGCGTGAACGAGATTGCCGATAATCACCTCGGGCTTTCCGCTCTTCCACTCCGCATGGTTGCCGCCGATGCCGTGGAACAGATACAAAACGGGATAGGTTTTGTCGGTCGTGTAATTTGCAGGCAGATACACCATGCATTTTCTGTCCTTTTCGCACGTGGTGGAGTAATAAGTTTTTTCCTCCATCGTGGGATAGAATACGCCGGACATGCGAACATCAAACTGGCTCGCAGTCTTAAAGGAGTCATCTTCGGAAAAGGCGAAGGACGCAAGCGATAATAGAATCAGGATTAGCGAAAGAATGCGCGTAAGCTTCATAAAAATTCCTCCTGAGCGCGTTTTTTACCAGTATACCCCATAATCCTGGGATTTGCAATGAAAAAGAAGCGGGAAGCGCGGCGGAACCGATTAAATCAAGCAGACAGATGAAAAAATACAATGGTACATCGGGATATACCTTGATATAAGGCTTCGGTCTTTTTATGGCTCAGACAATAAAATGCCTCCGGTCTGCACATTTTCCTTCCTGCTTTATAATCTTTCCTCTCATTTCAATGACTAATTTATCTATGTCATGTGACTTAGATCTTCCGGTTTTATCCTTATTCAGACGACTAATAAGCTTGATAACTGATTTCACATAAATTTCCATCATTTGATTAACTGCGTGTATTATCGGAAAAATGAGGGCATCTGCTTGATGCATTTGATTGTTCCGGAGAACAGATTCAACTAAGATATTTGCTGCCGGAAAGTAAGCTTAAGCCATTGCACTCATGTTTTTTTCATCATCAAAAGAATCCATTCTCCAATTCAGATAAGCAGTTTTGTATATGTCAGCATTCTGTGAAAATATTCTTTTTTCTTTTATAGACATATTATTCTCCGGTACAGCTTCGAAAAACGCTCTAAACATTTAAACTATAGTTTTTCATCAAGAATTAGCCGTATGCTTAACCTTTGTATTATCTTTGATATAAGAGGAATGGAAACTTCTGCACTGAGAGAGGGCTCTATATAAGGCTTCTCCACTTTTATGACCGCATATCCCGATACTTTTTCTCAAGCATCGCTGTCTTCTCCCAAATTTCCTCCGCAACCGCCTTACACGTTTTTACCGAAATTCCGGCAACTTTACCGACAGCAACCAGTTCATTCATCCCCGGATTTCTGCCGTTTCCGTCAACGGTTGTCGTGTGTTCACCAAAATGGGTTGTGCTCCATGTCAGATCGTAAGCCGGAGACGGATGCCATGCATTCTGACGCGCATCATAAATCCAACTGAAGTTCTTCGCGTGATCATCGCGGTTGTGGGCAAAGACATTGAAGCACATACGCCTGTACATCTGAAGCATGTCGGCCTCATTTCCATAGGATAGAATGTGCGTAAGCTTCATTAGCGTGTGATAGTCCGGCGCAGTCGTCCACCAATCCGTTTCAAGAATCGCCGCTGCCGTCAGCATATGTCTGCGTACAGCGCCTTTGCGGTCAAAGCGCCGGACGGAAAAATATCCGCTGTACAGCTTGGCTTAATTACAATACGTTCAACATTTTCAGCCTTCCACACATCAATGGCGCTTGTAATGCATGGGCGTTAAGTCGGAAAGGCGTTCGACCTGTTCGTTGTCTGAAAGCCAGAGGAGCATAGCCCGAAGCAGCTTTTTGTAGCCTTCGATGGTCTTGGGAGCGAGCTTTCTGATCTCGCATTCGGTGAGATAGGCGTCCATGAGGTCCATGAGCATTGTGCTGTCTACCATAGCAAAATACCTCCGATCTTACACGCACATGTGCAAAATCGGAGGTAACTTGTTTATCCAAGTACGAACTTGGATTTTTGTTTATCTACCGAAGTTTAAGATTCAAAATCTTCAAAACCCGGCTTTCAAACGGCTTTTAAAGCTTATTCGGCATGGTCTACGGAAGCCATGTACTTGATGAGCTCAACAACCTTGTTGGAGTAGCCCCACTCGTTGTCGTACCAGGAAACTACCTTTACGAAGGTGTCGGTGAGGGCGATGCCGGCCTTGGCGTCGAAGATGGAGGTGCGGGAATCATGGATGAAGTCAGAGGAA
>JAFQKQ010000122.1 GCA_017396845.1 Clostridia bacterium
ACAAAATCGAAAGGGTGTGATTCGTGGTCCCACCCCGCATGGGGTGGGTGGATTGAAATTTATTAAAGGGAGAGGAAACGAATGATTCCCGGAGTCCCACCCCGCATGGGGTGGGTGGATTGAAATTTGTCAACGTCTGTGTGTAACTATGGGACACAGGTCCCACCCCGCATGGGGTGGGTGGATTGAAATTGGCCAAGGCGCTCGGTTGCAATACCGATGACGTCCCACCCCGCATGGGGTGGGTGGATTGAAATTACGAAGACATTAAGAGCGCAGAGAGATATTATGGTCCCACCCCGCATGGGGTGGGAGGATTGAAATGCGAAGCGTATTCTGCCAGCATTAGTGCTGATTGGTTCCACCCCCGCACGGGGTGGGTGAATTGAAATCATAGCCTCAGTTTTTGATTCTCTTTTCCGAATCTCGTTTCGCAGGGATATGACAAGAGAAATTTGGCGGGGGGGGTGCTTTGTTTTACGCTTGTTACGGTTCCGTCTAAAAAAATTCGAATTATCGTGATGTGGAGTTGACAATGGTATAGTATTATAAATGGTATCCGAAGCAAGGTGGGATTTTATATGCTGACTTTAAGTAATATCCATAAGCATTACGATACCGGTGCAGAGAAGGTGACTGCGCTTAAGGGTGTGTCTGTTTCCTTCAGGAAAAATGAGTTTGTTTCGATCTTGGGTCCGTCGGGCTGCGGAAAGACGACGCTTCTTAATATCATCGGCGGTCTTGATCGGTATGACGACGGAGATATGTCTATCCGAGGAAGGTCTACGAAGGAGTACAGAGACCGCGACTGGGATGCATACAGAAACCACTCTGTAGGCTTTGTTTTTCAGACCTACAATCTGATTCCTCATCAGACGGTGCTTTCCAATGTGGAAATGTCGCTCACGCTGACCGGCGTTTCCAAGAAAGAGCGCAGGCAGAGAGCGATTGAGGTGCTCAATCGCGTAGGGCTTTCCGATCAGCTGAACAAGAAGCCTTCGCAGATGTCCGGCGGCCAGATGCAGCGTGTAGCGATTGCAAGAGCGCTCATCAACAATCCGGATATACTTCTGGCGGACGAACCTACGGGTGCGCTTGACAGCGAGACGAGCGTTCAGATCATGGAGATTCTGAAAGAGATCGCCAAGGATAAGCTGGTCATCATGGTTACACACAATCCGGATTTGGCCAATGAATATTCTACGCGCATCATCCGTCTGCTGGACGGCCGTGTGGTGAGCGACAGCGCTCCGGCGGAGGAAGAAACGGAGATTGCGGACGAAGCGGTCAGCAAGAAAAAACCCAGCATGTCCTATTTTACGGCGCTGGCGCTGAGCTTGAATAACCTGCTCACCAAGAAAACGCGCACCATCCTTGTTTCCTTTGCGGGCTCCATCGGCATTATCGGAATTGCGTTGATTCTTTCCATGTCTACCGGTGTTCAGGAGTATATCAACCGCGTGGAGGAGGAGACGCTGTCATCCTATCCCATTACGATTACCGGCGAATCGCTGGATACGAGCAGCCTGATCGAAAGCATGATGGGTCAGGCGGCGGAGAACGCAAACCGGGAAGAGGGCTATATCTATTCCGGTGAAATTATGACCGATCTTTTCTCCGCGATGCTGAGCGAGGTGGAGGAAAACGATCTGCCGGGCTTTAAAGCGCGCATCGACAACGACGAATACTTCCGGTCGCTTGTAAGCGGCGTTTCCTATAAATACAATATGGACCTGAATATCTGGTCGAAGGATCTTGCCGGCGTGCCGCTTCAGGTAAACCCCAGCAACGTTCTTGAAAGCATGACGGGCACCGTTATGAGCGGAGAAACCAATATGATGATGTCCACCATGAACCAGATGAGCTCCACCTTCGGCGGCAGAAGCATGAATGTATGGACGGAGCTTATGAACAATCAGGAGCTTCTGAATCAGCAGTACGACGTAATTGCCGGTAAATGGCCGGAGGAGAAAAATGAGGTTGTGTTGGTGGTGAATTCCGATAATACCATCAGCGACCTTACGCTGTACACGCTTGGGCTTAAGCCGCAGGAAGAGCTGGACGATATGTTCAAGAGCATTGTTTCCGGCGGAAGCTTCACGCTTGAAAAGATTAAGTATTCCTATGATCAGCTTTTGGATCTTACGTTCCAATTGGTGCTGCCGACCGATTACTACCGCTATGACGAAAATCAGAACGCATGGATTGACCAACGGTCGGATGCGGAGGCGCTGAACGCGATTCTTGAAAATGCGCTCACGCTGGATGTAGTCGGTATTATCCGTCCTTCGGAGGACAGCGTGGTGTCCGGTATGAACGGCGGTTCGATCGGCTATCTTTCTTCTCTCACGAAATACGTTATTGAAGGCGTGAACGACAGCGAAATCATGAAGGCGCAGCTGGCCGACACGGAAACCGACGTGTTTACCGGTCTTCCGTTTAAGGGCGCAGATGCCGCGCCGACGGCGTTTGACATGAGCACGCTGACCGAGCAGCAGAAGGCGATGATCGCACAGATGTCGCCCGAACAGCTTCAGATGATGATGGCGAAGTACATGCCCGCCGCTTCCGACGCTACGCTGGAAGATAATCTGTATCTGCTTGGCGCATCGGACGAAACTGCGCCCTCTACGATCATCATCTATCCCAAGGATTTTGAAGCCAAGGAAGAAATCGAGCGTTACATCGACGCATACAACGCCGAAATGGAAGCGGCAGGCAAGGAAGGCAGCGTTATCAGATATACCGATTACATCGGAATCATGCTTTCGGGCGTTACCAATATCATTAACGCCATTACCTATGTATTGATTGCGTTCGTAGCGATTTCTCTGGTGGTTTCCTCCATCATGATCGGCGTTATCACCTATATCTCCGTACTCGAGCGCACCAAGGAGATCGGTATACTGCGCGCCATGGGCGCATCCAAGCGCGATATCTCCCGCGTATTCAACGCCGAAACCACCATTATCGGCTTCCTTGCGGGCGGTCTCGGCATATTCGTAAGCTGGGTGCTGGTGTTCCCGATCAATGCCGTTATCGAACACTTCTCCGGGATTGCCGGCATGGCGATTCTTCCCGGAAACGGCGCGGCAATTCTCGTTGCCGTAAGCATTTTACTGACCCTGATCTCCGGTCTGATTCCTTCCCGCCTCGCAGCGAAGCGCGATCCCGTGGAAGCGCTCAGAAGCGAATAAGCATATCGCCTCATATCATTGCGCCGCAGATTTCTGCGGCGTATTTTATTGCAATTAATGTGCGAATAAAACAACGATAATATACGCGAGATATATATAGGAATTTGGAGTCACTTTCGTAATTTTTTGTATCCAAATCGACATAAAGACTTGATTTTGCAATAGTAATGTATTATAATGCAATATGTATGAATGTAAAACGAACATATGCGAAAGGCGGAAAGTCATGAAATTGAAAAGATTGATTGCACTGTCCCTGGCGCTGCTTACTTTTTATTTGGGTTCCGTTGCCTGCGCCGCTACGGTGAGATGGGTGGCGGTAGTAACGTCGAGAAGTTCGGTGTATGCTTCTCCCGACTATTCGTCCAAGAAGCTTGGTACGCTGAATAAAAATCAGTCTCTGGCGATCATCGAATCGAAGGACGGCTGGAGCAAGGTAGAGCTCAACGGAAACGTAGGCTTTATGCCGTCGGGATATCTGAAGCGTACGACAAAGAGCATGTATGTGTGCAAGCCGTATATGACGATCTTTGCTTCCAATAATGCCTCGAGCAAGAAGCTTGACGTATGCTATTACGGCGAAAAGGTGAATCTGGAAGCCACCAGCGGCAACTGGGCGCGCGTGACATGCGGAAAGGTTACGGGCTTCTGCGATTATTCCTATCTTACATCAACCAATCCGAATAATATGGACAAGACCGTGTATACGCAGAGCGACAATATAAAAGTATATTACGGCCCCGATACCTCCACTGGCGCAATCTGTACGGTGAAAAGCGGCATGAAGCTCGTATTGACCGCTATATATAAGGATTCCTGGTGCAGGGTGAAAAACGGCTCGGCCGTAGGTTTCATTCAGAAAAAATATCTGGATACGTCCCTTCCCAAGAAGGCGGAGGAGTCCTTAGATGTTACCGTATACACGCAGAAGGACAATTTAAAGGTATACGAAAGCGCCAGAACGTCTGCAAAGGTAATAGCTACGGTGAACGCCAATATGAAGCTCGTATGCACCCAAATTATCGACAACACGTGGTGCAGGGTGAAAAACGGCTCGGCGGTCGGATATATTCAGAAGAGCTATCTGGATACGAAGAAAGCGGATCATCTGAATACGATGACGAAAACCGTGTATACGCAGAAGGATGATATTAAGATCTATGCCGACGCCAGCACATCCTCAAGCGTGCTTATGACGGTGGATCGAAATCAGAAGCTCACCTGCAAAGCCGTGCTCGATGATACCTGGTGCCGCGTGCAGAGCGGCTCGAAATACGGCTATATCCATAAATCCTATGTTGGCACGAGCAAGGTAAACGCGTACTCTACCGAGACGCCTGCTGTCGGAAAATCCAAAGCTGCCGACTGGTGGACAAGCGGCATCGCTTCCAAATTTGCAAGGGGCGAAACAGCCATAGTTACGGATGTCGCCACGGGTATTTCCTGGCGCGTGTACAGAGGCGGCGGAACCAATCACGCCGACGTTCAGCCCTTTACCGCCGAGGATACTGCGGCTATGAAAAAGGCTTGCGGAAGCGACTACGGCACCTGGCGCAGAAGGGCGATTTGGGTGACGGTAGACGGGCAGAAATATGCCGCTTCCATGAACTGCATGCCTCACGGCGACGGAAGCATCCGAAATAATAATTTTGACGGACACTACTGCATTCACTTTACCAACAGCCGTACGCATGGAACGAACTCCGTTTGCTCCCTCCATCAGGCAGCGATTAGGAAAGCGCTCGCGGCGGGATAATGTTTTCACGTTTGTGACATATTTTCGTTTAAACGCTCCGCTTGTCATTTCCGTGTATATTTGCTATAATAGTATGCACTTAAATGACAGCGGAGCGTGATTTTATGCCAAATACCAAAATTACGAAGCAAAAATGGAAGGACCACTATTCTTATTCCAAAAAGATATATTTTTTTGGTATTCTGGTTGCCGTCGGCGTAGCCAGCCTGATATTTTCCGTTACGAGATATATCCCGGATAATGCGCATGCCGTTTTGATCCAGTTTGTCGACGCATATATAAACACTACCAATCTGGAAGAGGATATTCAGCCCCTGCTCGAAATCGGACAGGAGTATGATGAAACGCTTGAAGAGATTCAGTTCCTTTCGATCAACTATACCGGCGAGGGAACGAGCGAAAACGATTATTACGGCGCTCAGGTATATTCTGTTCAGATCTATGCCGGAGACAACGATATATTCATTCAGAATGAAAAGCTTACGCAGAGCATGATCGATCAGGGCTTTTTGATGCCGCTGGAGGAGCTGGATGAATTCGCGGCGTTCAATGCAAAGTATCCGGACGCGGTGCTTTGGCGGGAGGAGCCCAGCGAAGAAGGGGAAGAAGAGGACGAGGACGCGCCTGCGAGGCCTGTTCACGCGTATGCGGTGGATATATCCTCCATGTACGGGCTTGCCGAGCGCGGCGCATATGATATGCGCGAAAAATACGCCGGCATAATGGTGACGAGTGAAAATGCGTCTACATCCTTCCATGTACTCTCGGAGATGTTTGAATACTTCAAGCCCTCCGAGCCCATACCCGTTCAGGAGAATGCCGAGGAGGCAATCGATGAAACGCAGGAGGCGGTGACCGAGCCGTGAAAGCCGTAAAGCAGCAGATCGGAAAAGAAGGGCTTTCTTCTGTATTGGGGCTTGCCGTGATCGTCGTATCGCTGATTATTCTTCTGGCTGCTTCGTTTTTCTTCAGATATCTGTCTTCGCTCGGCGTTGCCCCTCTGATTACGTCTACGGGCTTCTGGCTGGTGGGCGGTATCGTTGCGGCTTACGTATTTCACAGATATGTGATATCCTATGTTTATACGCTGGACGGCGTAAAGCTGATTGTAGAGCGCGTGTTTTCCAGAAAGCCGAGGTTCATGCAACAGATTCTGCTTCGCGAAATTGTGTTCATCGGACCGTTGGAAACGGCAAAGGAGAAATACCGGATCGAAGCAAAGCAGAAGGCCGTAAGAAAGCAGGAAAAAATCGAAGAGAACGCGATTGTATACAAAAGAGACGGAGAAATGCGCGCGCTGATCATTCAGCCGAAGGCAGAACTGCTTGAAGCGCTTAAGGAGCTTACGAAGAAATAAATAGGGATAGGAACCGCTGCAGTAATCTGCGGCGGTTTTGTTTCGGGGTGCGTAATTTTCGTAATATGGCTCGTTTTTTTGATCTTAGAAAAATATACAGGCCATATTTCGGGCGGCTTCAAAAACGAAAAGCTGCGCAAAAGAAGAATCCGTTGATTTACAAGCCTCTTTGCGCCCTTTTTTGTTACGCCCGTCAGCGCAAAGCGCCGCCGGGTACGCTCGGCGATTTTATAAATCGCTCTCGCTAGTCGGCCTTCAGCCGACCTCAATTCCGCCCGTCAGCGCAAAGCGCCGCCGGGTACGCTCGGCGATTTTATAAATCGCTGTCGCCAGTTGGCTTTCAGCCGATCTACGGGAGGGAGCATACGCCTGAGCGGCTGAGGAATTCGTTCTTGCTTGGTTTATCATACGCAAGCAATGGTTTAAGCGTAGATTTCTTTGGGCGTCGAACATGTCATCGTTATCCCATTCCTCCCGCCATTTTAAGAACAAACGACAGTGCGAGGCATATAAACCATGCAAGGCCCGTCTGAAAAAACGCCGTAAACAGCGCCCATCTTCCGCCGAGCTCGCGGCGGACGGCCGAGATTGCGGCGGCGCAGGGAGTGTAGAGGAGGCAGAATACGAGGAAGATGAGGGCGGAGGAGGGTGTGAACAGCTGATCGGGGGATGCGCCCGAAGAAGATGCGAGCACGGAAAGCGTGCTCACTACGTTTTCTTTTGCTGAAAAGCCTGTGATGACGGCGGCACAGATTTGCCATCTGTCGAGGCCGAGGGGTCGGAATATGGGGGATAAAATGAGGCCGATATGCGCAAGCAGGCTTGTTTCGGGATTGTCTGCTATGTGAAGGCGCAAGTCAAACCGCATGAGCGTCCAGACGATCAGCGAGGTCAGGAATATGATGGTGAAGGTTCGTGCGAAAAAATCCTTGAGCCTATGAAAACAGTCTTTGAGTACATTTTCCATAGACGGCATTCGGTAGAACGGAAGCTCCATCAGAAACGGCGACGGCGAACGGTTTTGAAACACGCATCCGGAAAGCATTATGACGGAAATTCCGAGAATGACAGAAAACAGATACAGGCCGATGATTACGAAAACGCTGCCCTTTGGGAAAAATGCGGATGCAAAAAGCGAGTATATCGGCAGCTTTGCGGAGCAGCTCATAAAGGGCGTGAAGAGCACGGTGAGTATCCGTTCGCGCTTATCGGATATTGTTCTTGAAGATAGAACGGCGGGAACCGTGCAGCCGAAGCCCATGAGCAGGGGAACGATGCTTTTTCCGGACAAGCCGATTTTGCGCATGGGCTTGTCCATGATAAACGCGATGCGGGCCATGTAGCCGCTGTCCTCCATAAGCGACAAAAAGAAAAACAAAAGCAGTATGACCGGCAGGAATCCGAGTACGCTGAACGCACCGGAAACAGCGCCGTTTACGATCAGAAGGCGAAGCTCATTATGTACGCCGAGGGCTGTAAGCAGATGATCGGCGGCGCGCGACGCAATAAACAGACAGTGAGAGAATGAATCCGACAGACGGCTTCCCAGGGGACCGAAGGCGATAAAAAAGATTACGAGCATGATCGCAGAAAATATGGGAATACCCGTGTATTTTCCGGTCAATATGCGGTCAATTCTTTTGCTGCGCGATTGATTGAGGCTGTCCGGTGGATAGAATACGGTGTTTGTCAGTATTCTTTGTATAAGAAGGCTTCGCATTTCGGAAAGTATGTCGGATGCGGGCTTTCCCAGCTTGCTTTCGAGCGCTTGAACGGCGTTTTCTGCAAGCTTCCGCTCGCCTTCCGAAAGAGTGAGATCATGTATGGCCTTTTCGCCGCTTTCCAAATATCTTTCTGCCAAGAACGCAGACGGAAGATGTGCATTATTGGCGGCGCGGGAAAATATGTCCGATACCGTTTTCAGGCATTGATCCGCTTCCGGTTTTTTGAAATCCGCCCATATGCTTTTTCTTATAAAGCCGGATTGGCTGATTTCGTGAAGCGCACGCGCTTCAAGTTCTTTTACGCCTTCGCCCGTTAATGCGGATATCGGAATGACGGCGGCGGACAAATGCGTTTCCAAAGCCTTGCAATCAATTTTGCCGCCGCTTTTTTTCAGTTCATCCATCATGTTGACGGCGATGACTGTGGGAATGGAAAGAGACAGAAGCTGCATGGTCAGATTCAGTCCCCGCGGAAGGGCGGCTGCGTCTACGATGTTAATGATGCAGTCGGGTTTTTCACAGAGCAGATAGCGCTCCGTTACGATTTCCTCCGGAGAATAAGCGGAGAGCGAATATATTCCGGGCAAATCCGTAAGCACTGCCTCCGGATGCATGCGCATGGGCGCGTCCTTTCGTTCAACCGTTACGCCCGGAAAATTTCCCGTTTTCATCCGCTTGTTTGTCATGCGGTTGAACAGCGTGGTTTTTCCGCAGTTCGGGTTTCCGATCAGCGCGATATGAATGCTTTTTCCCGCCTTTTCGGGCGGTTTTTGGTTGCTTTCTATCGCATCTGTTTTTTCAATCTGTATTTTTTCTGCATCATGTTTGCGGACGGCGAGTTCGGACCCGCTTACATGAATTTCAAGCGGATCGCCCAAGGGCGCGGTTTTGATCATGGTAACGCGTGCGCCCGGAATCAGCCCCATATCCATTATGCGCCGGCGAAGGGCGGTATTTTTCGTATGTATGCTTTGAATTCTGGCGTCGTCATTTATTTCCAATTGATCTAAGGTCAAGCGCTTTCCCTCCCGATGCTGTTATTTTGATCGGCTATTCATTCTATTGTGAAGACGCCTTTTTCAATGCCCTAAGTCTTCGGAAATTTGCATGCAATGGCTTTTTTGATGAGCATGATACTTTTGTGGGCACCGCAGACCGGAATGGCCTAAAACAGCGCCGTGGATCTATTGGCTTTGAATTTGAAGGATGTCTGCCGGGACGTTGTGGATAGACAATGTTAGATTATGTACGGTGGATCAGGCGCTTTTGTAGACTTAAACGCTATTTGTGCGAATCTTTGGAATTGATAAATGATTCCTACGATAGAAACCAAATAAAGTTTTAAAATTCTTTTACAATTATCTTTTACAACTTTCAAATTTCGCCCATTTCAGAAAGGTGGGATGCGTCACACCCAATGCTTTCGCCGCTGCGCGTGCGGAAATATCCCCCACGCAGCCATTGTCCGCAATAGGCTTCGAATCCCGGAGGCTTTTCCTTAGGCTTGACGCCGAAGTGCACGCCCTTGGCCTTTGCCGCGGCAATTCCTTCTGCCTGCCGCCTCTTTATGAATTCGCGTTCCGTTTGCGCCACATAAGACAGCAGCTGCAATACGATGTCGGCAATCAGAGTTCCGGTCAGATCGCGTCCCTGCCGAGTGTCCAGTAACGGCATGTCCAGTAACACGATAGCTGCTTGCTTCTCCTTGGTGATGATCCGCCATTGCTCTATAATTTCATCATAGTTTCTTCCGAGCCGATCGATGCTCTTGATCACAAGAGTGTCGCCGGCTTTCAGCTTGCGGAGAAGTCGCTTGTACTGCGGACGGTTGAAGTCCTTTCCGGACTGCTTCTCGATGAACATGTTCAGTTCATCAATGCCAAACTCATGCATGGCGATCACCTGTCGCGCCTCATTCTGCTCCCTGGTGGATACGCGCACATACCCGTATGCGTTGTTTTTCATCTTGTTGCCTCCTGTAAATAGTTGATGCCGTTCTATTCTACAGAAAGCGCCTGAACATATTATTTAGCTGCTGGAATGGCTGTTTACATCTTGATCACCTACCGCATAATAATTTTGTGCATATCATATGTATTTTACATTACTACACATTTGATTAGTGTTTTTTACCCGCATGATTTCTTTTTTACCAATCAAATGTTTACTAAAATATCATCGGGAGCATGCGGCAGGAGGAAAATCCGATGGACACGAAAAAAACGAAATAAAGAACACATGGATGAACGCGGCTGGACGATATATGAGATGTCCAAGCGTTCCGGGCTTGCACAAACCGTTTCCGAGGCAGGCATAGCAAAACCGCTCGCTGCCGTTCGTGCGATTTAGTATGCGTTATCAATACGGATGCGGAAATGAAAGCTTCTGTATCGGTCTTTTTTCTTTAATTCTTTGATTTTCGCTGCTGCGATAAAACGGCGGTAACAAGCGGGTGATATGCTTATATCAATTACAACGCATATGGAGGCTGAAATATGAAGGTGCTGATCATAAACGCAAGTCCCCGAAAGAACGGAAATACGTCGTTATCGCTTACTCAGATGGAGAAGGTGTTTCGGTCGGAAGGGATCGAATGCGAAACGCTTTCCATAGGCTCCATGGATATTCGCGGCTGCGTGAGCTGCGGATATTGTTCAAAGCATGGCAAGTGCGCCTTTGACGATATTGTAAACGAAGCGGCGAAGAAATTCGAAGAGGCGGACGGGCTTGTGGTCGCGTCTCCCGTTTACTACGCCATGGCGAACGGAACCATATCGTCCTTTCTGCAAAGGCTCTTCTATTCCTCCGATTTTGACAAGACCATGAAGGTCGGCGCAAGCGTCGCCGTCGCAAGGCGCGGCGGACTTTCTTCCACTTATGATGAGCTCAACAAATTCTTCGGTATTTCCGGCATGCCCATCGCATCCGGGCAGTATTGGAACAGCGTGCACGGCGGCGCGCCCGGCGAAGCCGAGCAGGATGCGGAGGGGCTTCAGGGCATGCGCACGCTTGCAAGAAACATGGCGTTTTTAATCAAGAGCATCGCGCTTGGCAAAAAAGAATTCGGACTTCCTGAACGGGAGAGATCGATATACACCAATTTCATCCGCTGACGGGCAATCCCAATCGTGTTTTCCGGAAATTCCTTCAAAAATCATACGAAAATCATCCGAATGGCAAAATTGTGATGTATGCTGTAAGAAAAGCTGCGAAAAATTATCGTGCGCGGTGTTATGAAAGCCTGAAGGGGATTTTCGTTCATGAAGAAGACGTTTTCCAAAACTGTGACGCTTCATTATGTAAAACTCATTTTTCGCTCTCTGCTTCTGGCGGCGGCGCTTTCTGTGTATATATACAATCGCCTGAATAAAACCGGACAATACTTCGGCGGCTTTGAAAGCAATAAGGTGCTTTTGTGTATAATCTGGCTGGTGTTTATCGCCGAAATGTTCATGCGCTTTTTCCCGTCCAGGCTCGAGAGCATGGGCTGCCAGAAGCAGTTTTCAAAAAACTATATTGAGATTGAAAACCGCCCGCAGAAGCCGACCGCGCAGCCGTGGCTGGTTACGTTTTCCGTCGCCGCCGCGTGGATCGCCCTGAACGCCGTAATCGGCGTATTGTATTATACCGGCCTCATCGACGGCGGAATTCTGCTTTTGATTTCGCTTGCGTATTCGGTGTGCGATGTGGTGTGCATATTGTTTTTCTGCCCGTTTCAAACCTGGTTTATGAAGAACAAGTGCTGCGGAACCTGCCGCATATACAACTGGGATTACGCCATGATGTTTACGCCGCTGGCGTACATTCCGAACATATTCGCCTGGTCGCTTCTGGGCGTGGCGGTGGTGCTGCTGATCAAGTGGGAGTATACGTACAGAAGATACCCCGAACGTTTTGTGGATAAGTGCAACCGCGCTTTATCCTGCGCCATGTGTCAGGAAAAACTGTGCCATCATAAGCGCCAGCTTCAGGGCTTTTTAAGGAGCGGAAAATTCAATTTGGTGGGCAATCAGCTGATGAATGAAAAGAATACAAAGTGACAACAACCGGAGCGGCAGGATGAAGAATCGGCGGCTCCGGCTTTTTGTTTCATTGTACATTTCGGTTATGCGTGATATAATAATTGCAGCAAGTATATGCGGAGGGATACGGATGATAGAGACAAGGTGCGGACTCATTTGCGCCGAGTGTGAGTATCAAGAGCAATTCAGCTGCAAAGGCTGCATAAACACGCACGGAAATCCGTTTCACGGGGAATGCCCGATAGCGGTATGCTGCGAAGAAAAAGGGCTTGTTCACTGCGGAGAATGCGCGGATTTTCCGTGCCCGCTTCTCATTCAATACGCAAACGATCCTCAGCACGGCGACACGCCGCCGGGCGCAAGGATCGAAATGTGCAGAAAATGGGCTGAAAACGATCTGAAATGACTGGGGGATAAGTATGAAGGCTCTGAATGCGATTGAAAACCGTCACAGCTATCGGGGAAAATTCAAAAATACGCCCGTTCCCAGGGACGATCTGATTGCCATCATGCAGGCGGGTCTTTCCGCGCCGTCCGGCTGCAACAAGCAGACGACGAGCCTGATTGCCGTCGACGATCTCGAGGTTCTGAATAAGCTTCGCGGCGTGATCGATCCGCCGATTGCCGATACCGCGCCCGCCGCGATCTGCGTGCTCACGCGAAAGATCATCGCTTATCGCGACCGCAGCTTTTATGTGCAGGATTATTCGGCTGCGATTGAAAATATGCTCATCGCCATCACCGCTCTCGGCTATCAAAGCTGCTGGTACGAGGGACATCTGACGGATACGGACAGAATCGGATATAAAATGGCGCAGATACTGAATGTGCCGGAGGAATACGAGCTGGTTTGCATGCTGCCGGTGGGCGTTCCCGATGAGGAAGTAAAAGGTCCTAAGAAAAAGGCGTTTGGCGAAAGGGCGTATTTCAATGCGTTCGGCGGCGGGGAATAGATGAAAGAGGGTATGTTTAAAATTCTGGTGGATGCGGATGCATGTCCGGTTGTCGGGATTATCGAGAAGGCGGCGGAGGAAAGAGGCGTTCCGGTTACGCTTCTTTGCGATACGAATCACGTGCTCTTTTCCGATTACAGCGATGTGCGTGTCATCGGCGCGGGCGCGGACGCGGTGGATTTTGCACTGATCAACCTATGCAAAGCGGGGGATATCGTGGTTACGCAGGATTACGGCGTTGCTGCGATGGCGCTTGGCAGAAACGCTGAAGCGATCCACCAAAGCGGCATGATTTATAACGAAGACAATATCGACCGGCTTTTAATGGAAAGGCATCTTGCGAAGAAGGCGAGAATGAGTGCGTCCAAGCACCATATGAAAGGCCCTAAAAAGCGGACGAATGAGGATGATCTCAGGTTTTTGAATGCATTTTGCCGATTGCTCGACATGAAGCTGAAATGACGAAGGGTTAGAAGGGATCGGACAGAGCCTTGCGGCAAACCAGACAAACACGAATTTTTCAGCCGCTTACGCGTAAGCCTTTTGTCTGAGGTCACCTGAAAGCCGACGGACGGAGTGAAAAAAGGCCGGCAAGCCTCTTGTCGGCCGACGAAGTTAACCTTTTTGCGTTTTTTGTTTTTGCGGCAGTCCCTGTCTGCGAAGCAGACGGAGAGGGCGCTTGTATTTTGAAATAAAATGCTTATGTCGGCGCATTCCGCGTAACGGCGGCCTTTTCGAATTACGGCATTTAGGACGGCGATTGATAATGAAAGACAAACCGATTCTCTCTGCGCTTTGTCATTACGACCGGCTGATCGATTTGGATAACGATCCGTTTTGGGATGAGGGCGCGCTCAGGGAATATATGGACGGATGGGACGGCGATGCGTTTATCCGTTTCGTATCCGGCGCGAAGCGCGGACGAGCGCTTGAAATCGGCGTGGGAACCGGCAGGATGGCCGCGCGGACGGCGAAGTATTTTGAACGCCTTGCCGGAATTGATATTTCCGAAAAGTCGGTTGCCCGTGCCCGGAAGAATCTTGAGTACATCGGAAATATCGAGCTGATCTGCGGCGATTTTCTTGCGCATTCGTTTTCGGAAAGGTTTGACTGCATATATTCAACGCTTACGTTTATGCATATTGAGGACAAGGCGCGGGCGGTTGAAAAAGCGGCGGCGCTGCTTATGCCCGGCGGAATTTTTGTTTTGTCGCTTGACAAGGGCAGGGATGAATGGATCGATATGGGAAAGTGGAAAACGCGCGTGTTTCCGGACGATCCTGTGCGGATGAAAACGCTGATGGAGACAAACGGGCTGATTGTAAAAGAAATCTTTGAAACGGAAAGAGCATATATACTGACGGGTGTTATGGAAGCGCCGTTCAATTTTCAGAATCGGTATGCGGTATAATTCTTCCCGTCAGAGGAAATAAGACCGCTTTTACTATACTGAAGAGGTGATAGATATGTTCAAAATGAAACTGGAATTTACTGAGAGCAACAAGGAGAATATGGAGGAAATCAACCGCATACTCGGTGCGGGCCGGTACGAAAGCGTTTCCATCGAGGATAACCAAGGCTGTCTTATAACGGTACGAAATGGCGAAGGCGCGGTGATCGACCGTTTCTACGGCTTTGAAAATGTGACGTTTGCGCTTGAAAGTGCAGGCGACGGAAAGGGACATCATTACCAGATGGACACGGCGGTGTTTGATATATGTGAATTCAACGGCACGGAGTTCAACCGCCTCTGGTCGAGCATGCACCCGGACAGGGTGATGCGCATAATGATGGAGATTCAGTATGAAAGTGCGAATGCGAAGGCGTTCGTCGTGCTTCATATGGACAGGCGCTGAGCAAAAAAAGCGGGCTCCTTCCGGATTTGCTGGAATTTGCAAACCGGAAGGAGCCCGCTTTTTTATGCGGATTATCTTGCCGCGAGACTTAGGGAGCCTCGGAACATGACGCTTGACATGATGTAGCTTACTTCGCTCGGCGTATTCGGATAATCGATCAGGAAGAGTATGCGCTGAGCAAGTCTGCGCCCGATGGCATGCGTCTGAACATCGGTGGTGGTGATTTTTCCTGCTACGCTTTCGAATTCCTGGCTGTTGTCAAAGCCGGTAAGCTCGAACCTCTCCGGAAGCAGGCGTTTGGTTTCGTTCAGATGATGCATAACGCACTGCGCCACAAAGTCGCTGGCGCACACGAAGCCGTCCGGGATTTCGCTCATGTGATCGAGAAAATCGCCGATTTCCTCGCGGTAGCGGTTCATATTGATGGGTTTTACGAGGGAAAGGGCGGGATCGGGCTTGAAGCCGAGCGCCTGATGCGCACAGAGAAACCCCTGATACCGATCGGCATTTGTCTGCGCATAGTGCGGATCTCCGATAAACCCCAGCCGTGTTCTCTTGGTCTCAAGCAGCCGCCTTGTGATTTCGCTCGTTGCGCTTAAGCCTTCCACCAGCACAAGATCTCCGTTCAGCCTTTGGAAGGGAACGCCCGGAACGGTGTCCAGAAATACCTTGGGCATGTTGAGCTGCGCAAGCTGCATAAGAAGCTTTTCGTCGTACACATTGAGTACAATGACGCCGGAAACGTTTTCGAAGGCCGCCGGCATGCGGTAATCGTCATGAGCGGCGCTCGGAAGGCAGGTATACATCAGATCCACATCGTGCCTGGCGAGCTCGATTGCGATATTGTGGATGATGTTCATCCAGAATACGGACGATTCCATTCGCGCCACTGCTACGGAAACGCATTTTCTGTGCGGGTGCGGACTATGGGGTTCTCCTTGGGCTCTGTCGATGATGCCGGCTTCGCAGGCGCGGTCGAATATGCGCTTTCTAACCTCGTCCGACACGCCGGGGCGGTTGTTCAGCGCCTTCCATACGGTTGTCCGGGATACGCCCATCATGTCGGCAAGCTCCTGAATACGGATGTTGGCCATATTTCACCTTTCCTGCTGGCAAATGCGAGCGTTGAATTGCGTGTTTATCAGACGAACTGACGGATGAACTTATGTGCGGCGCGAAGGGCGGAAAGGTTTTCTTCCATGCCTTCAAATTCATAGGAAACTACGCCTTCGTAACCCGCGTTCCTGAGCGTCTCCAGGCAGATTCTGACCGGCACTGCGCCATGACCTGCAACCGTTCCGCGAAGGAAGGTGCCGTTTCTGGAGGTGAACCAGCCGTCGCCGGGATTGTCGGAGGTGGAGGGCTTTACGAGGAAATCCTTTACGTGTACGTGGAAGGCATATTTGGAAGCGATCGGAACGGCTCTTAAGGGATTGTCGTCCGCGCACAGGAAGTTGCCCATGTCGATCAGCCAGCCGTAGTTGGGATGGTTTACGGTGAGGATCAGCTCTTCAACGCGCTCTGCGTCCTGAAGAATGTAGCCGTGGTTTTCGGTGCAGGTCTTAATGCCGAGGGTTGCGGCGTACTCGGTGACCTCGCGGATCATGGGAGCCATGATTTTCACGGCTTCGCGCCAGCTCATTCCCTCTTTGAGGCTCCAGCATGCATCGTGGCGAAGCACTTTCGCGCCCAGAATGGCGGCGATGTCGAGCTGCTTCTTTACGCGCTCCACTTCGTTTTCGCGGTTCAGGAAATCTGCGCCGATGGTGTATGCGGCGATGGGGAGGGAAAGAGAATCGGCGTAGGCGCGGATTTCTTTCGCCAGTGCTTCTACGGAATCCGCCTTCTGAACATCGGTCGAAAGATCGATAAATTCGATGGCGTCAAAGCCGATTTCCTTGGCGAGCTTCATGATGTCAAAGTAGTTAGCGCCCGTTGCGCGCATGTAGGGGGAAAAACTGTAGGAGGATACGCCAAGCTTCATATGAGATTGCTCCTTTCCATTCACATGTTCACTTAATTATGTTTACATTTTCAGGCCAACAAGCGAATGCGGCGCTGCCTTTTGCGCATGCGCGGTGGTTAACGCGTAAAAAGCGCGGGGCAGAGGCTTTTTCGTGTTACTCTTATGATAACTAAAATGTCGTCAATTGTCAATAGATAAAATTACATTATGTTTACTACCGCCCGGGCGATTTTCGAACAATTATGACGTAAAAAGTTGCAATGCTGAACAAAAGTCATATAAACGGGAAGGATGTGCCTCATTTTTTGAAAGAATTTTATGAATTATGAAAAATCCTATTGACAAACAGGCGTATGCTGATATAATAAAGTTACTCAGAGAAGTTACGAATTTAGATAACATTCCGATAAGGCATGTGAACCGGTTCGTCTGAGAGGTTAACAAATTAAAGGAGGAAACGTGAACTATGAAGAGACTGTTGACCTTGGTACTGGCAGTTGCCATGCTGCTGACCCTGGCGCCCGCAGCGTTCGCGCTCAATGAGAACGGCTATGATCTGCAGGGCAACACTGTAATCATCCGCCTGTGGGATAACGTAAATCCCTATGCCGAGGATGTTACCGACGTTGACAAGGCCGAGTGGCTGCCCCGCTACGAAGCAATCAAGGAAGCTTATAACTGCGAATTCGAGTTCTATACCTCCACTTCCGAGTGGGATGATATGCCTGCTGAGTGGATTATGTCCGTATCCGGCGGAACTCCCGCCTGGCACGTAACCAACAACCTGTCCTCCATGTGGGCGATGAACCTGGCTGCCAACGGCGCGCTGGCCGACATCTCTGCCGGTCTTGCCGAGCTCGACATGCCCCAGCTGTTCAAGGATGCCGGCATGGTAGGCGACGCCCGCTACGGCTTCATCACCGGTTATCCGGGACCGGAAGGCCTCGTATTCAACCGCCAGATGATCCTCGACGCCGGCATGGAATATGATCCCGGCGAGATGTTCGCCATGGGCAAGTGGGATTACGAATCCTTCTACGCTTACATGGTAGAGCTTCAGAGCAAGCTCCCCGAAGGCCACTACGCCTTCTTCATCGATCCCAACTACTGGGGAATCTTCGCGCCTCCGGCCAACGGCGGACAGATGGCGGTACATTCCGACTTCACCATCGGCCTGACCAGCGACGAGTACATCGAGACCTTCGAGCTTCTTGAGAAGCTGATCGCTGCCGGCTGCTGCCGTCCCGCGAACGTAACCGATTCCGGCGATCCCGACTACTGGGGAACCCCGGCTGCCACCTTCGACGTAGGCGTTGAGGTTGCCATGACCCACCGTGCCGGCTGGCAGATGGGCGGCCTGAACTCTAACGGTCTCGATTGGGGCTACGTACCCTATCCGTGGGGCAGCGGCACCACTCTGGCTGTTGAAGGCGACTACACCAGCCTCCAGAACTACTACGGCACCTACTACGATCTGGGCCTCACCGGCGCAGTTCTTGAGGGCATCGAAGTTGCATACCCCGGCATGGAAGCCGAGTATGTTGAGAAGGCTCTCGTTAACCTGATCTACGACCTGCTCTGGACCGAGGAAGCGAAGGCCGAAATCGCTGCCATGGCGAGCGAAGACTTCGTACTCGAGCCCGAAAGCCAGTTCGCCGACGAGCTGTCTGCCGAGCTCCACACCTGGGTAAAGATGCACACCAAGTTCAACCCCATCGCCAACCTGCAGAATGCCGGCCTCGGCAACAGCTACGGCGGAGAGGTAACGCTCTATGGTCTTACCCGCAAGCCCTTTGACGATGGAACTTCCGTACGCTCCACCTTCGAGGCGGCCGTTCCTGAGATCGAAGCCAGCTTCCGCGATGCAGGCTATATCGACTAATTCCTACGCGCACCTGAATATACCGCGAGACGCCGTAAAAGGCGTCTCGCGTAGCATGTTTTATGGATAACAATATTTCAATCGAAAGACGGGGGACGAGATGGCGAAACGCTGGATAGTATTCATCATTGCTTTGCTGGTATTGGCGGCGGCGCCCGTGCTGGCAGAGGGTTATGAAGCGTACAGTATACAGCATGCTTCAGCGCCGTACGCCAAGGGGGATATCGTAATTCAGGCATCTGAGTTCACATCTTCCGACATGAAGGATGCGTCCGTCTTGGAAGACGGAACGCTTCTGACGGGAGAAACGGGATATGTGGAGTATGCCTTTGAAGTACCGGAAGATGCGCTTTACACGATCACCTTCCGCTATTTTCCCGGCGAAGGAAGCGGCGGAGACATTTTAAGAGCCATATACATCAACGGTCAGCTGCCCTTTGAAGAAGCGGCGGAGCTGACGTTTTCGCGTATGTGGAACGATTCCAACAGGAATTACAAGCAGGCGAAGGGAAATCAGCCCTTCCCCTCTCAGGTTCAGACGCCCGAATGGCGTGATTACACTCTGAGTGATTCGCAGGGCTATATTGCCGGCGATTTCAGCTTTTTCCTTCCTGCGGGCGCAAACACGCTTCGCATTCAATCATTGAACGAGGGTCTGATTTTGGACACGATCACTCTTTCCGCGCCCAAAGAGATCCCCACCTACGAAGATTATATTACTTCTCTTCTTGAAAAAGGAGCGAAGTATTCCGATATGGAAGCGGTGAAATATCAGGCGGAGGACGCGGCGCTGAAGTCCGGCCCCAGCTTCTATCCTGTAAACGACCGCACGTCGCCCAAGAGCGAACCGTATCATCCGTCCAATATTGTGCTGAACTGTATTGGAGACACCGCGTGGAACGAACCGGGCGAATGGATCGCCTGGGACGTAGAAGCGCCGGAAGACGGGCTCTACCGCGTCGTCCTCCGCTTTAAGCAGAGCGATCTTCGCGGATTGTACGCGACGAGAAAGTTCACCATCGACGGCGCCGTTCCCTTCAAAGAGGCGGCCGACCTGAGATTCTACCACAGCGGCAAGTTCCAGGTGGAGCCGCTCAGGAGCAGCCGCACGGATCCGACCGATAAAAAGGAAGAAACGGTCGAATTCTGGTTCTACATGGAAAAGGGCACGCACAGAATTTCGCTCGAAGTAACCCTGGGTGAAATCGGCGCGATTCTTAAGGATATTGACGAGCAGACCGCGCTCCTCAATAACCTGTACCGTCAGGTAATTGCAATTACCGGTACGCAGCCCGATACCTACCAGAGCTACCAGCTGTTTACCCGTGTTCCCGAGCTTAAGCAGAGCATTACGGACAGAAAGGCCGATGTAGAGGATATTCTCGAGCGCCTGACCGCGCTGACCGGCTCCGGCAGCGAGCGCACGGCTGCGCTTACCCGCCTTCTTTCCATGATGGACGAACTGATCGAATCTGAGGATCAGTGGCCCAAGCGCCTCTCCGCATTCAAAGAGTGCATTACCGCCATGGGTAAGGCCGTGCTCGATTTCAAG
This sequence comes from Clostridia bacterium, assembly GCA_017396845.1. Taxonomy (GTDB): domain Bacteria; phylum Bacillota; class Clostridia; order Christensenellales; family Aristaeellaceae; genus SFHK01. Next base: position 20,266 of record JAFQKQ010000122.1, read on the forward strand.
GATCAGCCGATGAAGATTGACTACATTCTTCTGGTTGGTCAGGAAGAGCTCGACATCCGTCCCGACGGCAATTTCTTTGAGCGCATCTGGCACATGATCCGCGCGTTCTTCGGAAGCTTCTTTAACGATTACAACGTAGGCGACAGCGCCATCGACAGCTCCGCCAAGGAGATCGACGTATGGCTCTCCACCGGCCGCGACCAGTTCGAGGTCATTCGCCGCCTGATCAACGAGAGCTTCGAAGACCAGACGGGCATTAAGGTCAACCTGCGCCTGATCAACGCGGACGTGCTTCTGCCCTCTACCTTCACCGGAAACGGTCCGGACGTTGCAATTCAGATCGGCAACACCGCGCCTGTCAACTTTGCCTTCCGCGGCGCGGCGCTCGATCTTAAGCAATTCAGCGATTACGAAAAAGTAATCAAGAACTTCCTGCCGGCGGCAATGGAGTCGTTCTATTATGAAGGCGGCTGCTACGCGCTTCCCGATCAGATGAGCTTCCCGGTACTGTTCTACAGAACGGACATTCTGAACGAACTCAATCTGAAGGTTCCCGAGACCTGGGAGGATCTGGTCGCGATGATTCCCGAGCTTCAGAGATACAACATGGAGCTCTACCTCGACACCAACCCGCCCGCCACCATGGGCGCAAGCCTCTCGATGGGTTCCTCCGTTCCGATCAACACCGTATTCCTCTCCAGGCTCTATCAGACCGGAGGCAACCTGTACTCGGAAGACGGAACCGAATGCCTGCTCAACGAAGAAGCGGCAAATACCGCATTTAAGTGGTGGACGCAGTTCTACACGCAGCACGGCTTCCCGCGCGATATTGACTTTGTCACGCGCTTCCGCCTGGGCGAAGTTCCCATCGGCGTAGTCGACCTTTCCACCTATACCCGCCTTGCCGTATCCGCGCCTGAAATTCGCGGCGTATGGGGCATCGCACAGGTGCCGGGTTCCCGCGCGGCAGACGGCTCCGTCGTTCGTTCCACGCCCTGCGTGACCGGCGGCGCGATGATCATCAAGAACGCGGTTGAACTCAACGATACGAAGGAAGAAAGCTGGGAGTTCATCAAGTGGTGGACCAGCGGCGACACCCAGACCCGCTACGCGCTTGAAATGGAAGCGGTTCTCGGTCAGGCCGGCAGATACCTGGTTGCCAACCTCGATTCATTCGAGACGGTTGAATGGCCGCTTGAAACCAAGCAGGTTTTGAACGACGCGCTTACCACCCTTCGCGGAATTCCGCAGATCCCCGGCGGATACATCACCGGACGCTACCTGAACAACGCGTTCGTGACCGTTATCACCAATTACGAGAACGCAGCCGATACCCTGTACGAAAGCGTCGAACTGATCAACGAAGAAATCGACGCCAAGCGCAAGGAATTCGGACTGGACGAAATTAAAGAGTAGAGGAGGGAGAGGCGAAAATGGCAAAGAAGGCAAAACCGGAACACTATATTTCGAAGTTCGAATATGGCCTTAAGCAGGCGAAGCGCTATCGTCTTTTGTACGTTATGCTCCTTCCCTACATGCTCTGCTTTACCGCGTTCACCATCATCCCGGTAGTAGTTTCGATCTTCTTCAGCTTTACGCAGTTCAACGTACTGCAGCCGCCGGAGTTGATCGGCTTTGAGAACTACATTCGTCTGTTCCTGGACGACCCGATCTTCCTGAAGTCCGTAAAGAACACGCTGCTCCTCGCCGTCATCATCGGCCCCTTCGGCTATCTGTTCTCCTTCCTGATGGCATGGCTTCTGTGCGAGCTTCCGCCGAAACTGCGCACGGTTCTTACGGTTATCTTCTACGCGCCTTCCATCTCCGGAAACGCCTACGTAATCTTTACTCAGCTGTTTTCCGGCGACGCGTACGGCTTCGTCAACTCCCGCCTTCTGAATCTGGGCATCATCACCGAGCCCATTTTGTGGCTGAGAGATGAAAAGTACATGATGCTGATCGTCATACTCGTATCCATCTGGATGAGCCTTGGCGTAGGCTTCCTGTCCTTCATCGCAGGTCTTCAGGGCGTTGACCGCGCGCAGTACGAAGCGGCCGAAGTCGACGGCGTTAAGAACCGCTGGCAGGAGCTTTGGTACATCACGCTTCCCAACATGATTCCGCAGCTGCTCTTCGGCGCGGTCATGGCGGTTACGAACGCTTTGGCGGTAGCGGATGTAACGGTAGCCCTGAACGGCTTCCCGTCCACGAACTACGCGACGCATACCATCATCAACCATTTGAACGATTACGGAATCATACGTCTGGAAATGGGCTATGCCTGTTCAATAGCCGTTTTGCTGTTCTTCATGATGCTCTTCATCAACAAGGCGGTACAGCGTATGTTAGAAAAGGTGGGCACGTAAATGAAAAAGCAGAAGCTCACGAAGAATCAGAAAAAGATGCAGCGCCTTCAGAAGCAGGCGCTCAAGGGACAGAAAAAGATTTATCATTCCAAGTTTGCAAGAATGATGACCAACAGCCGCTCCAACCGCTCCTTAAGCGGAAGCATCGTGCTTCTGGCGTGCCTGTTTGCACTGTCTCTGGTTATGCTCTTCCCGGTTGTATTCATGATCTCAAATGCATTCAAGCCCATCAACGAGCTGTTCATTTTCCCGCCGAAGCTGTTTGTTATTCAGCCTACGCTGGACAACTTCCATGACCTGAATGAACTCCTCGCCGATTCGCTGGTGCCGTTCTCAAGGTACATCTTCAATACGCTCTTTATCGTTATCTTCGGCGCTATCGGGCACATCGTTCTGGCTTCCATGGCGGCATTCCCGCTTTCGAAGTTCAAGTTCCCCGGCAGCAAGCTGATGAGTGAAATGGTTGTCATGTCGCTTATGTTCTCCAGCGCGGTTACCGCGGTTCCGAACTATGTGATCATGAGCTATCTGGGCCTGGTAGACAGCTACTGGTCCGTGATTCTGCCCGCGCTTTCGATGTCTCTGGGTCTGTTCCTGATGAAGAACTTCATGGAGCAGGTTCCCACTGCCTTGATTGACGCGGCCTCCATCGATGGAGCGAACTACTTTACCATGCTGTGGAGGATCATCATGCCGGCGGTTAAGCCCGCATGGATTACGCTGTTCATTGTGTCGTTCCAGTCCCTTTGGGGAGCGACCGGTGCGAACTTCATCTACACGGAGAACATCAAGCCCCTGCCCGCCATGCTTTCTCAGCTGACCGGCTCCGGCGTTGCGAGAACGGGCGTTGTTGCCGCGACCTCGCTGCTCATGTTCATCGTGCCTGTAATCCTGTTTGTGATTTCACAGTCCAACGTACTGGAGACCATGGCGACCTCCGGTATTAAAGAGTGAGGAGGGTGAATCTTGACGAAGCGATTGATTTGCCTGCTCCTGGCGCTGATGACGCTGTTCTCCTGCGCATTGGCGGACGGACGAAACGGAAGCAGCAATTACCTGTACACGCCGTATGAGGAGATCATTCCTGCGCCGCCTGCATATACGCTGAAGTATTCGCTCACGGCAAGGGATTATCCCGAGATTGATTCGCTGGACAACCTGGTGGATATCTACGTGGATGACGATGCGGTTTATATTCTCTGTGCAAAGCGCCTTCTGGTGCTCGAAATGGATCTTTCCCTTCGGAAGGTCCTGACCGGCTACAAGGACGCGGAAGGAAACGAGGTTGCTCTTGACGGATGCAGCGGCATCACTGTAACGCCTGAAAAGGAAATCTACATTACGCAAAGCGAAAAATCTCAGATCCTCAACTTCAATCCCGATTACTCGCTTAAGCGCGTAATGGGCCGTCCCGAAATCATCGGTTATGACAACGTGAAATACCGCCCGACCAAGATGGTCGTAGACGCGGCCGGACGCCTCTACGTAATTTCGAAGGGAATGTACGAGGGCATTCTGGAGCTGAATGCGGACGGTACCTTCACCCGCTTCTTTGGTGTAAACGAAGTTACCTTCACGCCCTGGCAGCTGTTCTGGCGCATGTTCGCAACGAAGGAGCAGCGCGCAAGACAGTCTCTGTGGCTCCCGAGCGACTTTACCAACCTTTGCATCGACCAGGACGGCTTCCTGTTCGCCACTCTCATGGCGGATGATGAGATGACGGTCAAGCGCCTGAACGCGAAGGGCCAGAACATCATCAAGGTGGACGCCGAAAAGCCCTATCCGCAAGGAGATCTGTGGACGAACGAATCGGGCTTTGGTATTCCCACCGGAAAAAGCCAGTTCATCGCTGTTGATGTAAACGATTTCGGCGCATATGTGTGCCTGGATTCCACCCGTTCCCGCGTGTTCTGCTATAACGAAGATCACAGCCTGCTCTTCATTTTCGGCGGCCCGGGCGACCGCGAAGGCTACTTCCGCAATCCTGTGGATGTAAGCTTTGTGGGCGAGTACATCGTGGTTCTGGATGCGCTTGCGCAGTCCATCGAAGTGTTTGCGCCTACGCAGTACGGTAAGGTTCTGATGAACGCCGTAAAGCATCAGTATCTCTACGAGTACGATGTGGCCGCGAAGTACTGGGAGGAAGCGCTCACGTACAATCACAACCTCACGCTCGCATACTCCGGCGTAGGCAGAATGCTGCTCCGCTCGGGCGAGGAAGAGGAAGCGATGGAATATCTTAAGATGGGCGACGATCGAAAGTACTACGATAAAGCCTATGAAAAGGTGCGCACTGCAACCCTGCGCGAATACTTCGTGCCCGGTATCTGCGTGCTTCTGGGGCTGATTGCACTCAGGATCGTATATAAGGTCGTTAAGAAGATCGTAAAAAACAAGAGAAAGGATCGTGCAAGGATATGACGCAGGTAACGGAACGCGTAAAGCATGCGGCGAAATGGCTGTACGGGAATTTCTGGTTTTTTCCGACAAAGATCCTGATGCGCCCCTTCAAGAGCTTTGATCAGCTGAAATTCGAGAAGAAGGGAAGCTATGCTTTCGCCTTTTTCGTACTGATCCTGGAAGCTCTAATCAGCATCATGAACTTTGTTTACAAGGGATTCCTCATCAATTATGAGGACATCTATCAGGTGAACAGTCTCTACCTCATACTGACCGTACTTTTCCCGGTTGTTCTCTTCGTAGTTGGCAACTGGTGCGTGACGACGCTGATGAACGGCAAGGGCAAGCTTGGCGAAATCTTCCAGGTGACGATGTACGCCATGTTCCCGATGTGCATTCTGCAGCTTGTGGCGCTTTTCCTGAGCAACGTACTAATTCTGGACGAAATGACCTTCGTCTACGCGCTTCAGACGATCGGCGCAGTGCTGCTGGCTGTGTACGGCTTCATCGGCCTTACTGTTATTCATGAGTACGGTCTGGGTCAGTGCATTGCGGCGCTGCTTCTCACGGTCGCTGCAATGATGATACTGGTATTCATACTGATGCTGGTATTCGCGCTGGTCGCCGACGTATGGGATTTCGTAACCGTTGTCAGCAAGGAACTGATGCTGAAATACTTCTAAAGAACGCAGATTCGGAAAGGAGGCGCAACATGCGCAGAATGATTTCGGTCATCCTCCTGGCGATTGTGCTGATGAACGCCATCAGCGCATGCGCATACGAAATGCGTGTTGAGGATGAAGGATTCACATTGATTGCCGAAAACGGCTCCAAGGCGCTTCTGATGGACGAAGAAACGCTTCAGCTGCGTTGGGTTGATCTCGCCACGGGCAAAACGTGGGATACCAGCGTAATGAACGGACAATCGGGCAACAGAACGATCAAGAGCCTTCAGAAGGCGGCGCTTCAGGTAACGTTTATCGTAAACGCCCAGAACGCCACCACCACCAACATGGACAGCTACACCTATTCCGTTCAGACCGAGGGCTTTGAGTGGCGCAAGATTGATAACGGCGTTGAAATCGATTACACCATCGGCGACGACGCATACATCATCGACGACCTGCCCAAGGGCATTCGCGTAGACCGCTATCAGGCGCTGGCAGATGGCGCGGGCTGGTCGACGACCGAAGCGAAGGAATTCAGGGATAATTACCGCGCCGTAAAGATGGAAGGTCTGGATCAAGAGTACATGATCCGCGTAAAGGATGATTCCCTGAGCGCGCTTCAGATCAAGAAGTTGTACAATGTCATCTTCTCAAGCGGTATCTACACCCAGGAGCACATGGAAGAGGACAACGCGACTGTGGGATATGTAAGAGAGTATTCTCCGGAAGTCAAGGTTACCGTTCGCTATCAGCTGGACGGCGACGATCTCCTCTTCACAATCCCCTGCGCTGAGATTGCCAATACGCCCGATAACGAATTGGTATCCATCAGTGCGCTGCCGTATTTCCTGTCCGCCGACAATACACAGGAAGGTTTCATCTTCGTGCCCGATGGTTCCGGTGCGCTGATCAACCTGAATAACGGCAAGCTTTCCTCTACCGCATACTCCATGCGCGTATACGGAAACGATGTGCTTGTAAACAGCGACGATTATGTATCCGAACGCGACGACATTGCGCTTCCGGTATACGGCATCAAGCGCACCGATTCCGCCATGCTCGCCATCATTGAAGAGGGCGAGGAGATTGCTTCGATTTACGCCAACATCTCCGGCCGCAGCGACGAGTTCAACCGCGTTTCCACCGATTTCCTGATCAGGGAAATTGAGAACGTGGCGCTCGCAGGAAATGAGAGCGTTACCTCTCCCCGTTATTCGACCGATGTATATCAGGGCAATATCACGCTCAGATATAAGTGGCTGATCGAAGAGGACAGCGATTACGTCGATATGGCGAAGACGTATCGCGAGTATCTCGTTGGAAACGGCCTGCTCGTAAACAACGAAGCGGACGAAGACGCAGCTTTCTATATGGAAGTTGTGGGCGCCGCCAACAAGAACAAGTTCTTCCTCGGAATTCCCTATCAGTCGACCGTTCAGGCCACCACCATTTCGGAAGCAGATATCATTTACGATCTGGCGCGCGCACACGACGTGAAGAATATCAAAATGATCTATACGGGTCTGTTTGACGGCGGAATCAAGAATTCCTCCCTCACGCGCCTGACGCTTGATAAGGATATCGGCTCTGAAAAGGAACTCAGGGAGCTCATGGAGAAGCTCGATGAAAACGGCGATATGCTCTATCCCGGTGTATACTTCGGCAGAGTGTATACCGACCGCGCCTTTAAGCCGCTCAGCGATGCGGCGAGAAAGCACGACGGCGATCCCGCACAGGCATACGTGTTCGGCGAGCCCGTGTTAAAGCGCGCGAGAACCGAGCATGAGGGCTACTACGTTTCTCCGTTCTACCTTCCCGAGTACACCGAGAAGGCAATGGATGAATTCGAAGATCTGGGTGTGAAGGGTCTCAATCTTTTCGATCTTGGCAATACCCTCACGGGCGACCATAAGAGAAAAGAAAACCTGAGCCGCATTCATGCAACGCCGGTATTCGAGAACGCGCTTGAAACGCTCTCGGGCGAATACGAACTGATTCTGGACACGCCGCTTCTGTATGCGTTCAGGTACGCCTCCGGCGCAACCAACCTGCTCCGCGGCGACAACGGCTTCGCCATCACCGATGCATCGATCCCGTTTGTTCAGTGGGTGCTCGACGGCAGCATGTCTTATTCCGGTGAAAGCTGGAATGCATACAGCTATCTGGGCTATCAGGAGCAGCTGCTCTGGGCGCTGGAAAGCAAGTCCAGCCCGCGCTTCACCTTCATGTGGGAGGATCCGTCGATCTTCGCCAACACCGCCGACGTCGACTACATGTCGAACTACTCCTCCAATTACTCTCAGGTAATGGATGAGGCATGTGCGCTGTACGAAGAATACAACGCATTCTACCGGAAGGTGAAGGACGCCAAGGTAGAACAGTATGAGATTTACTCCGTATCCCTTCGCAAGGTTGTCTACGATAATGGCGTAACGCTGTATGTAAACTACCTGGATACCGACCAGACTGCGGACGGAATCAAGGTTCCCGCGCTGGGATACTATGTCGGAGAGGGGGATGAAGCATGAGTAATGGAGCGTTGGAAACGCGCGCGCCCAAAGAGCGCAGAAGAGGCTGGTATTACCGGCTGGGCTTCCCGAAAAAGAGGGCGCTGTGGGGAATTATCTTCCTGCTGCCGTGGATTCTTGGCTTTTTCCTTATGTTCTTGACTCCGATGATTGAAATGATCATCTACAGCTTCAACGATGTAGGAATCGTTGCCACCGGCGGCGTTTCAAAGGAATTTGTCAAGTTTGACAACTTCCATCAGGCGCTGCTTGTCGATGCGACGTTTGTGCCGAGCGTAGTTGAAACGCTGTTTGAGGCGGTTCTGTTTACGCCTCTGATCATCATCTTCTCTCTGATGTGCGCAATCCTGTTGAACGGCAAGTTCCGCGGCCGCGCAGTCGCACGCGCGATCTTCTTCATCCCGATCATCATGGCTACCGGCCTTATGATGGAGCGCGTTACCAACCTGTCCGGTCAGATGCTGGGCGAGGGTCAGGGCGACAACGTGTATGGCGCAGAATCCATTGCGCGCCTCGTCATGTCGATCGGTATCGGCAAGGAGCTCGTGCAGTATCTGCTGGATGCGGTGAACGACATCTTTGAGATCGCTTCTATGAGCGGTATCCAGATTCTGATCTTCCTTGCGGCGCTTCAGGGAATTTCCCCGGCGCTGTACGAGGTAGCCAAGATCGAAGGTGCAACGCCTTATGAAACCTTCTGGAAGGTAACCGTTGTAATGGTAAGCCCGATGATTCTTACCTGTACGATTTACACGCTTGCCGACCTTTTCATGAGAAGCGAGATCGTGGATCTGGTATATACCATTAGCTTCAGACAGTCCCATTACGGACTGGGCGCTGCAATGAGCTGCGTATACATTCTGGTCAATGTTATCGTAATCGGCGCAGCTGCCGGACTGATTCGGAAGGTGGTGTTCTACTATGATTAAGAAGAGAAAGTACGAGCATATGGCGAAACCCTCCCTTCAGAAGAGGCTTAAGTCATTTGTCACCGGCGCATTCCGCTACCTTCTGATCGTATGTCTTTCCTACCTGATTCTTGCACCGATACTGATTAACCTGTCCACGGCGTTTACCAATCCGCGCGACTTGGCGTTCCCGTCTTCAATGTGGATTCCTGCAAGATTCTCCATTGAAAACTGGCATGTCAGCGGACTGATGCTGAATTACGGCAAATCCCTTCCTTATACGCTCGGATTTACCGCAATCATCTGCCTTTTGCAGACGGCAAGCGCTGTAATGGCCGGCTATACGTTTGCAAGACTTAAGTTCCCCGGAAGAAACATACTGTTTGCGCTGGCGATTTTCACCATCGTCGTTCCGCCGCAGATGTTCATGCTTCCGCAGTATCTGTTCTTCAAGGAATTTGATATCCTTGGAATCTTCAGAGCCATTACCGGGAAACCGATTAACCTTCTGGGCTCCAGCATTTCTCTTTTCATACTGAATGCCTTCGGTATGGGTCTTAAGAGCGGTCTGTACATCTACATCTTCCGTCAGACCTTCCGCGCCCTGCCCAAGGAGCTGGAAGAAGCCGCGTACATCGACGGCGCAGGCTTCCTGAGAACGTTTGTGAGCATCGTGCTTCCCTCCGCGGGCGCCGGTATCCTCACTGTTGCGGTTCTCAGCTATGTATGGTCCTGGAACGATCCGTACTACGTACAGCTGTTTGACAATACCAATGTCAACTTCCTGATGCTGGCCTTCAATAAGGCTACCGGCTCCGTAGACGAAGCGCTCGCCAGTATCTCCTCGAAGGTTCCCGTTACCTATGCATTCCTTCTCAAGAACCCGGTATACGAAAGCGCCATCGCCAAGACGGCTGCGCTGCTCGTATTCCTGCCGCTGGTTGGTCTGTACATGATCGTACAGCGCAAGTTCGTTCAGGGCGTTGAGAGAAGCGGTATTGTAGGCTAATGAATTGAAACCGTTACATCCGGGAAGCGTTCCCGGATGCATACCGAAAAACTCCCGGATCCATTTTGGATTTCGGGGGTTTTTCTATGGAAAAATGCAATTTGTATTGACAGACGGCGCCTGCTGAAGTATAATTCATAAAAACACAGGAGGATGCATGCTATGTACGTTCATTACAACGGTATGAATATGCGGTTCGTTTCCGAAGCGATGGCTTGGCACGGAAACGGGCTCGCATTTGCGTACCGAAAAAAGGCGTAGAGCATGTTTTTTTCGATAGCAAAGTGCGGGCGCAGTGATTGCGGCCCGCGCTTTTTTATCTCGAAAGGAGGGGGGAAATATGCAGGAAAACAGGTTTCTTACGATGTTTTACGAGAATTACGACGAAGACGGAAGGCTTTTTAAAAAGTACGGGCGTGTAGAATTCGAAACGACCATGGCGTATATTAAGAAATATTACAAGCCCGGCATGCGAATTCTTGAAATCGGTGCGGGCACCGGCAGATACAGCCGTTTTCTTGCCGGTATGGGAGCCCGGGTCGACGCAGTTGAGCTTGTGGAAAGAAATATCGAGGTGTTCAGGGAGAAATTGCTTCCGACGGACAATATCCGCATTTTTCAGGGAAACGCCGTCGATTTATCGATATTTCCGGACGGTACCTATGATCTTGCGCTGCTTTTAGGCCCCATGTATCACCTGTATGAGACGGAAGACCAGATACGGGCGCTGAAAGAAGCGTTTCGGGTGACAAGAAAAGGCGGAATTGTATTTATCGCGTACTGCATGGCGGACCCCAGCATTCTGCAGCACGGCTTTATAAAGGGCAACACAAGATTTTTAATTGAAAACGGGCTTCTGAATCCGGAGACGTTTGAAACGCATTCAAGGCCGGAGGACATATTCGAACTGTACCGGAAAGAAGATATCGAATTATTGAACGGTCACATTCAAGCATCGCGCCTTCATTTCGTATCTGCCGACGGACTTACGAACTATTTCCGGGATACAATTGAAAACATGGATGATGAAACCTATGAGCTGTATCTTAAATACCATCTTTCAATATGCGAAAGGGAGGATATGACCGGCTGGAGCAATCATACGCTGGATATACTCAGAAAGGAATGAACAAATATGACGCATGTAGGAACCGGGGAAATCAAAACCGCAAGGCTTACGCTTAGGCGATTTCGGGTAGAGGATGCAGAGTCTATGTATGAAAACTGGGCATCCGATGCGGAAGTGGTAAAATATCTCACATGGCCTGTGCATCCGAACAGCGGCGTTACCAAAATGATTCTTGAAAGCTGGACGAAGTTGTATGAGAAGGATGATTATTATCAGTGGGCAATCGTTTTAAATGAAAACGGAGATCGGCCGATCGGCAGCATCGCCGTTGTATCGCTAAGAGATGAAGTGGAAAAAGCGGAAATCGGCTACTGCATCGGCAGAAAATGGTGGCATAAAGGGATTATGACGGAGGCGCTGAACGCTGTAATCGATTATCTGTTTAAAGAAGCGGGTATGAACCGAATTGAAGCGAGGCATGATCCCAGAAACCCGCATTCGGGCGGCGTAATGAAAAAATGCGGCATGACGTATGAGGGTACGCAGCGCGCATCGGACGTCAATAATCAGGGAAGGTGCGATGTAAGCTGGTATGCCATATTGGCCTCCGACAGAGAAAATGCATAACCGGCGCTTTCAAAGCCGCGTATGATGCGTTTACAAGGCACAATTTTTTCTTTCGGGAATGGGTTCTATCAATATTTAACTCGGCTTACTTGATGGAATAATGTTTGTTTGATAAACTATATACTAAAATTTGAGTATAAGAGGGATGATTTCATGGCAGCGCTGACTATGGACAAGCTGGTTGCACTTTGTAAAAATAAGGGATACATCTTCGCAGGCTCCGAAATTTATGGCGGCCTCGCCAACACCTGGGATTTCGGTCCTCTGGGCGTGGAATTCAAGAACAACATCAAAAAGGCCTGGTGGCAGAAGTTTGTACAGGAGAGCCCGTACAACACCGGTCTTGACTGCGGCATTCTGATGAATCGTGAAGTATGGGTAGCCTCCGGCCATGTAGGCGGCTTCAACGATCCGCTCATGGACTGCAAGGCCTGCAAAGCCCGCTTCCGCGCGGACAAGCTGATCGAAGATTTCACCGGCGGCCAGGAGACCGGCGACGGCTGGAAGAACGAAGAGCTGGAAGCCTATATCAACGAGCATGATATCGTTTGCCCCG
>JAFQKQ010000123.1 GCA_017396845.1 Clostridia bacterium
AAAATACGTAACGGATAAAACCAAGGCGCTCATCATCAACTCGCCCAACAATCCCAACGGCTCCGTCTACACGCGCCCCATGCTTGAAAAAATCGCGCGCCTTGCCATTGAAAAGCGCTTCTACGTCATCAGCGACGAAATTTATGAAAAGCTGATCTACGACGGCGAAAAGCACGTATCCATCGCCTCTCTGTCCGACGCCATCAAGGCGCAGACTATCGTGATCAACGGCGTATCCAAATCCTACGCCATGACCGGCTGGAGAATCGGCTACGCGGCAGGCCCGTAGGCTGTAATCCGCGCCATGACCTCCTTCCAGTCCCACACCACTTCAAACCCCAACTCCATCGCGCAGCACGCAGCCGCCGTCGCCCTTACCAACGGCGAACGCTTCATGCACGAGTCCCACATGGAGTTTGACGCAAGAAGAAAGCTCATGCATTCTCTTCTGAACGCCATTCCCGGTCTTTCCGCCGCGATGCCCAAGGGCGCGTTCTACATGATGCTCAATATCTCCGGCATGATCGGCAAGACCGTAAACGGCAGAACCATCAAGGGCAGCGACGATTTCGCCGAAATGCTGCTTGAATCCAAGCTCGTCGCCGTTGTTCCCGCCCGCGCCTTCGGTGACGACCGCTATGTGCGCCTGAGCTACGCAACCTCCCGCGAAAAGATCTCCATGGGCATTATGCGAATCGCAGAATTTGTAAAGGAATGCAAATAAAACCCGCTTCAAGCAAAAATCAAGCCGCCTCATTCATCTGAGGCGGCTTGATTTTTTTGCCTTATTTCGTCAGCATGCAAAGCTCATTTACATGGTCCATGATCATTCTGACCACTTCTTCGCTTACGATTTCGGGATTCTCGGGGTAAAGCACCTTCAAAAGATTCTCACGCGCTTCGAGATAGCTTGCAAACATGCCGTTGTCCATCACAAGCAGCGTCTTTACCAAATCGTCCGCGCCGGCGCTTGCGGCATTGACGCTCTTGGTAAGCTCAATGTTCCACAGCTGTCTCAACCTGTTCCAGCCGTTCTCGGCAGACGCGTTTACAAAGCTGTCGGTCATGCCGAAAAGGAACGCATGCTGCGGGCAGTAGGTTTGTGTCTTGTCCAAGCCCTTTTCGGTCGCGTTTTCTTCGCACACCAGGCATTCACCCTTTCCGGCTGCTTCATCCGTGCTGAGGACGGCGAGAAGCGAATCGGCGCGCTTGGCGGGCGCTGTGCTCAGTTCAAGGCACATATCGATCAATTTGTCGCGCCACAGGTCGCTTACAGCCTTGGCAGCGGCTTCGGGATTTTCGAGGTAAAGCACTTTCAGAAGCGCTTCCCGGTTCACAGCGTATACGGAGAACGTCGTAAATTCATTGATCACCGTCGCTCGCGCATCGGCCTCGCATGCCTTCAGAAGCTCCGTATACATTTTGCTTACCTCTTCCTTCCACAGAAGCATCGCATATTCATAGCTCTGTGCAAGGAATACGGGATCATCCGCGAAACCAAGCATGGTCTGAACCATTTCATGCATGTCGGCATGCGCCGCGCAGAAGGAAACTTCCGCCTTTTCAGAGCTTGCCGTTCTCTCCGTGAGCTTGTGCGCACAGAAGTCCTCGCCCTGACCGAGCGCGCCGAAGTCCACAACGCCGAATACAGGCCAGTCTATTGCGGGCTCATCAGCAATGCCGTTTGTATCGCTGTAAACGGTTTCGGACGCTGCGTGGTTCACATAGCCGTTGATCTGATACTCGGCAAATGCGGTATTGGCCACATAGCCTCTTTCAACGTCTCTCTCGGTAACCGTGTGCTTGTAATACGCATAGCGGGATTCACCGACATCCAGACCTTCGGCGCTTGCAATATCCTCAATGCCCGCAAGGGAGTCATAAACGATCACTTCGCCCAGCGGAATCTCTCCTACGTTGACATAAGTAATCTTATAAGAGATTTCTTCGCCGAGGGTATAGTATTCGCCGTTCAGCGGCAGACTTTCCTCAACCTTTTCAATCTCAAGGCCGGTAATAATGCCAAAGGGATCTTCGGAAAAGGCGCATTCGATGCTGACATCGTTGCTGAATTCGGTAAATTCGCCGCCGTCCGCGTCGCTGCCGTAAACATACGCGCTGTTTACAACCGTGCCGACAAACGCGTCGTAATCGGTAACCGTATATTCAAATACGGCGTATACCGTTTCGTCCGCCCAGATCACGTCATGCTGTCCGATCAGGCTGCCGTCCAGAAGATCAATGATATCCACATGATAGAGGCTGTCATCGGTTTCGTTTTTAACGGCAATTGTATAGCTTACGATCTCGCCCGGCACGTAGCAAACGCCGTTTGCGGGTTCACTCGTAACCTCCTTGGTCACGCTCACAAGATCGCTCATGCCGAAATCACCGGGCGTCGTGGATACGACAACGGTATTGGAATCAACCTTTCCTCTTTCCTCGATCTCGGGGTTGAACCACACAGCCGTCGCGGTATTCTCAACATAGCCGCGCGCAACGTCCTCTTCCGTTACGACATGGTTGAAGGAAAGCGACAGTACGCCATAAGGATCCACTACGGGCTCAATGGTAACAACGCTGTCCTCATTGCCGCCCTTCAGAGGATCAACAATTTCCACATCGTGAAGCTCATGTGCGACAAGGCTGCCGAAGATAAGCTCATAACGGATTGTTTCGCCGAGCACATAGTATTCGCCGTTCGCGGGCGCGTTTGCAAGCACCTTTTCAAGGGACGCGACGCCGTCCTGCGGCGTTGCCGGTGCGGGAGCGGTCGGCACGATCACTTCATCGGAATAAACGTCCACATACGCGTCTCCCTCGGGATCGTAGAAATACGCGGACGCGATATTGGAAATACTGCCGTAGAATACGTCCTCTTCGGTTACGGTATGGCTGAAGGAGAATTCAAGGCCGTGGCCGTCTTCCGCAGACGCGGTATCCATTTCGCCCAGAATCACAGGCTCTGCGCCGAAGGGCATGTGATCATAAACTTTGACTTCCTCAATCGTGAGTCCCTCCGGAATGATCAGGCGGATCACGAAGGAAATGATTTCGCCCTCTGTGTAATATTCGCCGTTTTCGGGCTCGGATTCAACAAACTTCTCAACTTCCACAAAATCATAGCCATCAGACAGCGGAATCACAATATCAACCGTATCGTACGAAGGAGAATCATAAATGACATAAAGCTGCGCCTCTTCCGATTCGGTGTATTCATATCCGGGACGCACAACCTCGCCGTTCGGATAATAGAATTCACGGGCATGCTGCGTGAATTTCCGGATGATTTCACCGCGCTCAATATCCGCATCGGTTACCTTTACGGTATAGGTCGCATACATTTCTTCACCGGGCATGAAATGGGAGTTAGAGATATTCTCGTCTTCGGAGATCCATTCGCTTCTATTGTCATTATCCGCATAGTCGCCGTTTTCAAAATGCATCATATAAGAGTTAAGGGTAACAACGGTTTCACCGATGTTGGTAACCTTAAGCTCTACCGGAATTTCATCGCCGAGGCTTCCGGAGAGAAGCGACATATCGGAGATGATTTCAACATCGATTGCAGTTGTATAGGTATTATTCTCTTTAAGCTGCTGATTGTAATCCTCAAGCGTTACTTCCTTCTGAAGCGTATCGCCGCAGCGGGAGCACACGCTTTCCATCAAGCCGGGCTCATCGATTGTGGGTGCCTTTACAAGAATCCACGCGCCGTAATCATGACCGAGCGGATCGGGAAAACTATACTGTGCTCTGCCGCAGTGCTTGCAGTTTCTGATATTTTTCCCTTTTTCCGTGCAGGTGGGTTTCTCCGCCACGCGATAGTAACCGTATTCATGATCGCCGTACTGGCTTCGGTCCTGACCCTCTCCGCAGCGCTTGCAGATGCGTAACTGTGAGCCCTGATAAACGCAGGTGCCCTCATCGCCTTCGCACCATCTCCACGCGCCCCAGTCGTGTTCAACATATTTGGTCACTTCCTCGCCTGCGCCGCAGCGCTTGCAGTAGCGGTAACCCACGACCGTTCCGCAGATGCCTCTCCACTCGGTCGCGCCCCAGTTATGGCTGAGTCCCTCATCCGGGCACCAGAAATTCATCGCGTACGCGGTCGGAATCGCGCCAAGCAGCATTACAAGCGCAATCACAGCCGCCGTCATCTTCCGAATGCTGTTCATACCCTTATCCTCCTTCGGTTCTTTCGCTGTTATGGGAATTTTGGCAAAACACATTTCGCATTTTGCCAAAGTTTCATATATCCCCTTTTTATTATATCAATGAACCAAAGAAGAGAAAACTGTACGAAAGTACTGTTTTGGCGCGTCTGCGCGCACCAAAAAAGGGCCGCAAATGTGATATGCACCCCGAAAGCCGGACACTTTCGAAGGTGCATATCATAATGCAGCTCTTTTCTATTTTGAAAACTACAGCGTGATTCTTCCCTGAAACGCGCGAAGGAGCGTTACCTCGTCCGTGTATTCCAGTTCTCCGCCGACCGGCACGCCGTGGGCGATTCTTGTAACCGTTACGCCCATGGGCTTTAAAAGGCGGGATATGTACGCCGCAGTGGCTTCGCCCTCAACATCGGGGTTGGTGGCAAGCACGACCTCCTCGATTTCACCGGAGGCCAGACGGCTCATGAGCTCGCGGATTCGGATATCATCGGGGCCC
>JAFQKQ010000015.1 GCA_017396845.1 Clostridia bacterium
GACCGAATATGTAATCTGGGCAAACTACGAGCTTCCCGAAAATGACAGGGATATTGAAGCGTATCAGCTGGGTGCGCATGTCCTTGAGCATGCGGAAATCGATACCGGCGTAATGATCCGCTTCCATCAGCTTCGTATGGAAAAGGAGAATTATCTCCGAAATCTCGAAATCCTGGAATACGATATGCTCTATGGAAACAGATACGTGTACGGCGGAAAAGAGTTGAAGGATAAAAATCAGCTCAAGATGGGACTCTATCCGATTACGATTGCGGACGCGTATGTGAAAAACGGCAATCTTTTCGTAAAGGGTGAAAACTTCACGTCGTTCAGCGAAGTGTTTATTGACGGCGAAAGGTATAACAGCACCATTTTCATCGACCGGAATATGCTGGTGGTTCCGGATCTTGCGCCGGATGACGGCATGGCGCTTGTTGTAAAGCAGCTTTCGAGCGAAGGCTATGAGCTCAGCGAGACGGAAGCCTATATCTGTATGGGATTGAATCCGATCGTATACGAGCATTGAGAAGGAAAAAACGGACTGATGCGGAAAAGAAGATTTCTCTGCATCAGTCCGTTTTTATTTGCTTACATATCCTTGGTCACGATGACGTTTATGCCGGTATCCGCGGCGTTTTCAAGCGCGATATCTCCGATTGCAACGGGAGATATGAGGCACACGGAATTCAGCTGCTGCATGATTTCCATAAGAGACCCCTTTGGAACCGCATGCTCTGTTCGAACCGGGCACCGGCGGTATTTCGCGCCGCCGATTTTGACCGTCGTTGTGAGTACGCGAACGGGATTCCTGGTTTCGTTTTTTCCGTATTCCGCGCCGCGCGGGCATGCGTTTCCGGTCACGTTGTAATTGTTATTTTCGTCTACTTTTAATCGGCAGCCCTTGGGGCATACGATACAGATCATTTCCTTCATTTTTCTGCCTCCTCCGCCGAAATCTCAATTTCACACCCGTTTGCCTTTTCGATAAGCACTTTCGGAAGGCGGATATGCTCCATTTCACCGGGCGTCATATGGTCGCGTTTGTACTGTGCAATCACGCTTCCGCCTGCTTTTACTACGATGCTGCTGCCGGAGAAAATGCGGTTTACGCGGAAAAACACATCGAAAAGCTTTGCACCGCTGTTTACGCGGATTTTCTGAGGAACGGTATAGGTTACGCTCTTTCCGTTTTTGAGGGAGACGGATGTATAATCGGCTTCGGCGCTCTTTATGAATTCCGCCGCCGCGCGTCCTGCGCGCTCGCTTTCGTCGGAAACATAATCCACCAGATCGTGTACGTGAACTACGTTTCCGCAGGCGAATATGCCGGGAACGGAGGTTTCCATATTATCGTACACGATTGCGCCGTTGGTTCTCGGATCGATCTCGATGCCCGCGCCTCTGGTCAGTTCGTTTTCGGGAATGAGACCTACGGAGAGAAGAAGCGTGTCGCAGTCAAAGTGCATTTCGGTTCCGGGGATCGGCGCGCGCTTTTCATCCACCTTCGATACCGTTACGCTTGAAATGCGCCCGTTGTCTGCTATGATTTCGGTTACGGTATGGGAAAGATACAGCGGAATGTCAAAATCATTTAAGCACTGCGCGATGTTTCTTGCAAGGCCGCCGGAATAGGGCATAACCTCTACGCATGCCAATACCTTTGCGCCTTCAAGGGTCATTCTTCTTGCCATGATGAGGCCGATATCGCCGGAACCCAGTATAACTACGCGCTTTCCGCACATATAGCCTTCCAGATTCAGATATCTTTGCGCGCTGCCCGCCGTAAATACGCCCGCCGGGCGGTCGCCGGGAATGCCGATTGCGCCGCGCGTGCGTTCGCGGCAGCCCATTGCGAGTATGATCGCGCCCGCTTCAATTATCTGATAACCGGCAGTCGATGCAACATGAATCTGCTTGTTTTTTGTAACGTCGAGCACCATCGCATCCGTCATTACCTTTACGTTTGTCGACGACAGCATTTTGATAAAACGGTCTGCATATTCGGGGCCGGTCAATTCTTCTTTAAAACGGTGGAGGCCGAAGCCGTTATGAATGCACTGATTGAGTATGCCGCCGAGCTCCTTGTCGCGCTCGATAATCAGAATGTCGGAAATGCCCGACTCAAATGCGCTGACTGCAGCGGCAAGGCCTGCGGGTCCTCCGCCGATTACTACGAGTTCATGCTTCATGGAAGGCTTCCTCCTTCTTGGTTTCGCTGATAAGAATCCGGCTTCCGTTTTTGTCCTTTAAGATATCCAGCACGTTCATGCCTGTTTCACGCGCGAGAATTTCCAGCACGCGCGGGCCGCAGAAACCGCCCTGACAACGGCCCATACCGCTTCCGGCGCGGCGCTTGATGCCGTCTACAGAGCAGGGAGGAATGGGCGAATGAACAGCGTCCACAATTTCGCCCTCCGTTATCGTTTCGCAACGGCAGATTACGCGGCCGTAGAGGGGATTTTCTTTTATAACGGCTGCTTTTTCGGATTCGCTCAACTCTTTGAAGCGGATGCGCTTTCTGGTAAGAACGGGGTTTTCCTTTTTGGTGAGTGCAAGTCCGTTTTCGGAAAGAATCTTCACGGCCTCTTCACCGATTGCGGGAGCGCTGGTGAGTCCCGGAGATTTGATGCCCGCAAGATCCAAAAAATGATCGTTTGCCATATAGATGATAAAATCATCGATATCGGTATTGGCGCGCATACCGGAAAAATTACGGATGGCGTTTCTGTAATTGATGTCCGGTACGGATTTGGCCGCCGCTGCCTTTACGCAGGCAAGACCGTCGCTTGTGGTATTTACGCGTTCTGCGTCATCGCACTTTACCGCGTTCGGGCCTACGATCAGGTTTCCGTGAACAGTGGGGGAAACGAGCACGCCCTTTCCGAACTCTGAGGGACACTGGAAAAGTACGCAGTTCGCTTTATGGCCTTCGCATTTATCCATCAGATAGTAGTCGCCCCTGCTGGGCTTTATGGTGAAGCGCTTTTCGGCGACCATCCCGTGTATCGCGGCGCTTTATGCACCTGCCGCGTTGATCACATACCGGGTTTCTATGGATTCATGTTCATTTACGCTTACGCTGTAGCCGGAAGCTGTCTTTGAAATACCGGTGACCTTGGCGTTCAAACGGATCTCCGCTCCGTTTTTTACAGCGGTTTCCGCCATTGCAATGGCATATTCCCAGGGATTGACAATGCCTGCGGAGGGGGCGTAGAGCGCGCCGTGTACTTCCTCAGATACGTAAGGCTCCATTTTCAAAACTTCTTCTTTGGAAAGTATCGTGAGGCCCGGAACGCCGTTTTCGTTGCCGCGCGCATAAAGCATTCGAACCGTTTCCATTTCCTTTTCGGAAAATGCAAGCACGAGCGAGCCGTTGTTTATATAGGGAACATCCAGATCGCTTGTCAGCTGTTTTGCCATTTCACAGCCGCGCACATTGAGCCGCGCCATGATGGTGCCTGGTTTCGGGTCATAGCCCGCATGTATGATGGCGCTGTTTGCGCGGGTTGCGCCGAGCGCGATATCGTTTTCCTTTTCAAGCACCAATACGCTGACGTTGTATTTTGATAATTCGAATGCCGCTGCGGCGCCTATGATTCCGCAGCCGATAATGGTTACATCGACCATTTCGTTCCCTCCCTGTTTTGAAATGCGCAAAAAAAGAGTACAAGAAACACAAGCCTATGGCTGTGTACCTCATACTCTCTACATCTCCGTATTCGGCTGAACCAATATAGTTATTATAATGGAAGAATGTTAATTTGGAAATCTATTTTTTGCACAATTGTGCGAAATTTGTCCAAATTTCCGATTTTGTGGAGGAGATGGCGCGAGCGCCCGCATTCAGTGCATTCATAGCGTCCGCTGAATCCTGAATCAGGCCGCCCGCAATTACGGGAAGCTCGGAGGAGGCGGCAATCACGCCGATAATTTTCGGCATCGCGCCCGGAATGATCTCAATCACGTCCGGCGCGTTCAGACGAACTTGCTTGCCTATATTGGATACCGCGAGCGAATCCAAAAGGAAGAAGCGCTGAATGGCGATCAATCCCAGCTGCTTTGCGCGCTTTATGAGGAGTCCCTTTGTAGAGATGATGCCGCAGGCGGGAGTCGTTCGAAAGATGTAGTCCACGGCGGTTTCCTTTGCGGCGAGCCCGTCGATGAGATCGATGTGCACAATCGCCGCTTTATTGGCGCCTGCGATTCTTTCTACGATTCCCGGAATATCCAGCAGGCTTCCGTACAATACGAAAACCACGCGGCATTCGGAAGCAAGGCTTGCTACAAGCCCCTTTTCATCCTTGACTGCGGCGATGATGGGAAACTGCGAAAGCAGGGAAGAAAATGCGGATGCGTTCATAACATAACTCCGTTAAAGGCATAAGGATTTTATTCGGTCATACCGAATGCATTCAGACCGTTCTGATAAGTGATGTCGCTGAGTTCATTGGAATCGGCATTTCGGATTTCGGCGATTTTCTCAAGTACGTATTTCACATATGCGGGTTCGTTTCGCTTTCCGCGCATCGGAACCGGGGCCATATAGGGACAGTCGGTTTCAATGAGAAGGCGGTCGACGGGGATATTCTTCGCCACTTCCCAAAGCTTCGGCGCATTTTTGAATGTTACCGCGCCGGAAAGGGAGATGAAAAGCCCCATATCCATGTATGTTTTTGCGCTTTCCCAGCTGCCGGTATAGCAGTGCATAATGCCGCGGGGCATGCGTCCGGCTCTGACTCTTGAAAGCATCATTTCGGTGGCTTCGCCGTGCGCTTCGCGGATGTGGAGAATGACGGGTTTATCAAGCGTATAGGCCAGCTCCATCTGAATATCAAATACTTCCCTCTGCTGATCCCTCGGCGATAGATCGTAATGATAATCAAGGCCGATTTCTCCAAGCGCGACCACCTTATCAAGCGACATCCACTTTTTGATGAGCTCGGGATGATTTTCCGTCCAAAGGATCGCATCATGCGGGTGAACGGCGGCCGCCGCATACAGAAAATCGTTTTCCCTTGAAAGAGCAAATGCGCTTTCGGGATCTCTTGCGCCGTCGCCTACCACTACCGCACGTTCTACTCCCGCTTCCTTCATGCGGAATATGGTTTCGAGTCTGTCCTCGTCGAATCTTTCGTCGTTGATGTGGCAGTGCGTGTCAAAAAGTTTCATAAGCTCATCCTTTTATCTTTGAAATGCGTATATGTTAAAAAATATTATACCAAATACGAATATTGGTGTCAACAGAAAGCGGGCGTTGTTTATATCCGCGAAAGAGGTTGCAAAAAGCGGTAAATTGGGATATTATATAGGAAAAGCGCATTGGGAGATGAATGAATATGAAGGAACAGCCAAGGCTGAGTGAAATGATTAAAAACGCCGCGTTTGACGGCTTTCTGCTGGTGCGCGCTTCTTCGCAGCGCACGGCCTCCAACGGCAGTAAATACCTGGATATGACGCTTACCGATATATCGGGCGATGTAAATGCAAAAATGTGGGACGGACAAACGAATCCGCCGCCGGTAGGCAAGGTGATCAGGCTCCGAGGCGTTATGCAGGAGTATAACGGAAGGGCGCAGCTGCGCATTGACAAAATGCGCGAGTCCAATGAAGACGACGATATTGATATGCAGAAGCTGATTCCCTGCGCGCCCCGGCCCTCGGATGAAATGCTGGATGAAATTCTAAACAGAGCGGACGCCATACGCGATAAGGAGCTCAAGGCGCTGGTGCTTATGCGGCTTGAGGAAGCGGGCGAAAGGCTCACATATGCGCCCGCTGCGGTGAAGCTTCATCATGCGGAGAGGAGCGGACTGTTGCATCATACGTCTACGATGCTCAAAGGCGCACATATGATTTCACAGCTCTATCCCTTCCTGGACGCGGATCTGCTTGCTGCCGGCGTAATCCTTCACGATCTCTGCAAGATCGATGAAATGAAATCGGATGAGCTTGGAATGGCGTCGGATTATACGAGGGAAGGAAATCTGCTGGGGCATCTTGTGCTTGGCGTAAGTGAGCTGGCGAGATGCGCGAAGGAGATCGGCGTGAGGAAAGAGCTCGTTACCATGCTTCAGCATATGATCCTTTCGCATCACGATCTTCCCGAATACGGTTCGCCCAAGCCGCCGATGTTCCCGGAAGCGGAAGCGCTGCATACGCTGGACGTGCTGGATGCAAGGATGAACGAAATGCAGACGGAGCTTGCAAAGGTATCTCCGGGTGCGTTTACAGAGAGAATCTGGTCGCTTGACAGAAAGCTGTACAGAAGAGAGGAAAGCATTTCTGAATAGGGAGGAAATGGATATGTACGATTTCAATAAAAACACGCTGCCTAAGCTTTTTAAAGAAGGCGCAAGCAAAGAAGACTGGGAAGCGCGCAGACAAGAAATTCTGGAGCTTATGCAAAAAGAGATGTACGGCTATACGCCCAAGGAGAAATGCAGGGTAGAAGCCGAAGTCCTTGAAGAGAAAAGCGAGTTTGCGGGCAAAGCGCTGCTTGGACGCGTAAAGCTTACCTGTACGTTCGGGTCGGTTTCGTTTTCGTTCCCAGTCACGTATGCGTTTCCTGTAAAAAACGAGATATCGCCTGTATTTGTACATATCAATTTCAGACCGCTCATGCCGGATCAGTATATGCCGGCGGAGGAAATCATCGACGGCGGGTTTGGTTTTGCACAGATCTGTTATAAGGATATAGTGAACGATAATCTGAACGGCGATTTTTCGGACGGATTGGGCCTTGCATATTTCAACGGACGCGGAAGAAACGAAGATGATTGGGGAAAAGTCGGCATGTGGGCGTATGCGCTCAGCCGGACGATCGACTACCTCGAAACGAGAAAAGAGGTAGATAAAAAGCATATCATGGCGATCGGGCATTCAAGGCTCGGAAAAACGTCGCTCTGGGCAGGCGCGCAGGACGAGAGAATCTATGCAACGTTTGTAAACGATTCCGGCGCGGGCGGAAGCGCAATCACGCGCGATAAGGAAGGCGAACACATTCATCATTTCGCTAAAAGCGGTATGTGGGATTGGTTCGGAGAAAGATATAAGTCGTGGGCAAACAGGGAGGATGAAATGCCGTTTGATCAGCATTTCGCCATCGCCCTGATTGCGCCGCGCCTTGTGTGCGTGGGAAGCGCAGAAAACGATACATGGGCGGATCCCAAAAGTGAAAAGCTGGGCTGCGAAATTGCGGGTGAGGTCTGGGCGCTGTATGGAAAAGACGGGCTCACAGAAAAGTGCGACGAAGAATTTGAAAACGCATATCTTTCCGGCTGCGTGGGCTATCAGGTGCGTACGGGGGATCACTATTTAAGCCGTACGGACTGGATCAGGTATATGAAATTTGCGAAGATGCATATTGAAACGGATGCATAAGCTACGGAGGCAATCGATTGATGAAAACGCTGGTGGTTGCTGAAAAGCCATCGGTCGGCAGGGATATTGCGCGGGTGCTGGGCGCGAAGAACAAGGGCGAAGGCTGCCTGACGAGTGCGGATTATATAGTAACCTGGGCAATCGGACATCTGATTACGCTGTCGGAGCCGGGCGAGATTGACGAAAGATACAAAAAATGGCGGATGGACGAGCTGCCGATGCTGCCGGAAAAAATTCCGCTGAAGGTGATTTACAATACCCGTTCGCAGTTTCAAATCGTTAAAAAGCTCATGAACGATGATGAAGTGGGCGAGATTGTCTGCGCAACGGACTCCGGGCGGGAGGGCGAACTGATATTCCGCTACATATATAAAATGGCCAATTGCCGAAAAAGCGTAAAGCGACTTTGGATTTCTTCGATGACGGACGCATCGATTCGCGCGGGATTTCAGAATATGCTGCCGGGCACGGCGTATGACGCATTGTATCTCTCCGCAAAGTGCCGAAGCGAAGCGGACTGGCTGGTGGGAATGAACGCATCAAGGGCCTTTTCATTAAAGTACAATGCGCATCTGTCCATCGGCCGCGTACAGACCCCAACGCTGGCTTTGATCGTAAAGCGCGATCAGGAGATACGCGCGTTTACGCCCGAGGATTACTATGAACTGCATGCGAATTTCGGCGATTACAAGGGTACGTGGATAGATGAAAAAACACAGAAGACGCGCATAGAATCCGAACAGAAGGCGCGGGAAATTGAAGCGCTTGTCAAGGGAAAGACAGGCGTGGTGGTAGAAAGCACGAAGGAAGAAAAGAGGACGGCGCCCCCGAAGCTGTATGACCTTACCACCCTTCAAAGAGAGGCAAATAGAAAATTCGGCTTCAGCGCCGATAAAACGCTTTCCGTTGCGCAGGCGCTGTATGAAAGGCATAAGCTGATTACCTATCCGAGAACCGATAGCAGCTATCTTACAAATGATATGGAGAAGAAGGTGGAGGGAACGCTGAATGCCCTTCCGTCTCCGTACAAGGAGTATGTAAGCGCGATCGCGCCTGTTCAGAAGGCGAAAAGAATCTATAATGAAAAGAAGGTTTCCGATCATCACGCAATCATTCCGACGGAAAAAAAGTATTCGCCGGATTCGCTTACAGCGGATGAGAGGAACATTTACGATCTGGTTGCAAGGCGGCTGATTGCGGCGCATTACCCTGACTACATTTATATGGCCGCCAAAATCATTACGGAAGCGGAGGGGCAGAAATTTAAATCCCTCGGAAACGTAACGATAAACGAAGGCTGGCGGAAGCTGTATCAATCGGACAAGGATAAGGAAGAAGATATATATGAGCAGGCGCTTCCGGATGTAAAAAAGGGAGATACGAGAAAAGTGGTAAGGACGTCTGTAAAAAAACAGACGACCAGGCCGCCCAAGGAGTATACGGATGACACGCTTCTGAAAGCTATGGAAGACGCGGGCAAGATGATCGAGGATGAAGAGCTTCGCGAGGAAATGAAGGATGCGGGGCTTGGTACGCCCGCTACGAGAGCGCAGATGATCACAAGGCTGATTGAGGTGGGATATGTAAAAAGAAACGGGAAAAAGCTGCTCTCGACCGAAAAAGGGCAAATGCTGATTCAGGTGGTTCCGGAGGAAATAAAGAGTGCGGATACCACGGGAAAATGGGAGCGGGCGCTTTCGAGAATGTCGGCGATCACAGATGAAAGTATCATGCCGTTTAAAGAAAAACGGTTTATGGACAGCATCCGCCGTTTCAGCGCGTATCTGGTAGACAGTGCAAAAGCGAGTACGGTGCGCGTGATGTTTCCGAAAGAGGCGGAGATCAAGAAAAAGAAAAAAGCATCCCCAAAGGCGGGAGGCGGGAAAGCAGGGAATAAGTGATATGAAGGACAGAATCCGGGAAGCCGTAAAAGCATCGGCAGAAAAGATACGCGCGTATTCCGAAGACGCAGAATTGTTTATCCGCGGTGATTGCGGGCTTCCGGATCGGGCAAAGGTGATAGAGGTTTCCGAAAAGCTGAGAAGTCTCATGTTTCCGGGTTTCTTTTCGGATGAATTCAAAACGGGCGGCGAATATGCATACGGTTATGCGCTTACCGATGTTGTTAAAACGCTTAAAAAGGAAATGCGGGCGGCATTCGGCTATATGGGCGGATGCCGGTCGGCGGAAGAACAGGCGGAGGAAGCCTGCCTTACGCTGATTGAGTGCCTTCCGGATGTGCAGAGAATGCTGGTTCAGGATGTGGAGGCGGCGTTTGACGGAGATCCTGCCGCCAAGTCCCGTGCAGGCGTTGTGTTTTCGTATCCGGGTCTGCATGCAATTACCATTTACCGGCTTGCGCACGTATTGTATGAAGCTGAGGTTCCGTTTATCCCCAGAATTATGACGGAACATGCGCACAGCGTAACGGGAATTGACATCAATGCCGGCGCAAAAATCGGAAGCTACTTTTTTATCGATCACGGAACGGGCGTAGTAATCGGCGAAACTACGGTGATTGGCGATTTTGTTAAACTGTATCAGGGCGTAACGCTCGGCGCGCTTTCCACGCGTCAGGGTCAGAAGCTTAAGGGGCTTAAACGCCACCCGACCATCGGAAACCGGGTAACCATATATTCGGGCGCGTCGATTCTGGGCGGAGAAACCGAGATCGGGGATGACTGCGTAATTGGCGGCAACGCTTTTGTAACGAGCTCTGTTCCGCCGAGGACGAGGGTTAGCGTAAAGAGTCCGGAGCTTACATTCAGAGAAGTGAATAAGAACCTGTGGGAAAAAGCATAAGGAGGAAGATGCAATGGCGTCGAAGGTTTATTTTACCAACATGAGGACATACAACGCCGAAAGTCTGCCCGAGAAGATTACGAGGCTTATCAAGACAGCGGGAATCGGGGAGATCGATTTTAAGAACAAGTTCACGGCTGTGAAGGTGCACTTCGGCGAAGCGGGAAATCTTGCATATCTTCGCCCGAACTATGCCAAGGCGGTAGTGGACGTACTTAAGGAGCTGGGTGCAAAGCCGTTTGTAACGGACTGCTCGACTTTGTATGTGGGTGCGAGAAAAAACGCGCTGGATCATCTGGATGTAGCGTATGAGCACGGATACAATCCATTCTGCCTGGGCTGCCATGTGATTATCGCCGACGGCTTAAAGGGTACCGATGAAACGATTGTTCCTATTGAGGGCGAATTTGTCAAAAACGCCAAGATCGGAACGGCGGTAGCGGATGCGGATATCATTATTTCGCTTTCGCATTTCAAGGGACATGAAGGAACGGGATTTGGCGGCGCGCTAAAGAATCTAGGCATGGGATGCGGATCAAGCGCGGGCAAGGCGGAGATGCACGAGAGCGAGAAGCCGGTAGTGGATAAAGATAAGTGCGTTGCCTGCGGCGTGTGCGCAAAGAACTGCGCGCACGGTGCAATTGATATAAAGGACAGGGCGTCTATTGATTACGACAAGTGCAAGGGATGCGGAAGATGCATAGGCGTATGTCCCGAGAAGGCAATGAAGCCGGGAGAGGAGAACGGCTGCGAAACACTCGCCAGAAAAGTTACGGAATATGCATGGGCGGTTGTAAAGGATAAGCCGCATTTCCATATATCGCTGGCGATTGATATTTCGCCCTTCTGCGATTGCTACGATAATAACGATGCGCCCATTCTTCCCGATATCGGAATGTTCGCGTCCTTTGATCCCGTGGCGCTTGACAAGGCCTGCGCGGATATGTGCAACAAAGCATGCGCAATTGAAAACAGTCTGCTCGGTGAGAAGCATCACCACGATAACTGCAATTGTGGCTGCAAGGATCACTTCCATGTTCTGCATCCCGACACCAATTGGCTTTCCGCCATTGAGCAGGGCGAAAAAATCGGCCTTGGAACGCGTGAATATGAGCTGATTGACATAGGGTAAAAAATGCATATCGCCTGAAAACGGGCGTAATTGACCTGCGAAAATTTCGCATATGCCCAAAAAAGCATTGACAAACGCGGAATATAGCTGTAAAATAACAATCAGAAAAGGTGTCGTATGCGTTGGAACGCCCAGGCTGCCGCCATCTTTACCAATTTAAGTGAGGGGATAGACTTATGAAGAGCTACGAAATCAAAATGTCCCGTTCCCGTTGGATGAACCTTCTGATCGCGATCCTCCTGATCGCCATGATCGGAATGCTCTGCTCTCCGTATTTCGTATACGGCGCTGCGAAGGAAACCTACGTACCTGTTGAAGACGGCAATCTCGCCCATCTGCAGGCCAAGTGGATCATGAGCGGCGTTGCAGCCGATCAGGACGGCTACAAAGAGATCGAAATCACTTCCGGCAAGGACATGACTGTCCGCACCACCAACATAATCCGCGTACATCAGAACAAGGCCGACGCCGCTGCCGAAGCTGCGAAGGAAGCTTATGATGTAGTTGCTAAAGCTGCTGCGGCTGCTGAGAAGGATTCCATCACCATTAACAACAACATGGCAGTTGTTGAAGAGATGAAGAACTTCATCTTCGCCTTCGAAGGCGTTTCCGAGGAAGTTACGGCAGCTGCTCAGAAGAGCTATGACAACGCCGTGAAGCAGCAGGCCAAGGCAAGCGAGAAGGCTGCCGATGCGCTTGCATTGGTACCTGTTGTGCAGGAAAACATCAACATTGCATATGAAGGCGCTGCGCAGACCTATACTGCCGATGCGTCCTATGCTTGGGTCACCGAGACCACCGAAGCATATGAAGCAGCGATCAATGAAGTATACGGCGACGCTATCAACGCCTATATGGAAAAGCACAATTCTGAAATCCCCGCTGACAGCAAAGAAAAGCCCGTAGATTATGCAGGCGCAGCAGAACTTTACTTCACCACCATCAGCGGCGAAGAGAAGGACAGCGTGATCTATGAAAAGCTCGCAGCCGAAAAGGAAAAGGCTGCTGCCGGCTATGAAAAGGCCAATACCACCGTTAAGGTCATTGAAGGCGCCGTAAAGGATGCAGAGAAGGCCGCTAAGGATGCAGCCAGCGCTCTTAAGAGCTTCAACAAAGAGTTTGATAAGCTGGTAGAGTCCGCTGCCGCACTGGATGCTGCGAAGGTCTTCACCGCTTCCGAGGCTGAAATCGTTCTCACCGCAATCCCGCCGGTATCCTGCACCGAATACGAGAAAACCAACGAAGAACCCGAACTCATGGAGACCGAAGGAAAGGTTTCCTATAAGGAAAAGAACGCTGCTCTTACTCTCACCTTCGCAAACGGCGAGAAGATCGATACCACTTATGCTACCAGCGTGTCCATGAATGAGCAGAAGAAACTCTCCATCCTCGGCTATGTAGGCTTCCCCTACAACGTAGAAGACTTCTCCGCTGAGATGGCTTATAAGATCAACGGCTTCTACATCAACGACGTAGTTCTCGTACCGATCATCCTCCTCCTTCTTGCTGTTATCGGCATCGTAGTATGCTTCATCAAGAAAGACAAGATGAGCTCCGGCTTCCTGCCCGCCGCATTCGGTATCGTTGGTATCGTAGGCTATTTTACCAGCGACTTCCTGAAGCTTGGCGAAAGGTTCTGGATCCATGTAGGCGGCTACGCAGTAGTTCTGGTTGTAGCAATCCTTCACATCTATCTTTGCGCTAAGAAGCCCGGCGCAAAGGGAAAGAAGTCCATGTAAGAGACAGACAGTTTGATAAAAACTGAATAGCATAAGAGCAGCCGCCGAAAACGAATTCGGCGGCTGCTCTTTTATGTGCGATGACAGGATGCACGATGTAAGTTTAACGTTCGAATATAAGTTAGGTTGAACGCTTGTCTTATGAAGAATAAAAAGTAAGTTTCCTTCAAGCGCTCAAACGACGCATTACGGAACGCTGTTGTTCTGAGTTTTCTTAATCCGTAATGCCTTTAAAGGTTGTCAAAAGGTTGGACTATTTGGTTTGGCTGGTTAGTGAACTTATCGCTGTATCGTATGAAGATATTCATCATAAAATGAACTTCTCTATTGATTTATAATGAAGGGGACTGCATGAGCGGTAGAGGGAGACGTAAGGCTTTACAGCCCTTCCGAAAGCAAGAATGGGCGATCGCTGGAGCGGTGGAAGGATGAGGCGCGTACAGCGTGTTGGATGCTCTAAAGAAACAATGATTGAACATGGTTCGTATCTGCAATACACTAAAAAGAGACAGACACTTAAAGGCGCTTATATGCCGTTATTTAGCGCTGCAGTCGCTATTTAGCGCTATAAAACAGATAACGTAATGCAGGGCTATAAAAGGTAGGAACGCCTTTAATAGGGCTTCTGGGGGCTTATTGAATTGGCATTGATGATCAATTGAATATGTATAGCCGTTTGAATTCCGCGTTTCGTAAACGTATTTCGCTCCTGATAAAAGGAAACTAAATGAAGCATGTAAGCAGGCATAAATAAATTCATGCTAAGTAAAAAATCCTCCGAAGCAAATTGCATCGGAGGATTTAATGCTGAAAGCGGGACTCGAACCCGCACGCTTTGTGGGCGGGAGATTTTAAGTCTCCAGTGTCTGCCATTCCACCATTTCAGCGTATCCGGCTTTGAAAGCCGGAGATAGGGGAGAGATTATTTGTGGTTAGATTTGCGTACAAGGCGCTTCTTGAGGCGCTTTATGGTCATCTGGCGAATGCCGCAGGAGTAAATCGGAAGACCGATCAGAGTGGCGAGAGCGAAGAATCCGGTGATGGTGATCGTGCGCATGAACGCCCAATCGTTTTTAGCGCTTTCAGAGAAATTGAGGAAGCCTTCCAGGTGACTGAATGCGATGTATCCGGCGACGAAAATCGCTGCGAAGAACAGATAGCCGAACAGCATAAGAATCATACCGTAGACAGTCTTGTACTTCTTGGATACAAAGTGCATTACGAAAGCGATGAACAGAGCGCAGAAGGCAACGAGCATAGAGATGGAGATTTCCATATCTTCGGTACCGACGAGCTTGGCAACAAACTTAATGTTGACCTTCTGGGTACCAAGCCGCATGACTGCCTTTACAAAGCGGTTCTTGCCTTCAAGAGAATATTCGTTAGTGCCGGTTGAGCCGCTGCTGGATTCGCCGGTGGCAGGAGCGGTCTGTTCAGGAACGATTTCGGTTTCGGTTTCCTGAACGGGTTCGGAAGTTTCGGGGGTATCTGCGTTATCTTCAGGAACGTGGGTTTCATCGGTTACAGTTGTATCATCAACCGTGGGTTCTTCTGCAGCATCGTCTTTCTTATCGGTTTTGCCGAGGAGAAGATCAATGCCGTTTTCCTTTTCAAGCGCACCGAAAATCTGCGTCATCAGAACGTCGTCAGCTTTGTCTTCATTGCAGATGTTCATGTCTGCAAGGATAAACGAATGAGCGGTGACACACAGACACAGCGCAAGGATGAAAACGATGAACGAGATCCATTTAAAAACTCGAAGTGCTTTCATAATATATGTTCGACCCCTTCCGTAATCAGCGTTACCCTGAAGCTGTGAGGACTCAAGGGAAACTGCTCATTTGTATTATATACGCACAAACGCCGTTCGTCAATAGAAATATTCAAAAATATTGAAAAATTTAAAAACAATTGACCTATCTTAGAAATAATTAGGCTGAAGTTCAAACGTGAACCAAAAATGATTTACATTCAAAGTAAAAGTGCGAAAATATGTAAAAAATAAACAAATGAAAATATATCGATTAACATATATATCCATGCAGCTCGGGTTAATTTGGTCAATTGCATATTCGGATAAGAACAGGCAATACTGGAATTAACATGGAGGTGAGCGCATGACGGTGAACAAGGTTGAAATATGCGGAGTGGATACATCCACGCTGCCTGTTCTGACACAGGAGAAAATGAGGGAGCTGATGAAACGGGCAAAGGACGGTGAAGCGGAAGCAAGAAGGGAATTGATACAGGGAAATCTGCGTTTGGTGCTAAGCGTTATACAGAGATTTCAGGGCAGAGGTGAAAATCCCGATGATTTATTCCAGGTTGGGTGCATTGGCCTTATGAAAGCGCTGGACAATTTCGACCTGACGCTGAATGTTCGCCCAAGCACCTACTGCGTCCCCATGATTATCGGCGAGATCAGAAGATATCTGCGCGATAACAACGCCATACGGGTAAGCCGTTCGATGCGGGATACGGCCTATAAGGCGCTAAGAGCGCGGGAAGAACTCACTTATAAAAACGGGAAAGAACCTGCGATCAAGGAGATCGCGATGGAAATAGAAGCATCTGAGGAAGATGTGGTCGCCGCGCTTGAGGCGATACAGGATCCCGTATCGCTGTTTGATCCCGTATATCAGGACGGAAGCGACGCGATTTTCGTCATGGATCAGGTAAAAGATGAAAAGGTGAGCGAAGAAGATTGGGTGAGAAAGCTGTCTGTACAAAATGCAATGTCCCATTTGGCGGAAAGGGAGAAGGGAATTATCGAAAGAAGATATTTTCAGGGAAAGACGCAGATGGAAGTGGCGGACGAGATCGGCATTTCACAGGCGCAGGTTTCAAGACTTGAAAAAGGCGCGCTTTTGCAGATGAGAAGATTCATTTGAACCGAAAATCGTCATCCGGCATAAAATGATGCGTAAGGGGATGATGCGGGTGAATTTTTCTGATCTTAAGCAAAAGGATGTTATCAACATATCGGACGGGAGAAGGCTTGGAAAGCCTACGGACGTAGCATTTAACGAAAACGCGTGCATAGAGGCGCTGATTGTGCCGGATTCGTTCAGCCTGATCGGATGCCTGAAGCAGTCGAAAAGCGGTATACAAATCCCTTGGGAGCGCGTCAGGCGCATCGGAGACGATGTGATACTTGTTGAAATAAGTCCCGATTTATGTCAGTGAGAGACCCGTAAAAAACAGCGCCGGATAAATCCGGTTTTTTAACAGCGCATATTCGAAAGCAAATATTCAGTGAATTTCTCAATCAGAAATTAACAAATTCTATTCAGGAGACTGGACGAAATGTAAATTGCGGTGTATAATAGTTCTATGACTATGGCTTAGAGGTAAAAAGCGTGAAATGCGTTTACTGCACGAAAGTGGGAAGCCGAGTTGTGGATTCCCGATTATCTGAAGACGGATTGTCCATTCGAAGGCGCCGCGAGTGTGAAAACTGCGGAAGAAGATATACCACCTTCGAAAGGGCGGAAGCCGTAACTTTAATGGTAATAAAAAAGAATCGTTCGCGCGAAGCATTTGATTCGGAGAAGATACGCTCCGGTATTCGTAAAGCCTGTGAGAAACGACCGGTATCACAGGAAGCGATCGATTTGCTGGTTGAAAAAATAGAAAGACGTATTTTCCTGATGGAAGAGTCGGAGATCACTACCGATGCAATAGGAAAAATGGTGATGGACGTACTCAGACATACGGATGAGGTGGCATACGCAAGATTTTCCTGCGTATATCATCAGGTGAACGATCTGAAAACCTTTGTGGACGAGCTTGAAAGACTGATCAACGAAAATCGGGGTAAAGCTGACGAAACGGTCAGATGATATATCCAAATACGATAGAAAAGGGGAAACGCACATGGCTAACAACGAACTGATTCTCGCTGTCGATGACGAGGCCCATATCCTTGAATTGCTTTCGTTCAATTTGGAGGCTTCCGGCTATCGAGTAGTGACCGCTGCAACCGGTGAGGATGCGCTTGTCGTATGCGCACATGAGCGTCCTACGCTGGTGCTTTTGGACATCATGCTGCCGGGCATTGATGGAATGGAAGTGTGCCGCCGCCTGAAGAGCGCGCCGACCACCGCAGATATTCCGATCATCATGCTGACCGCCAAGGGCGACGAAGTTGATAAGATTCTCGGCCTTGAGCTGGGCGCGGACGACTATATCACGAAGCCCTTCTCTGTACGTGAGCTGATTGCACGCGTAAAGGCTCTGCTTCGCCGTGCCGCACCGCAGAATGAAGAAGAAGGCATCCTCCATGTAGGCGGCCTTACGATCGACGTAGGCAATTACGAGGCATTCAGAAACGGAGAAAAACTCTCTCTTACGCTGAAGGAATTCGAGCTTCTCAAGCTCCTTGTCATCAGCCGCGGAAAGGTTCTCACCCGTGACTTCCTGCTGGATCGCATCTGGGGCTATGAGTTCTACGGCGAGACCCGCACGGTAGACGTACACATCCGCCATATTCGCCAGAAGCTGGGCGATGACGCGCATTACATCGAAACCATTCGCGGCGTTGGCTATAAGTTCAACGACAGGCAGGATAACCGTCTATGAGAAATAAGGCCGCCATTAAAGCGACCTTGC
The DNA here is from genome assembly GCA_017396845.1 of Clostridia bacterium. Taxonomy (GTDB): domain Bacteria; phylum Bacillota; class Clostridia; order Christensenellales; family Aristaeellaceae; genus SFHK01. The sequence continues at coordinate 17,665 of JAFQKQ010000015.1, forward strand.
TGAACCTGATAATTTGTGTGCTGCTGATCGCGGTGAGCTGCGTGTCGGCAGCACAATCGCAAAAGGGAATCGCGGAAGAGGAACTCAGAGTCCGCTGCCTTTTTGCAAGAGAGCTTATGGAAAGCTCAGCGAGCAAGGATGCTCCCGAAGGGCGCTTAGAAGGCGTTCTTAAAAAGGGTGACATCCTTTTCGCTTATTTCGGGACAAACGGCAAGGTTGTCGAAAACGATATGGACTTTAACCCGAAAATGCCAAACGCCCGCGAATTCAGCAAAAGCACAGACGGCATATACATCAATTCCCAAAACGATAAAGATGGAAACAAGGTTCTGATTGCGTATCAGAAGCTTGAAGACGGAAGCGTAATTGCGTTTGCAAAGGAAACGGTTTCCTTTGGAGACATTTTTGCGGATTCCGTCTGGATGTATGCGTCGATTGTTTTGGCTGCAGTGATCGTTCAGTTCGTAATTGTATACCGCGCGGTAGGCGGTGCGGATTCCATGGTGGAATCCGTCATGCGCGTATTGGAAGACTTTACCGAGGGCAATTTTGACAGCCGTATCAGCGGCGTAACAGCCGTATCGCCGACCGTTGCCGCCAAGTACAACTCCATCTTTGCGCGCGTGCAGGACAGGGTTTTCAACCAGCAGAAGCGCAACAGAGTTGTCGGGCAGATGCTGAACCAGATGAAAAACGGCATCATCACGGTGGATACAAAGCTGAATCTGAGCTTCACAAGCATAAGCACCGGCGAGCTGTTTGGCGTGAACCTGAAAGATACCGACGGTATGCCGATTGCTTCCGTGTTCAACAATGAAGAGCTTGAACAGGCTTTTAAAGAGGCGATGAGCCAGGGCAGCGGCAATGTTATCACCGAGGAGATCGAGGGAAGAAGACCCGATACCAGCGTAAGACCCATGCGCATATATGCCTCCGCGCTCTACAGGGAAGGCAAATGCACGGGCGCGCTGGGTGTGGTTGAAGATATCACGGAGATCAGAAAGCTTGAACAGCTCAGAACCGACTTCGCTGCGAATGTATCTCACGAGATGAAAACGCCGCTTACGTCGATCAAGGGCTTTGTCGAAACGCTTCAGGCCGGCGCTGTGGATAATCCGGAAATGGCGAGAAAGTTCCTGAACATTATCATGATCGAAGCCGATCGCCTCACAAGACTGATTAACGACATACTTTCCATTACCAAAATGGAATCCGGTAACGAGAGCGTCGAGATCAAGAAGATCGCCATCGACCGCACGGTGGAAGAGGTTTGCGAGCTTCTCAAGATTCACGCCAGCGAAAAGGAAGTTACCGTGAAAGCGCACAGGAACGAAAAGCCTGCCTACATCATGGGAAATCCTGACCGCGTAAAGCAGCTGCTTTTGAACTTGATTGAAAACAGCATAAAGTATAACAAGACCGGCGGCTTTGTCAGCGTAAAGGTGATGGAGGATGATCAGAATATCAATCTGATCGTAGCGGATACCGGAATCGGAATTCGCGAGGAAAACCTTCCCAGGCTCTTTGAGCGCTTCTATCGGGTAGATAAGGGCAGAAGCCGCGCAATGGGCGGAACGGGATTGGGACTTGCCATTGTAAAGCACATTGTAAACAGCATGAACGGCATGATTGAGGTTCATTCGAAATACGGCGAAGGCACGGATTTTCTGATTACGCTTCCCAAGGCGCCTGAGGAAGAAATGCCGGAGGCGCCGGATGACAAGAAAGAGAATACGGAGGAAGCGTAAATGGAATTGAGAAAGTTTCCCGGAACGGATATTTCGGCATCGGTGTTAGGCATGGGTTGTATGCGTCTGCCGGTGCTTGACGAAGAGAATCATCCCATCGACGAAGAAAAGGCGATAAAGATGATCCGCGCGGCCATTGACGGAGGCGTTACCTACGTAGATACCGCATACGGCTATCACAACGGAAAAAGTGAAGTGGTGGTTGGCAAGGCGCTCAAGGACGGATACCGTGAAAAGGTGACGCTTACGAGCAAACTGCCGCTGTGGCTGGTGGAAAAGAGAGAGGATATGGAAAGACTGCTTGACGAGCAGCTCAAGCGTCTGGAAGTGGAATACCTCGATTTCTATCTTGCGCATGCGGTCAGCAGCGATCGCTTTGACAAGGTAGTAGAATTGGGCCTGTTTGAATTCCTCGACGAAATGATTGCCAAGGGAAAAATCCGCTATCCCGGATTTTCGTTCCACGACAATAAAGAAGTGTTCATTCGCGTAATCGACAGCTATCCATGGAAGCTTGCCCAGGTGCAGATGAATATTCTGGACGAATTCAATCAGGCGACAATGGAAGGAATTGAGTACGCAAAGAAAAAGGGAATCGGCGTCGTCATCATGGAGCCTCTTCGCGGAGGAGCGCTTACGCAGTCGGTTCCGGCTGAAATCCTGAAGCTTTACGATGAATTCAAAGTAAAGCGTTCTCCGGCTGAATGGGCATTCAGGTATCTCTATGACCGCGATGAAATCGTAACGATACTTTCCGGTATGTCCACCATGGAGCAGATTGAAGACAACCTGAAAATATTTGAATCTGCAAAGGCCGGCGTGATGGAAGATCAGGAAAAGGAGCTTCTTAAAAATGTCCGCCTGACCTATGAAGCGCGCGTTCGCATCGGCTGCACGGGCTGCAGCTACTGCCAGCCCTGCCCGCAGGAAATCAAGATCCCGCAGATTTTCAAAAGATACGATACCGCCAGTATGTTTAACGATTTGAAACAGTTCTATGCCCGTTACGGCGAAAAGCCGGCGGCGGAAAGATGCGTGGAATGCGGCTCGTGCGAAAGCGCATGTCCGCAGAATATCAAGATCCGCGACTGGATCAAGACGATCGACAGGGAATACAGGGATACGCTGAAATAATAAATTACGCAGTCAAGGAATCAAAAACGGACAATATAAAAGAACGCTTCCGGAATCCATCCGGCGGCGTTCTTTTTTAAGAAAGAAAAAGGATGCTTGAGAACAACTATTTCTCAAACATCCTCTTTTAAAAGGAAGGTTATTCAACCAGGAAATCGATGTCGTAGATCAGCCACTTGTCGCCGTTTTTCTCCAGGAACAGAAGTGACGCCCAGTGGTAGGTGTTTTCTTTGCCCTTCGTGATGGATGTATAATCCAAACGAACCTCGCAGGAGAATATGCTATCGGAGAATGCGACGTAATTGCAGGTCTCAATATTGGCAAAGGAGTATGATTCCGCCTTATTCAGCCAGGTTCTGTCAAGGCCTAAGATATACTCCTCGGCATTGGAATCGGGCTTCGTAAAGGCGCGTACGTTATTAATCAGAGCGTTTTTCGTAGTAAGCATGCAGAACTTCTGAGCAAAGTCTACAATGTGCGCTTCATGCTCTGCGCGCATGGCTTCATCCTGATAGTTATAAGAGAAGGCAAATGTATTGTTTCCTTTGTCCGTAAGCGCAACGGGTTGTCCGTTTGCATCTGCCGCCTTGATTTCGGGAACGCCCAGCGCTGTGGTGAAGCGGTAGGTGCAAAGGGAGGTGGGTACGTTTAATTGCTCGGGAAGATGACCGTCGGCAAACGTTTTTTCGCCGCTTGATACGATATGATCAACAGACACGGGATTTCCGTTTACGAAGAGAGACGAGCCTTCCGGAACGGTTACGGTGTAGGTGATCGGCTGGATGACGTCGGTTGTAATGTCGCCGGGCGCATAAACCTCTACATCTCCAAGGAAGCCGCAGTTTACCTTTTCGCCGGTCTTTTCAATGGTAAAGGAAGCAAACGAGCGGCCGTTTGAAGTAACGGAATACTTTTTTACGTTCGGGTCCTTGGAAGGAACTTCCTTATAGTCGATATAGGTTCCTTCGGTAAGAGAGGAAATGTAATTCACATAATCCTCTTCATCTTCAAGGGAAAGCTCGGAGTGATCTTCATAGGTGTAGAGCTTCTTGTAATCCTGTTCTATAAAGATCTTTCCGAATTCCTCCGCTACGTACTTGGGCTGCACGGATTCATATCTGGAAAGCGTGTCTTCCAGATAGGTATATATAAAGAAGAAGACAAAACCGATCAGTCCCAGAAGAACAAGATAGAAGAAATAGAAACGAACGTTTCTCCAGATGAGGCGGCGGTTGGTGTACCGCTTTAGCTGCTTTGCCTGACGCTTGATTTTGTTTGCCATAACACAGCCTCCTATTTCACAATCCAGGCAGTGGGGAGACGGCGGGAACCGGAGAGCGCCAAGCCGTCGTTAATCTGCTCGCCGTTTAAGAACATGCATGCGGAGGAGCCGCCGTCCATGTTGCAGGCGTTAACTGCGCCGTATTCCAGCATGATTTCGATCAGGTCTGCGTAGGAAGCGCCCAAAGAGTTTGCCTGACGGCCGTCGATGGTAAGCAGAAGCACCGCGCCGTCGGCTCTCTGACCGATGGCGGAGCGGGGGTTGAGTCCGGAACCGCCGTCTACCAGCGCAGGCTCTCCGTTAATGATGAGCGCGGGACCGAAGGCGAGCGCGTCTCTGAACGTAAGATTTTCGGCTTCCTGCTTTGTGAAATCGCCTACATGCAGTATGTCGTTTTCGTCAAACGCTGCTGCGACGGGATAGCCGTAGCCGGGGCTGTGCAGCTTTTCGCCCTGAGAATATACAAGACCCAGCGGTTTTCCGCCGTTTCCCTGTCCGCCCGGATCGGAAAACGCGCCGCCGTTGATTCCGCCGACAGCGCCGTATTGCGCGATGATTTCATTTACGCGAAGGCCGGCTTCGTTGGTAAAGGGGTTGCGGCATACGCCGACGGAAACGCGGGAGGGATCAAGTACTACCATCATATAGCCGCGGTAGGTAGCGCCTACGACGGTCTCTATGTAAAGCTCTTCTTCCGCTTCTTCGCCGGTTTCCAGAGGCTCGGGATCGCGGGCGCGCACGGTGATCAGACTTACGTCCGTCATTGCATCGGTCGTTTCGATGGTGTTGCGGTTGAGCGCGTCCTCAACATATCTGTCCTGCATGAACAGGTAGGGCACAAATTTAAGCGCGCTGCTCTCGGTAAGTGTCTTTACCAGAAGGTCGCTTGCGGTCATGGAAGGGCCGTTAAAAATCTGACCTGCCGCGAGAACGACTGCGAGCGCGACCGCGAGAATCAGCGTAAAAAATACCAGAAGAATATGGCGGAATGTGCCCCAATGCCAGCGGGAACGAATTTTCCGCATTTCGATCATCTGCGGATCATTCTTCTGGAGAAGGCGCTTTTTCTTGGGCTGCTCAGAGCGGCGAGAGGGCTTCTGATCTCGGTACTGCCTTAACATAAGATTTCCTCCGTTGGTTTTACAATCTGCTTTTCATTATACAAAAAAGCGCATAATAAACCAAATACATGATAAACGATTTCTTATGTAAATGCAAGATGGAATATTACGATTTATTGGGCAACATTATGTAAAATAAGATATGGAAAGATAAAAAGGCAGACATATAAAAATGAGAAAGGAATCCGTGGCGCAGGATGTTTGGAAATATGTTTTATTCATGATAAGTCACACCAAGGCGCAAATATGTGCTTGAAATTTAAAGAAATGATGGTATAATAAATGGGCAAACGGTGAAACCGTTCAAAACAGTATGGGAGGAAACACACATGAAAAAGCTGCTTGCTCTTATTCTTGCTCTCATGATGGCCCTCAGCATGACCGCTCTGGCCGAGAACAAGATCGCGCTGGTTACCGACGTAGGAACCATCGATGACGAATCCTTCAACCAGGCCTGCTGGCAGGGCGTAGAAGCCTTCGCTACCGCCAACAATATCCCCTACATCTACTATCAGCCCGCTGCTGACTCCACCGACGCCCGCCTCGTTTCCATCGATCAGGCCATCGCCGAAGGCGCAAACGTAATCGTTATGCCCGGCTACCTGTTCGGCACCGCTCTTATGGAAGTTCAGGAAGTATATCCTGAGGTCACCTTCCTCGCCATCGACGTCGGCGCAGGCGACATGACCTATGACTATGTGAACTACGAAGTTCCCACCGCCAACAGCGTATGCATCACCTTCGCCGAAGAGCAGGCTGGCTTCCTCGCCGGTTATGCCGCGGTTAAGGACGGCTACACCAAGCTCGGCTTCCTGGGCGGCATGGCAGTTCCCGCTGTTATCCGTTACGGCTACGGCTTCGTTCAGGGCGCCGATAAGGCAGCTCAGGAAATGGGCGTAGAGATTGAGATCAACTACACCTACGGCGGACAGTTTTTCGGCGACGCCAACATCACCGCGAAGATGGAAGGCTGGTATGCCGGCGGAACCCAGATCGTATTTGCTTGCGGCGGCGGTATCTACACCAGCGCTGTCGAAGCTGCTACCAAGAACAACGGCATGGTAATCGGCGTTGACGTTGACCAGCACTACATCGGCGAGAAGGGCATTGCCAACGGCGAATACAACTACAATCCCTTCGTAACCTCCGCAATGAAGGGCCTTCAGAACGTAACCGAAACCCTGCTTGCTGAGTTCGTAGCCGGCAACTGGGCCAACTACGGCGGACAGTTCATCAACTACTCCCTTGCTCAGGGCGACTACGTAGGCCTGCCCACCGCTGAGGATTCCTGGTGCTTCAAGACCTTCACCGCCGCTGAGTATGAAACCCTCAAGGCCGCCATCAAAGATGGCAGCGTAGTAGTAGACAACTCCTCTGACGACGCTGTAAAGCCCGCCGTTTCCGAGAAGACCACTGTTAACTACATTGCGTAATTAATAATCGCAATCAATGAAGAGCGCTCCGGATTTCACCGGGGCGCTTTCTTTTCATCATTCGAGGATTTTCGCGCAGTTTATGAAAAAAAGGAATTGTAATTTACTCTTCTTTCAAGTATAATAGTATATATTATTGTGTAAACCTTTCAAAAGGAGAGATGCGCGTTGTCTGAGTACATCATAGAGATGAGAAACATCACTAAGGTGTTTCCGGGGATCAAGGCGAATGACAACATAACACTTCAGCTGAAAAAAGGCGAAATTCACGCGCTGCTGGGCGAAAACGGCGCGGGAAAAAGCACGCTGATGAGCGTACTTTTCGGACTTTATCAGCCGGACGAGGGAAAGATTTTCAAAGACGGCAAGGAAGTGAAAATCAACAATCCCAACGACGCAAACGCCCTTAAAATCGGCATGGTACACCAGCATTTTAAACTGGTGGAAGTGTTTACGGTGCTTGAAAACATCATTTTAGGCGCTGAAGACACGAATATGGGACTGCTTGAAAAAAATCGCGCGCGCAAGAAGGTATTGATGCTCAGCCAGAAATACGGCCTGAACGTAAATCCCAACGCGCTTGTGGAGGATATTTCCGTAGGCATGCAGCAGCGTGTGGAAATACTCAAAATGCTCTACAGAAACAACGACATACTGATCTTTGACGAGCCGACCGCCGTTCTTACGCCTCAGGAAATCGACGACCTGATGGAGATCATGCGCGGCTTTGCAAGGGAAGGAAAGAGCATACTGTTTATTACCCATAAGCTCAACGAGATCATGGCGGTTGCCGACAGATGTACGGTTCTGAGAAAAGGAAAGTACATGGGAACGGTAGATATCAAGGATGTAACCAAAGAAGACCTCTCTCAGATGATGGTCGGCCGCCAGGTATCTTTTACGGTTGATAAAATGGATATTCAGACCGGTAAAACGGTGCTTGAAGTAAAGAATCTCACGGTTCCCAGCAAGCTTCATAAAAATAACGCCGTAAAGAACGTAAGCTTTACCGTGCGCGAGGGCGAGATCGTCTGCATCGCCGGCATCGAAGGAAACGGACAGACGGAATTTGTTCAGGCGCTTACGGGACTTGAAAAGATAAAGAGCGGAAGCATTAAGCTGTACGGAAAAGAGCTTACCAAGCTTAGCATCCGTCAGAGAGCGAAAAGCGGTATGGCGCATATTCCGGAGGATCGTCATAAACACGGACTGGTGCTGGATTATACGCTTGAGCAGAATCTGGTATTGCAAAGATACTGGACGAACGAATTCAAAAAGGCAGGCTTTATTCGTTCGAAAGCCATCAGAAAGCATGCCGTTCGTTTGATTGAACAATTTGATATCCGCTCCGGTCAGGGGCCGATCACCATTTCCCGATCCATGTCCGGCGGAAACCAGCAAAAGGCGATTGTCGGACGCGAAATCGACAGAAGCGAACCGCTGGTGGTCGCTGTGCAGCCGACGCGCGGTTTGGATGTAGGCGCGATTGAATTCATCCATCAAGAGCTGGTGAAAACCCGAGACAGCGGAAAAGCGGTGCTTCTGGTGTCGCTGGAGCTGGATGAAGTTATGAATCTGTCCGACCGCATACTCGTTATGTACGAGGGTAAGATCGTCGGCGAGTTTGATCCAAAGAAGACCACCGTTCAGGAACTCGGCTTGTACATGGCCGGAGGCAAACGAACGAATGAACAAACGAATGAACAAACGAAAGCTTCATTAGCGAAATAGGAGGCGTAGAATATGAATCATCTTGAAAAGCTGAAGCGCGGCTTGTCCACGGTTCTCTCTGCGCTGATCAGCGTAGCGATCGGTCTTGCATTCGGTTTCATTATTCTTTTCCTGCTTTCGCTTTCCACGTATGCTTCCGCCGGTGAACCTTTTACGCTGAAGCAGGTTTTTGACACGGCCTATAACGAAGGCTTTTTACGCCTGATGAAGGGCTGCTTCTACATGGTGAGACGCGGTCTTAAGACGGAAATCTCTCAGGCTGCGCCGCTTATTATGACGGGTCTTTCCGTAGCGTTTGCATTTAAGACGGGTCTTTTCAATATCGGCGCTGCGGGACAGTATACGCTGGGCGCTTTCGGCGCATTGTACTGCGCGATCGTGCTTAAGCTTCCGTGGTATCTGTGTCTGCTGGCCTCCGTGCTTTTTGGCGCGGTCTGGGGTGCGATTCCCGGTTTCTTCAAGGCATATTTTAAAATCAATGAGGTTATCACCTCCATCATGTTCAACTGGATCGGCCTGTACGCGGTAAATACGCTCATTTACGGCGGAGGCACGGGCGCAATGTACTGCGCGAAGACGACGAAGACCTGGGTAATCGGAAGCGGTGTATACGAAGGAACCACCATCCCCAATATAAGCGTGTTTCTTTCGGAAAAACCGCAGGGCCTGGGGTTGTATCTTAAGGATACTTCAATTGCTATCTTCTTTGCGATTATCATTGCAATCATTCTCTATATCATTATCAACAAGACCACTTTCGGCTACGAGATCCGCGCTTGCGGACACAGCCAGACAGCCGCGAAATACGCAGGCATCAGCGAAAAGAGAAACATCATTCTCTCCATGGCGATCGCAGGCGGACTTGCAGGCTTCGGCGCCGGCCTTTACTATCTCTCCGGTGTTGCCGAATGGCAGCCGCTGGTTTCCACATCCCTTCCCGGCTTCGGCTTCGACGGCATTTCCGTGGCGCTGCTCGCGTCCTCAAATCCCATCGGCGTAATATTCTCTGCATTGTTCATTGCGCATATTGATGTTGGCGGCGGCTACATGAACGCATCCTTCTTCCCGAGGGAGATTGCGGACATTGTATCGGGCATTATCATTTACCTCTGTGCGTTTATGCTTCTTTTCAAAACTGCGATTTCCAAGGGAATCAGCCGCGTATTCGGTGCGAAAAAAGAGCTTGAGGGGGGTAAGTAAGCATGCCTAACGAGATTCTGCTTCTGATTAAATACACCCTTTTGTATTCGAGCGTGCTTATGATGGTCGCTTTGGGCGGCATGTTCGCCGAAAGAAGCGGCATTATCAACATTGCGCTTGAAGGTATCATGGTTATCGGCGGTCTGATCGGCGTTCTTGCTACGCAGATGACGCATGGCATGAATCCGGTAATTCAGGTTGCGGTTTCCGTAATTGCTGCAGGCCTTGCGGGCATGATATACTCGATGCTTCTGGCCTTTGCCTCCATAAACCTGAAGGCCGATCAAACGATCGGCGGTACGGCGCTCAATATTCTGGCGACGGCCATCGCGATGGTTATTGCAAAGAGGGTAAACGGTTCCCAGTCTTCGAAGCTCGACTATACGAATTCCTCGTTTATATTCAATGTCTTCGGAATTGACGTAAACGTATTCCTCTTTATCGGACTTGTTTTCCTCATTCTGTCCTTTGTCATTCTCTACCGTACGCGCCTTGGCCTGCGCCTTCGTGCCTGCGGCGAGCATCCACAGGCGGCGGACAGCGTAGGAATCAACGTATACAAGATGCGCTATATCGGCGTACTTCTCTCCGGCTTTCTGGGCGGTATCGGCGGCTTTGCCTATATCGTGCCTGCCGTTCAGTCCTGGAACTTTGAAGTGGGCGTCGCCGGCATGGGCTTCCTGGCGCTGGCCGTTATGATTTTCGGTCAGTGGCATCCCATCAAGATCTTCTTTGCGGCGATATTCTTCTCGCTCTTTAAGTCGCTTGCGAACATTGCAGACTCTGTATCGTTCTTGAGCAGGCTGCAGTGGCCCAAGGAGATTTACAACATGATGCCCTTTATCGCTTCCATGGTCGTGCTGGCGCTGACCAGCGGACGAAGCAAAGCGCCCAAGGCGGAGGGCATACCCTACGACAAGGGTTCAAGATAATGCACATGATCCGGCGCAGAAGGTATATGGTTTCTGCGCCGGATTGTTTTGTTTGTTAAATCTGATTTCGGGATATGAAATTACTGTAAAGTGTGATATAATTAACATATTACAAATGAGGGAGTGAATCATCCATGAAGAAACTCTGGGCGGAATTCAAAGCGTTTGCCTTCAAGGGAAATGTAATCGACCTGGCCGTTGGTATGATGATCGGCTCTGCGTTTACAGCGATTGTAACGGCGCTTGTAAACAGCGTTCTCATGCCGCTGCTTTCTCTGATTACCGGTAAAGTGGACTTTAATGACATGGTGTGGGTGATTGGTGAAACGCAGATTCCCTATGGTGCGTTTTTACAGTCCATATTCAACTTCATTGCAATCGCTGTATGCATATTCGCATTTGTAAAGGTGATTGCAAAGCTCAATTCGCTTAAAAAGAAAGAAGAAGCCAAAGAAGAAGTCAAGCCGGAGCCTCCGCGTCTTTGCCCGTACTGCTTTACGGAGATTCATAAGGAAGCCACCCGCTGCCCGCATTGCACCAGCGTGCTTGACAAATAAGCGTGAAACATCCTGCGGCTGATTCTTTTAAGGAATCAGCCGTTTTTATTTTTAGGCATTGAAAAATCGAAAGAATATGATATAATACGGTAGAGGAATATTTCCTGGTGGAGGACGAAAGTGGAAAATACGGTCAATGAAAACACTGTTCAGAAAGAAAAGAATCCGAGTACCATCCGTTTGATTATCGGTCTTGTTTTGGCGGTTGTATTTGGAATCGGAAGTTCCGGAATTGCAATTCTTTTTAGCCCCGAAACCATTCCGTTGGTCATGATGATTCCGTTTATTCCCGTATTCATAATGGTATTGTACGGTTATTCGGGCTATTTGCCGCCGATGGTATATATAACTGCATTCGGCATAGGAACTTCCTTTACGCTTGGTCCGTGGGCGGCGCTTGGCATTCTTGCTGCGTTTGCGATTCCGGGCTTCTGCATGATTTATGTATCAAAAAAGGGGCTTCCGTTTTTTCAGCAGATTCGTTTTTCAATGATCATGCAGGCGGTCAGCATTGTTTTCGTGATTGTGATACTGTATTCAGCCTATGGCTCTGATCTTGGCGGCATGGCGGCGCAGGCGATGAGGAGTTCCTTTGAAGAAATTCCCGCTGAGAGCAAGGAAGCTTTTGCGGAAATGATCGCATCCATGAACAGTCAGTTTGGTCTCGCGATTGAATACATTACGGCGGAAGATTTGTTCAATAAGCTTGAAAAGATATTTGAACAAAGCATAAAAATCACGGTTCCCATGATGATGGTCGTATGCATCATTGTAAACGGCGCGATTGGCCCGCTCTGGGGCAATGCCATACGCGCAAAGCGCGGAGACGAAGGCGTACAGTTTGTGCCTATTCGCGGCTGGCGTCTGCCGCCGATTACGATCATCGCAATCATCATGTGCTATATTATAACGATGATTCTTACGCTTATGCAAAGAGCGGAAATTGATATGCTGTATCTGCTGGCAAGCGTTTGCGTATTCTTTGCCTTTTCGGTGCAGGCCAGCGCGTCTGTGCTCAGCCGTATGTTCAGAGCCGGCGTGAAAAAGGGAAAGAGAACATTGATATGCACGCTGATGTTCATATTGGCGCCGTCGTTCTTCCAGATATACGGCGTAACGAGCGCATTATTCGGATCGCAGGGCGTATTCATGCCTTTGATTCGTAAGAGAATGGAAAAGAAACTCGATGAAAAAGATAAGGAGGATCCGGAAGAATGAAAGTTATTCTTTTGAAGGATGTTAAGGGATGCGGCAAGAAGGATCAGATTGTAGAAGTATCCGAGGGTTACGGCCGCAATTTCCTTTTGCCCAGAAAAATCGCCATCGAAGCGACGAATGAAGCGCTCAATGCGATTGAGAGATCGAAGGCTGCCCAGAAGCACAGAGAAGAAGTAAAACACCAGGAGGCCGAGATTAAGGCCAGAGAGCTTAAGGGAAAGGTAATCCAGATTCACGCGCGCGGCGGCGAAGGCGGAAAGCTGTACGGCTCTATTACGGCCGATATGATTGCGGAGGCGCTGAAAACGCAGCACGGAATTGACGTCGACAAGCGCAAGATCGAGCAGGAAGAGCCGATCAAGACTGCGGGTCAGTCCTTTATAAACGTGAAGCTCTATGCCGGTATTGCTGTCAGAATGATTGTGAATACCACGATTGACGTAAAGTAAGAAAAATACGCTTATTCATAAGATGAGGGATGCACGATGGAATACAGGGAGGCGCTCGCGGCTGCTTCCAGGATACCGCCGAATCAGCCGGAGGCGGAGAGAAGCGTAATCGGCGCAATGCTCAGAAGCGCAGACGCCGTGATGCTTGCACAGGAATCGCTCCATGAGGACGATTTCTATGATCCTGTGCTCAGAGAGCTGTTTTCCGCCATGCTGTATTTAACTGCGCGTTCAAAACCGGTAGACATCGTTACGATGGACGAGGAGATGACGAGGCGGGGAAGGCTGGAGGCCATCGGCGGCTCTGCATATTTGATTGAGCTTTCCAGAAGCGTTCCGTCTGCGTCCAACATCGGAGCCTATATCAAGATCGTCGATGAAAAATCCACCCTGCGAAAGCTGATCGGAGCGGCAGATGATATCCATAAAAACGCGTTCGGCGGAGAGCTTGAAACCCCTGAGGTTCTGGCACTTGCCGAAAAAGCGGTGTACGACATCACCATGCGCAAAGGCGGAGAGCAGCTTCAGGCGGTTCAGCCGGTGCTACTCAAAACCTTTGAGATGATTGAAGAGCTGGTCAGAAATCACGGCCGAATCGAAGGCGTGCCGACCGGCTATACCAATCTTGACAATATGACGACCGGCTTTCATTCCGGCGAACTGATACTGCTGGCTGCTCGTCCCTCCATGGGAAAAACCAGCTTTGGCATGAATGTCATAGGAAACGCCGCCATTCGCGCGGGGAAATGCGCGGCGGTGTTCTCGCTGGAAATGCCCGCGGAGCAGCTGGTATTAAGGCTTCTGTGCACGGAAGCGAAGGTGGACATGCAGCGCGTCCGGCGCGGCATTCTGGAAGACGACGAATGGCTGAAGCTGAGCGAAGCCATGGCCACGATTGCCAATTCCCGCCTGTTTATAGACGCTACCGCCGGTATTACCGTAACTGAAATCCGCTCGAAGGCGCGAAGGCTTCAGATGGAGCACGGGCTTGATATCATTATGATTGACTATCTTCAGCTGATGACGGGCGTCGGCAAGTTCGGTTCCCGTCAGGAAGAAGTCGCCAGCATATCCCGATCGCTTAAGGCGCTCGCGGGCGAACTGGGAGTTCCCGTTGTCGCGCTTTCGCAGCTTTCACGAGCGCCGACCGGCAGAACCAATCATCGCCCCGTGCTTTCGGATATTCGGGATTCAGGCGCAATCGAGCAGGACGCCGACGTGGTAATGTTTATCCACAGAGAAGATTACTACGAACCTACGCCCGAGAACAAGGGAATTGCCGAGATCATCATCGCCAAGCAACGAAACGGCGCGCTCGGCACATGCAACCTCGGCTGGAAGGGTGAATACACGTGGTTTATGGATTTGGATCCGGAAGGCAAGGAGGTTCAGCGTCCGTCGTAGGATGGCTGGTCATCCGTACAATCCAAACAGTGGTTGTTTGAACTCTTTGCGCATTCCGGGCAAATGGGTAAGCCACACCCCTCGCAAGCGGTCATGGATCTTGAATCGCCGGGTCTTCTGCAAATAGTACATTCCGTAACTGCCATAATCAATCGCCTCCAAAGGACAGAGTTTCCTTTGAAGGCGATTTTTATGCGCGTATGCGGAAATGCCAGGTTGAAAAATCAGTACAACATGTACCTGAGAACGGGAGAAAATGGTACAGTATTCAAAAAATAATTAACAAAGTGCGGTTTTGTTAAGGAACAGAGTGCGGATTTGTGCATTTACGTCTTGAAATCCGTAGCATATAATAATACTACAATGATTTGTGTCACTATATAAATAATAACCTATAAAAGATTTGGAGGGAAGAAGATGGTGTGCATACCGAAAGATGAATACAACATTCGGGTAGCAAGGCTGCGCGAAGAAATGGCGAAGAAGGGCTATGACGCATGTCTGGTATACGGCGACGAATATCGCAGAGAGAATATTCGCTACATCGCCAACATATGGCCCATTTTCGAACGCGCTGCCGTGCTCGTTGGAAAAGAAGGCAATCCCATCGTACTCGGTGCGCCGGAAGGCGAGTTGCTGCTCAAGGAAATGAGCGCATTTGACGACATCCGATTGCTTCCGGAGTTTACCTGCGTAACGGTTCCGGATGAAATCGAGTATCCCTTTGCCAACTATACAACCTTCAAATCTCTGTTCAAAGAGATCGGTGAAATTAAAAAAATCGGCATTGTCGGCATCGATGCGATGTCCAAGCCGCTGTATGATATTATTGCCGCTTCGCTTACCGGAATTGAAATCGAAGATGCAAATGACATTTTCTTCGCCATGAGACTCAGCAAATCCGAAAGCGAAGTAAAGTGCCTGCTTAAGGCCATTGAAATTGCGGACAAGGCCTATACGGAGCTTATGCGCGCAGCGAAGCCCGGCGTTACGGAGTTGTATCTTGCCGGCGTTGCGGTAGGCGAGTGCATGAAGCTCGGCGCGGAAAACGTTCCCTTCTGCCTGGTAACCTCCGGCGAGCGCGTAAAGACCATCATCGGCCGCGCAAGCAATAAGGTGGTTGAAGAGGGCGATATGGTAATGGCTGCGTTGGCCGTTCAGTATGAAGGCTATATTGCGTCGTTCAACTTCCCGTTCGTTGTCGGAAAGATGTCGCCTGAACAGCGCCAGCTGATCGATTGGCTCATCGGCTCTTATGAGAGCGCCATCGGACAGCTCAAGGCCGGCAATGAGCAGTGCAATCTCGTTAAGGCGGTTAAGAAATACTTCGCCGATAACGGACTTAGCGAATACGATCTGTATCCGCCGCTGCACGGCTGCGGTCTGTCGGAAGCGGAGAGCCCGTATCCGAACGAGAACGTACATACGCCTTTTGTAAAGAACATGACCGTCAATACGGACATCAGCCTTTTCGGACATCCCTACGGCTCGAACCGAATTGAGGTAAGCTTTATCGTTACTGAAGACGGTTATGAATCCCCGTCCATCCTGTTCAAGAAGCTGATCAGCGCGTGGAAAGATGGAAAGGATTACACCGAGGTTCTGTAAGGCGCAAAAGAAAATATGAATTCTAAAAAAGAAAGGGTGTCGTTGTTTGAGTGAAAAATTGCTGGAAGTGCGTGACCTAAGCGTAAAATTCAAAACCGTTAACGGTCTGGTCAACGCGCTCAATGGCGTAAGCTTCGACATCCTGCGCAATGAAAGCGTCGGGTTTGTCGGAGAGTCCGGCTGCGGAAAGAGCGTTACAGCGCGTGCGGTTATGCGAATTCTGGAAAAGAACAGCGTAATGACGGGCGATGTAAAGCTTTTCACGGACAATCAGGAAATCATGATCTCAGCGTACAAGCAGAAGGATGACAAGCTCAGAAGCATACGCGGCGGAAAGATTTCCATGATTTTCCAGGAGCCGATGAGTTCCCTGTGCCCGGTCTATACCGTCGGAAATCAGCTGATCGAAGCGATTCGTCTGCACAGCGATAAAACCAAGAAGGAAGCCAGAGAAATCGCCATTGAGTATCTTGCCAATGTAGGAATTTCAAGGCCTTCAAAGCTGATTGACGAATATCCCTATCAGTTAAGCGGCGGTATGCGCCAGAGAGTGGTTATCGCCATGGCGCTCTCGTGCAATCCGGAGCTTTTGATTGCCGATGAACCTACCACTGCGCTGGATGTAACGGTATCCGCTCAGATACTGAAGCTGCTTGAAGAACTGCGCGAAAAGCACAACATGTCGGTTATGATGATTAACCACAATCTGGGCGTAATTGCGCAGACCTGTTCCAGAGTATTCGTCATGTACCTTGGCCGTATCGTTGAAGCTGCGTCCGTAGATGAGATTTTCGATCATCCCATGCATCCGTACACGATCGACCTTCTCAATTCCATACCGCGCCTCAACATGGCGCGCGGCGGAAAGCTTGCGAGAATCCGAGGATATGTTCCGGATCCTCTGAACATTCCCAAGGGCTGCGCCTATCACAACCGGTGCAGAAGCTGCGTCAAGGGAACCTGCGATGAATGCATTCCCGAGATGGTTGAGGTTCGTCCCGGACATTACGTAGCGTGCAGCTGCGCAGGGGAGGTGTAATAGATGGCAGACATCTTTACCATTAACAATCTTCAGATGTACTACCCGATCAAAAAAGGTTTTACTAAAAAGCTGATCGGTCATGTGAAGGCTGTAAACAATGTTTCCCTGACGATTCACGAAGGCGAAACGCTGGGCGTTGTAGGCGAGTCCGGATGCGGAAAGAGTACGCTTGGCAACTGCATCATTCGCCTGATCAATCCCACCGGCGGCGAAATCATCTACCACAGGGAAAACGGCGAGAGCATAAACCTTGTCGGAATGCCGGATAAGGAACTGAAGTTCTACAGAAAAGAAGCCCAGCTGATTTTTCAGGATCCGTATTCTTCTTTAAATCCCCGAAAGACCGTTCGCGATCTGGTCGGCGAGCCGCTTCTGGTAAATGATATTTGCGATAAGAGCGAAATCAACAACCGCGTCGGTACAATGCTCAGAAGAGTCGGTCTTCGCGCCGAATACATGAAGCGTTACCCGCACGCATTTTCCGGCGGACAAAGGCAGAGAATATCCATTGCCAGAGCGCTCATCATGAGACCCAGATTCGTAATCTGCGATGAAGCGGTTTCCGCATTGGACGTTTCCGTACAGGCGCAGGTAATCGAGCTTCTGCGCGATCTGCAGGCGGAGTACAAAAACACCTATCTGTTCATATCGCATGATTTGAGTGTCGTCAAGCATATTTCCGATAGAATCATGGTAATGTACATGGGCAGAGTGGTGGAGATGTGCGAATCCGACGAGCTTTTCAGGAACACACTTCACCCGTACGCGAAAGCGCTCATCGACGCGGTTCCGGACGTCGATAAGACCCGCCACAAGACTCCGAACGTCGTAAAGGGCGAAGTCGGTGACGCAACCAAGGATATTCCAGGATGTGCGTTTGCGCCCAGATGCAAATACGCAACGGACATCTGCTTAAAGGAACATCCGCCCCTTGTGAACGCGGGCGGCGAAGGCGATCAGGAGCACTGGGTGTGCTGCCACAATCGTTTAGGATGACCCTTATCCCCATGGTTCCACTGACCGGTTTTCAAGCAAGCGGAAGAGGCCTTTGCGCAACTGAAAAAGCCGGTTATGAATAATAAAAAGGAGGTACCACAATGAAACTGAGAACAACCGTATCCCGTATCCTGTGCATGCTTCTGGTGTGCATGCTCTTCTCCGGCGCTTGCCTGGCAGAAGGCGCAAACAAGATGGTTGTCACCCCCAAGGAGTCCGTAGGCGTATACGGCGGAACGCTGTATTCTGCATTCCCCAAGGGCTACGCAGGACAGGCCTGGCAGACTCTCGGCTTCTATGAGCCCATCCTCGGCTGGAACGCCGACAAGTCCGCAAAGGTTCCGAACCTTGTAGAAACCTTTGAAATGTCCGAAGACGCGAAGGTCTTCACCCTCACCATACGCGAAGGCCTCACCTGGTCCAACGGCGATCCCGTAACCACCGAGGACGTTCGTTACCAGTATGAAGATGTTCTCCAGAATCCCAGCCTGTACACTTCTTTCCCGACCGACTACATGGCCGGCGGCGAGAAAGTTCAGCTTGAGATCGTAGACGAGCGAACCTTCAAGCTCATCTTCAGCGTTCCGAACCTTCTGTTCGACAACACTCTCGTACTGCAGGGCTCCAGCAACCTGCTCTTCAGCCCCTCTAACTACCTCAAGCAGTTCAACGACAAGTATGTTGAAGTTGAGAAGCTCAATGAGATGGCAACGGCAGAAGGCTACGATGACTGGACCAAGCTGTATCATGAGAAGAATGGTGAATTCACCAACCCCGATCGTCCTTCTCTGTATGCATGGGCTCTCACCAGCATATCCGATGATGACAAGGTTTACGTTGCAACCCGCAACCCCTACTACCACAAGGTAGACACCGAAGGCAACCAGCTGCCCTACATCGACAACGTACAGGTTGAGTATGTAGACAACCTTGAAACCCTGAAGGTTAAGGTTATGGCCGGTGAAGTTGATTACATCAACGCTCCCATCGGTGAGAACTTCGCCGAGTGGCCGGTTCTTGCGCAGAATGCTGAAGTTGGAAATTATCGCCTGCTCCTTGCCGGCGCCGATTTCTGCGGTATCTTCAACATCATGCCCAATCTTGCCAACCAGGATCCCCAGAAGGGCCCCCTGCTTCAGGACAAGAACTTCCGTATCGCTCTGTCTCACGCCATCAACCGTCAGGAGATCATTGACCTGCTCGCAACTGTAGCTACCTTCCAGGGCGAACCGGTTCAGACTCCCCACATCGTATCCGCTTCCCAGTTCCACAACGAGACTCTGGCCAAGCAGTACACCGAGTACAATCCTGAGCTTGCCAACCAGATGCTCGACGAACTCGGACTCACCGCACGCGGCGAAGACGGCTTCCGCCTTGGCCTCGACGGACAGCCCATGGCCTTCACTCTCTCCGTTCCCGGCGAGTTCTCTGACCAGTGGGTAAACGGCGCTCTGATGATCGCTGAGTACTGGAAGGCAGTCGGCCTGAACTTCGAAGTAAAGAACATGGCTGCTGACATCTGGAACGAGCTCGTAGCCGCCAACGGCAGTGAAGTTACCATCCTTTCCACCGGCTCCGGCGGAATGATGACCCTCAACGAGCCCCACGTCCGCGCATATGCTTGCGTAGCTCCCAGCTGGTACACCTATTGGGGATATGCCTACGGTCAGTGGGTTGCCACCGAAGGCGCTGCAGGCATCGAGCCCCCGGCCGAGATTCTGAAGCTCAACGACCTGTACAACGAAGTACTGGTTGCCACCAGCATGGAAGCTGCTGCTGCCAAGCTTAAGGAACTCACCGATGCGTTCGCAGATGTATTCCCGCAGATGGGTATCTCCACGCCGCTGCCCTCCTTCTGCGTAGCGACCAACAGAATTAAGAACGGCCCGTCTGATTACGATCCTTATGTAACCTTCGCATTCGGCGTAGGCGGAACCGTAGATTCCTGCCAGTGGTACATTGCCGAATAATCCGTATTCGGTAAAACAAAAAGTAGCTTAGCAATTGGGAGCGGCGCACGCGGCCTCGGGCGCCGCTCCTTTCGTAGGGAGGAACATGTTTGATTGTATTATAGCTGTCAACAGCCTTGAGCACGTAGAGAAAATACGTGTCTACCTTCAGCAAGGCGGATTCCCGGTCAACGTAATCGGCGCCTTAACGGAGGGAGAAGGCTTATTTAAAATTATTTCAGAATTTCAGGTAGATGTATTGATTATTGAGGCCGACCTGAAAAATATGATGGGGTTCCAGGCTCTTAAAGAAGCGCTGCAGCCACAGCCACACTGCGCAGTTGTGCTTGCAAGCGAACGGGAGGATTTTTCCTACGAACACGCAAGTCAGGCGATCGAAGCCGGCGTTCAGGGGTATATTCTCCTTCCTGTAGAAGAAAAGCATCTGTCCAGGGCGATGGGCAGCGTACTCAAATATCTGTACGATCACAATGCCGGAAATAACAGCTTAAGCGGAGCAGAGCCGATTAAGCAGGAGCCGGCAGAAGAAAGCAAGAGTGCAGAGCTTGCAGAAAGCATATACCGGTTTATCGAAAAAAATCACGTACAGCCGCTTCAGATTAAGGATATTATGAATCATTTTCATATTTCAGAATCCTATGTGAACCGGCTTCTCATGAAAAATTTCGGAAATTCATTCAAGAAAATACTAAACAGAGCCCGGCTTGAAGAGGCGCGCAAGCTGCTTAGAGAAAAGCCGAATCTGCCCATTAATGAGATAGCAATTAGCGTTGGGTATCAGGACGTCTATTATTTCTATCGTTTGTACAAGGCCACTATGGGCGTAACCCCGTCCGCAGACCGCGAAAACGGTGGAGAATAGCAGGAGTGGAAACATGCATTTACTAAAATCATTTGAGGAATCCAACAAGGATACATACGGCGATTTGCTCAGCGCAAGGCGTGAACGCCGAAAGATTACCGTAGGCCTGATTCTGTTCGGGTATTTCGAATACTGGCGCATGTTCCCGGAATCCTTGCGCATACAGGTGGAAGAAGATCTGAAGTTTGTAGAAGAAAAGCTGAGGGAAAAATACGAACTGATCTCTACCGACGTAGTTGATACTCTGGACGCTGCAGATATATCAGGCAGGATATTAAAGGAAAATCAGGTGGACGCGGTGGTGCTGGTAATGGGTACGTATGTGCCGGATTACATTACCATGCATGCGCTCAATTATGTAAGGGATGTGCCGCTTCTGATTTTCAGCGCGCAGCACATGAAAACCATTTCCGACGAAAGCACCTACATGAACCATGCCCGTGATTCCTGCCTTACCGGCACGGCTCAGCTGACGGCAACGCTTAAGAAGATCGGCAGGAAGCACACAACCGTGGTGGGAAGCGTAAATGACGAAGCAGCGTACAAAAAAATCGGGCGCTTCCTAAACGCCATTCAGGCGATTGTGGATATAAAGGAAGCCAATATCGGTATCCTCGGAAACGTATTTCGCGGCATGTACGATATCGAGCTTTCAAAGACGTTCCTGAAAGGATGCTTTGACGTAAACGTCATTTATATTCAGGAGTCACACCTGGTTGAATCGTGGGAGAATACCACGGAGGCAGAGACCAAAGAGGTTGCCGAACAGCTGCTAAAGCGGTTTAAAACGCGAACGGTGACGGAGCAGGATATTTTACGGGCTTGCAGGCTTGCAATAGCCCTTGAAAAACTGGTCGACCGCTACAGGCTGGATGCGCTGTGTCTTTTGGATCAGCACTATCTGCAGCGGCTTTTCAGAACCACCTCCCGAATCGGCGCATCGCTCCTGCTGGAGGAAAAAAACATTCCGGTAAGCTGCGAAGGCGACCTTGGAAGCATTGTCGTTGCAATGCTAATGCAGTCACTGACCGGGAAAAACCCGATGCAAGGCGGCTGGTGCGGATACGATGAAACATTAAATGCCTGCCTGATCGGAGGGCACGGCGTAGCCGATCCGAGAATGGCGGGCGGCGATGAAAAAATCACGCTCACCCGAACACCGGAGGTGTGGGGCATGGAAGGCGTAGGACTGAACTACGAGTTCATTGTCAAACCCGGCATATGCACCATCGCTTCGCTTCTTGAAAAGCAGAACGGCTACAGCATGATGATTTCAAAGGCGGAAAGTATTCAGCATAATCCCCTGAATAACGATGAATTGTATGCGTTTTTAAAGGTGGATATGCCGGTAAAGGAATATCTGGAGAAAATATTCGAATTCGGCGTAACTCAGCACTGCATGCTGTCGCATGACGATGTGCAGAATGAGCTTAAGGTGGTAGCGGATTACTTTGGACTTGAAACAATGGTTCTATAAGCAGGGGGTGTACAAATGGGCAGGTATTTATCAAAGCGCTTTGTGTACATGGTACTGATGTTGGTGGCTGTAACAATCGTTACGTTTGTTGTAATTCAGCTGCCTCCGGGAGACTATCTGACGACCTATATCAATTCCTTGCAGGCGAAGGGTCAGAAAGTGAATCAGGAAGAGGTCGAAAGACTTACAAAGCTGTACGGCCTTGATCAGCCGATGTGGAAGCAGTTTATCAACTGGGTTTCCAACTTCCCGAAGGGCAACTTCGGTTATTCATTTTCGCACGCCAGACCCTGTATAGAAGTAATCATTCCCGCATTCAAGACTTCTCTTATGATTGCTGTGATCGTATTTGTTACGACGACGCTTCTGGGCTTTTACATCGGCTACATTACGGCTCTTCGTAAGAATACCATCGTTGACTACACGGCTTCTTTCCTGGGAACGGTCGGCATGTCGGTTCCGGCGTTTGTAACCGCCTTGATTGCGCTATGGTTCATGTTTAAGTGGACTGGAAAAAGCTGGGCGGGCATGTATTCCAGAGAATACCTTGCGGCGCCCATGAGCTGGGGCAAATTCTGGGACGGCCTAAAGCACATGCTGTTGCCGATCTGCGTAATCACGTTTGCCAATCTGTCCGGTTTCAAGGGCGTAAGAGCCAACATGCTGGATGAAATCAACAAGCCTTACGTAGTTACCGGCAGAGCAAAGGGTATGAAGGAAGGAAAACTCCTTACGAAATATCCCTTCCGCATGGCAATCATTCCCAACATGGGATCCGCCGGTCTTGCTATTCCGATGCTGATCAGCGGTGAAGCGATTTGCGGTATTGTACTCAATCTCCCGACGCTGGGCCCGCTGATGCTGAACGCACTGAAATCTCAGGATATGTATCTGGCCGGCGCAATTCTTCTCATTCAGAGCGCAATGACGCTTGTCGGCGTACTGATCAGCGATATTCTTCTTGCACTCATCGACCCGCGTATTCGTCTGGATAGTTAGGAGGGAAACTGCAATGTCGGAAGAGAAGCTTAAGATTCAGGTAACCAACATTGAAGAGACAGAGAATCTGGATGAAACGAGTCAGGGCGAAGAAATCTTCATGGCGAGGCCCATCGTAATGATGTGGTGGAAATTCAAGAAGAACAAGATGGCGGTTATTTCGCTGATCTTCCTGATTCTGATGTACTTGATCGCCATATTCTGCGAATTTGTCGCGCCCACGGATCCGTATAAGATTCATTCAGACCGCGCGTACCTGCCTCCGCAGAAGATTGAGTTTGTAGGAAAAGACGGTTTTTCGCTGGTTCCGCATGTGAATCCGTTCAAGGTTGAATACGACATGAAAACCTTCGCGAAGATTTACAAGTCGGATGAAGACGTGGAATGCAAGCTCGGCTTCTTTGTAGAAGGCACGCCCTATAAGCTCTGGGGAGTCTTTGACAGCAACATCCATCTGTTCGGACCTACCGATCCCGATGTTCCTTTCCATCCGCTGGGAACGGATAAAATGGGACGCGACATGCTTTCGAGAATCATTTACGGCGTTCGAATCTCGACAAGTATCGGTCTGCTCGGCGTAATCATTTCTCTGGTACTGGGCGTTCTGCTCGGAGGTATTTCCGGTTACTTCGGCGGAGCGGTTGACATTGTCATTCAAAGAATTATCGAATTCATTTCCTGTATACCTACATATCCCTTGTGGATGGCGCTATCGGCTGCCTTGCCTGTCCATTGGCCGCAGATGTATGTATACTGCGGCATGGTAGTCATTTTGTCCCTGGTCGGCTGGACGGGCATGGCCAGAACGGTTCGCGCGAAGTTTATATCCCTTCGCGAAGAGGACTTCATAAAGGCAGCAAAGGTAATTGGCGCAAGCAATATGCGAATCATCGTAAAGCACATGGTGCCTTCCTTTATCAGCTACCTGATTGCCAGCATGACGCTTTCCATCCCCGGCATGATTCTCGGCGAAACCTCGCTTAGCTATCTGGGACTGGGCCTTCGCGAGCCCACCATCTCCTGGGGAGTAATTCTTCAGCAGGCGCAGAACCTCAACAGCATTGTAAGCTATCCCTGGCTGCTTTTGCCGGCTGCGATTCTCGTAGTTACGGTTCTTGCATTCAACTTCGTGGGCGACGGCTTCAGAGATGCAGCTGACCCGTACAGCAACGAATAACAGGAGGAGCATATGGACTTTTTTCATCAGGACTCATGGCAGAAATTTACGTGGATTGAGTTAACCGGTTTTGACCGCGAAAAAGAAGATTTTGGCGTAGAAGACTTTTTGCACCGCACAGGCTTTGTGCCCACCGGCGTATCGTTTCTTCTGTACTGGGTTGGCTTTGTATTCAGTCATGACGGGCTTGATGTAGAAAAGCCGCTCAGCATTGCGGAGGACAGCTACGGCGCGCATCCCTACGCGCCGGAGCGTCCGAGGCAGAATTGGACAAATTTCGAATTCAAGGGTTTGATTGATGAGCTTCACAAGCACGGAATCAAGGTCTACATGAGCTACTTTAACATGCTCTCTTACTCGGATGATGACGATAATACCGTCATTCATCCGGCGTTTGAGGGTTGGCACGACAAGATCATGGTCGAAAACCGCGAAGGGAAGCCTTGCGGCGGCATAAACGTTTTAAGGCGCATGATCAACGGCGAGTATTTTGAAGATAAGCTGATTGAAAAGACCGTTTCGGCCATGAACGACTATGGCTTTGACGGAATTCAGATTGCCGATGGTATTTCTTCCCCGCGTGTAACCCTTGAACAGGGATGTTTTTCCAAGGACATGCTCGAGCAGTTCGCCGATGCAACCGGAATTGTCGCACCGGAAGGCGGGAACGCGGGCAAATGGATCTGGGAAAACAAGAGATGGGAATGGATTAATTTCAATACCGACCGCTGGGAGATTTTCTATAAGAAGTTTATCGGCGCGGTCAAAGATGCGGGCAAGGAAGCCGTATTCAACAGCGCATGGACGCGCGATCCCTTTGAAGCCATGTACCGTTACGGCGTAGACTACAGAAAGGTTGCAAAGACCGGCGTCGACGGCTGCATGGTAGAGGATACCAGCGCGGGACTTGCAATTCTTTCCGAAGAGGACAACCTGTATCTGATGACGGATGCGCAGCGTAAGCGCGTTCACTATGAGTTCCTTTCGGTTCTCATGATGAACCGAGCCGCCATGCCGGATGTCAAGATTACGCCTCTTGCCGGCGTCCATGACACCATGGAGCAGTGGGGCGTGTTTGAACACATGCCTACGGCAATGACGAGAAACGTAATGAACAACCTTGAGACCTTTATCATCAATAAAGACGGTCTTAAACCGATTACGGACGGCCCCTTCTTCTGCTTAAGTGATGGACTTAGCAAGACGGACTGGGATTTCATTAAGAAGCAGTGGGAGATCGGCGCGATTGAAAAGGCGACGGGCGTTTCCGGCGCTACCGTAATCTGGTCGGACGCAAGAGTGGATCATGAGCTCAAGGCGTTTATCAAAAACAGAAATACACCTACGCACCGTCTGGTTTCCGAGCTTCTATACGCCGGAGCCAACCTGTACTCCATTGCGAGAATCGAGGATATCGATTCTGTGAACGGACCGATTCTGGTTACGAATCCCGGGCTTTTGCCGGAATACGAGCTTAAAAAGGTGCTCTCCTTTAAAAACGGAAGCGTGTTCCTGATCGGCGACGGCGCAAAGAGAGACGGCTTTGAAGAAGCGGTGTTTGAGGAAAACAGCTTCGGCTCCATTTGCATTACGGTAAACGGAATGATCAGCGAGAAAAAGAGTATTAAAAACGAAAAGAGCTATGATTTTGACCCTGTAACGGGACTTGAGAAGGTGGAAGCGATCTGGACGCATCCGCTGTGCTTCCAGCCGGTAACCGGAGAGTTTTTCCTGAAGGCGGCAGACGTAATCAATGAAATGACCAATGCGCCCACGACCAATAAGGAAATCGTTTCAGAGGACGGAAGCATAAAGCGCCCCTGCAAATGCATTATGACATTTACCGGTGAAAAGACCGCGAGAGTGCTTTTGACAAACGACGATTATTTCTACAATCTTCCCAAGGTCGACCTTAAGCGGAAGATAAAGGCTATGAAGTGTCTGACCAAATATGACGGCTATCAGGTGAAATTTACGTCATCCGTATTTGGCGCCAGAGTGCCCGGTAGAGGCGCAGAGGCGTATGAGGTAGAATTTGAGTAGGCAATGATGAAAGGGGAAGCACAATGGAAAACGGCAAAAAGAATTGGTATATCGTTGACGGTTACCTGCCCTATCCCGGAGAGGTAAAGGATGCTGACTTTGCCGGCCATGAGGCGGTAATGCTCTTGAATTGCAACGAGAGAGACGCGCATGTATTCCTGGATTTCTATTTCGAAGACCGTGACCCCGTGAAAG
Source organism: Clostridia bacterium (assembly GCA_017396845.1). Lineage (GTDB taxonomy): Bacteria > Bacillota > Clostridia > Christensenellales > Aristaeellaceae > SFHK01. Next base: position 44,243 of record JAFQKQ010000015.1, read on the forward strand.
ACGTGCCGATCACCGTCAAAGCGGAGCGCGTACTGTGCCTGAGAATGGATAAGCCGGAAGAAATCGGCGGCGTGAAGCTTGACAGACAGCAGCAGTATTCCCTTCGCGTAAGAAGCGACGAGAATATCATTGTGCAGTACGGAAGAATGGATATCGCACAGCCCAACCTCGCATACATCGGCCTTATGGGCTATCATGAGTAAGCGTATAGCGGATAACTACTGCGAAAGGAATGGAAGCGTATGAGAGAGAAGGATAAGCGCTTTATTTGGATGCAGCTTCTGGGCTTCGACAAGAATGACCCTGACAGGGGAGCCAAAAGATATATTGACCAGATCGGCTTTGTGCCGGACGGTATCTGCGCATTGACGTTTCATCCGGATCTTGTAAATCAGTTCAGGGGAATGGATGAGGAATACATCCTTCCGCCGGACATCTGCGCTTATTACGGCATTCCGAGAAACATCGAAAGAGAACGTCAGGAGTGGAGCAATCACGACCTGCGTGTGCTGTGCCATGAGCTTAAGAATCTGGGCAGCGGACTGTATGCGTCCGTCATGGGAAGCTATCTCGATAATATGTTCCACCAGGAATGGCTTAGCGACCATAAGGAGCTCAGATACCGCGCAAGAAACATGTGGGGCACGCTGAACTGCCTTAAGAGATTCAAGGACGGAACCTATTACGAGGACTTCCTTGCGGATAAGCTTGCTGAAACGCTTGTTGCGTATGGCTTTGAAGGCGTTCACCTGACCGATGCTTTCTGCCCGCTTATGAATAGCCGCTATGACGGCGACTTCTCTACAGATATGGTCATGCAGTTTATCGAGCACACCGGAATCGAAGTGCCCGCGGACATCAGAGCGACCTTCGGAAACGATGATGATGACAAAGCGATCAATCAGCGCGGCGACTGGATCTGGAACAACTACAAAATCGAATGGCTGAAGTTCTTCGACTGGAGATGGGAATGCTTCTTTAAGAAGCTGTGCGCAAAGCTTCACGCAGTAGGAAAGAAAGTGCTGGTACTTGGTATGTACTGCACCGATCCCTTTGAGTCCATGTTCATGATGGGCTTCAGCATTAAGACGGTCATCAACGCTGGCGTCGACTACATTATGCCGAACATCGTTCCCACGGGAATGTATATGCAGACCGGACAGTCCTTCTTCCAGCGCTATTTCAACCAGATTCCGCTGATCCGCGCACAGACGCCGGAAGGAAAGTATCTTAGCATGCTGGGCGTTCAGGACGCCAGCGAAGAGTGGAACATCCTCAATCACGCGCCCTGCAAGCTGGAAAGAGATATGTATACCATGTTCTCGTTCCAGTATGTGGACGATGTCAGCAGCCATCGTTCAATGAACGGACTGATGGTATGCCTTGGCGACGGCATTCCCTCCAAGGATTGGAGATGGATGAACGAAAGACTCGATATCGCGTTCTCCATGGACGCGGACGGCGTGGAAGGCCCGCTGGTCGTA
>JAFQKQ010000016.1 GCA_017396845.1 Clostridia bacterium
ACAAAACGACAAGGGGCTGTGGTTGGATCCTCCTGAAAACCGTCATGCGGTAGGTATACGAAACCAATCCACAGCATCCACAGCATTGTAGCACACCTCGGGAGCGAGGTATATAAGTACTACTACTCTATAATACGAGGCGAATACGATGAACAGCAATAATTTTGCCTCAATTGCACGCAAAAAGCTCACGGCCGGCGAAATGCGTTTTGCCCGGAAATGGGGCGCCGTCGCCGTCATTCTCGCTTCTCTTTTAACGCTCTCCATCGTCATGCTTATTGCAGGTCAGTATGCCTCCTCCCGAAGTGACATCGAAGGCTTCATACTGAAAGACGAAACCCTCGTATCGACCCGGGCGGACTACGACAAGCAAAAGATCAAGGTGGATGAAAAGCAGGCACAGTTGAAAGCGGAAGAGGATGTCAAAGCCGCTCTTACAAATGAGCGCGAGTCCCTTCTTGTAAAGCGCGCAGAGGCGATAGAAGCGATCGCAGAGAAAAACACAGATACGCTCACCGACATAAACGCGGAAATCAGCCGCCTGAACGAAGATATCAAAGCTGCCGACGCCGTCATCGAAAGCCTCGCAGCCGATAAAAATGTTTTCTCCGCCAATATCAAAATAATAGAGGATACATTCTCTTTTCTTGAAAAGGCTCGAACCTCCATTACCCGAAAGGCGCTTACGCAGCAGACGAACTCCCTGACCGCCTGCACCGACGCTATAGCCGCGCTTTCCGAGGATGAAGACGCAAACAGCGAAGATATTCAGGCGCTGAATGCGCTTAAAGATCAGCTGGCCCAAGAAATCGCAGCGTTTGAAGCATCGATTCAGGCCATTCAGGTGGAAAACGCAGCGCTCCTTGAGGAAGCTGTGCGCGAAGACCGGACGTCCCTTCAGGAAATCGAAAGCAAGATCAATGACGCGGAAGAAACGAAAAAGGCGCTTGCGGAGCAGCTGAGCGCCGTCAGCGTAAATCTCAGCGATATTCTCGAAAATCTTGCGCTTGCGGACGAAGGCATTCAGTCGCTTGACAAGACCCTTCTCGGGCTCAATCAGTCCATCGAAGCGGCCGATGCAAAAGTTCAGACGCTTTCCAGAGAAAGCTCCGACGAGGCTATTGAGCTTAACCGCCTTCGCATACTCTATACCAATGCGGAAATCGCCGTAAACAATATCGGCATCAGCCGCTTCCTGGCGTATGTACGAATGGCGCTCACCTCCCCCGTCTATGTCGCGCCTCTGGCCGCTGCCGTCCTCGCCATTGCCGCTTTCCTTTTGATCAGGTTCCGCTTCTTCTCCCGCGCAGCCGCCTCCTATCAAACGCGCCTTGGCGATGAGAGCAAAAAGCGCATCCGCTCCTCCATCGTTCTTATGTTTGTTCTCGCGCTTCTCATTGCGATTGCGCTTACGCTCCTCTCCACCGGCGAATACGACCGCGCCGGCGAGCGCCTGAACGGATATGCCGCCCGCTCTCAGGCAGTTACGGACGCCGAAGCGCAGGTAAAGAAGGCGAAGACCAGCCTTGATAATTACACGCAGCTGACCTCTCTTCTTGAAAACGAGGAATTCAGCGGAAAGGGCGAGCTCAACAGCAAGCAGAAGAGCATTTACAACAAGGCGCTTAAGAGCGCAGGGCTAAAGGAATCCCAGATAACGAAGGGCGCGGAAAACCGCGCAGAGAACGCACAGCTTCTGATAGACATCATTCTTACGGAGAGCAAGGGAGAAGAAGCGGAGCTTACCGAAGCAAAGCTTCAGCTTGAAAAGGCCGAGAGCGAATAGTCCTCCTCCTTCTTCGGACGGATGTGGTCGAATTTCGTGCGCTTTATCGCCTCGAACCTCATGATCGTTCTCTACGTTTCCGAGCTGATCATGTTAATCGCCATCACCTTCATGGCGTGCTTCAAAAACCGCACCAGCATCTCCGGAACGCTTTTCAACGCAAACAACTATATCATTGTATCCCTGTGCGCGTTCATCACCATCGCCCCGTTCTTCTACGTGGTCGGCGCATCGTTCGCAACGGAATACGAATTGCAGACGCGCCCGATGTTCATCATCCCGCAGGATTTCTCCGTGGACGCATACAAATACATCATGTCGTCCAACAAGATCATCCGTTCGATGGGCAACTCCGTATTCATCACCGTCTGCGGTACCGCCATCAACCTGTTCTTCACCATGACCATGGCCTACGTGCTTTCAAAGCGCTATCTGCACGGCAGAAACTTTTTCCTGAACATGGTCATCATTTCAATGTTCTTCTCCGGCGGCATGATTCCCGGCTATATACTGGTATCGAACTGGCTGAAAATGAAAAACACCTACTGGTCGGTCATACTGCCGGGCGCAATCAGCGCGTACAACCTGATGATCGTAAAGAACTTCTTCCAGGGACTCCCTCAGGAGCTGGAGGAAAGCGCCAGAATCGACGGCTGCAACGAAATCGGAACGCTGATTCGAATCGTGCTTCCCTTGAGCCTTCCGGTCATCGCAACCTTCGGTCTTTTCTACGCAGTCGGACACTGGAACAGCTACTTCAGCGCCATGATCTACATGACCGGCGCAAGCGAGAAATGGCCGCTTCAGGTTATTCTGCGCGAAATCATCGTGCTTTCGGAGGCCTCCGCCGGCGATCTTGCCGCGATGGATCCAAACTTCGTGGAACCGCCGCAGCAGTCCATCAAGATGGCCGTTATCGTGGTTTCTACCGTTCCGATCATGTGCGTATACCCCTTCCTTCAGAAGTACTTTGTAAAAGGCGTCATGGTAGGCGCGCTCAAGGGCTGATCCCCTTCCCCATCGGTTTTCGGCGCATAAGCGCTTAAAACAAATATAAAAAGGAGGAATACTGGTATGAAGAAACTCGCCTCTCTCCTCATCGCGCTGGTAATGCTTATGTCCTTTGTAAGCTTTGCCGCCGAGGAAGAACCCTTCGTGATCACCGTAATGCTTCCCGACTTCTATACGGACACCGAGTTCGTTAAGGAAGACAACCCCGTTCTGGAAGCCATCACCTTAGCTTCCGGCGTAAAGCTTGAGATCACCTGGGTAGCCAACTCCGTATACCCTGATCAGACCTCCCTCACCCTGGCAGACCCCGCCAACATGCCCATGATCATGGTACTGCAGAGCGTAGACGTTGACAACGCCCGCGCAGGCGCATTCTGGGATCTGACCGACTATATCGCAGACTTCGAGAACCTTGCAGCCGGCGCAGCAGCCGTTTACAACAACATCTCTGTTGACGGCCGCATCTACGGCATCTACCGCGCCCGCAACGTTGTCCGCAACGGCCCCTACTACCGCAGCGACATCGCCAAGGCCGTAGGCTATGAGAATGAGCCCGCATCCCTTGAAGAGTTCACCAAGATGTGCTACGACATGCTCGCATACATCAAGGCCAACTACGGCGACAACGCCTACCTGCTCAACTGCTGCGAATACATCGCAGGCACCATCGAGATCATCACCGTTATGCACGGCGCTCCCTATCTCTACGGCGTAGACGAAGAAGGCACCCTTTACCCCTCCTTCGAAGCGCCCGAGTATCTGGAAGGCCTCACCTGGCTGCGCGATCTGTACGCCGCAGGCGGCATTGATCCCGAGTTCATGACCATCGCTTCCGGCAACTGGAACGACGCAGAGCGCAACAACACCGCTTTCATGCGCTTTGACTGCCTCGACAACGGCTATCGTCAGCAGGAATGGTTCGAGACCAACCAGGGCGTAACCGAGCAGATCTTCGCTATTTTAGCAGCTGTTCCCAACGCCAACGGCGATCTGTGCGTAAAGCCCACCAGCGGCTACAACGGACAGGTAGTTATCACCAAGGCCGCCAAGACCGAGGAAGACTTCCTCAAGTGCCTCGCATTCCTTGACTGGTGCAACAGCGCCGAAGGCCAGACTCTGGTCAACTGGGGCGTGGAAGGCAAGACCTACTGGATCTGGGACGACGGCTTCCGCTACACCACTCCCGTAGACGGCACCGACATGACCAGCTACGTAACCGCCGTACAGCACTCCCTCAACCAGATCGGCATGAACGTAAACGGCGATCTCACGCCGCCCGCCGCCACCACCGAGCTGCGCAGCGAATTTGCCGCCATGCAGGGCGATCCGGTGCTCCTCTCCAACCTCGTAGCCGATCCCACCGTACCGCTGCAGGCCTCTAACGAAGCCTACACCAAGTACAACGCCACCCTCGCCACCAAGCTCGAAGACGCCGCCGTACAGTACATCGCCGGCATCATCGACGAAGACGCCCTCTACGAAGTATGGGACGCCTGGTATGCCGAAGGCGGACAGGAGATCGTTGACGAGTTCAACGCACTCTACAAGAAATAATTCCGCTCCCACCGAATAGGGGCTGTTGCACAACAGCCCCGAGAAAAAAACAGAGCTTTCAACCACTGGGAAGGTGGAAGAAAGCTCTGTTTTGTTGTAGAATAAATCTGCTATGAAAAACCCACAACGAGAGCAGTATATAGCAATCCGACAAGGAT
>JAFQKQ010000017.1 GCA_017396845.1 Clostridia bacterium
AGGCGTGAGCGCGGTGTACGGTTCCGAACGCATCGGAAACATAGATTTCAGCCATGTCGGCCAGCGCCTTGGCGAACTCGGGAACGTTCTTTTCTTCTTCCGCATGGAAGCGTACGTTCTCAAGCAGAATGGCTTCGCCGCACTTTACCTCGGCAGCCAGCTTCTGAGCATCTTCGCCGATAACGTCCTTGGCGAGCTTTACTTCGAAGCCGAGCTTCTCGGAAAGGCGCTTTGCCACGGGTGCGAGGGAATACTTCATGTTGAACTCTCCCTTGGGACGGCCCAGGTGAGAGCAGAGGATTACGGCTGCGCCGTTATCAAGCAGGTACTTGATGGTGGGAAGCGCGGCGTTGATACGGGTCTCGTCGGTGATGTTCTTGTCCGCATCCAGCGGTACGTTGAAGTCGCATCTTACGAGAACTTTCTTGCCTTTTACGCAGATATCCTGTACGGTCATCTTATTCATGGGTTCACGCTCCTTTGTTTAATTCATTTCATGCCCTATTATCATACCACATTGTGGGGAAACGTAAAAGAAAATTCATGTTATTTGCTGTTATATGTCGCTTCGAATCAGCTCTGCAATTTTCAAAGCGGCGCTTTCATCGATCACAAGCAGCGAATGCTTATGGTGCCTCGCAACCGCCAGTATCGCTTCCGCCTTCCTTGCGCCGGTGGCGACGGCAATGACGGTCGGAATACCGTCGACTGCGTCGATCGGAACGCCGACGCCCGACGCTGCAGCCAAAAACCTGCCTTCCGCATCGAAACAGAAGCCCAGCGCCTCTGCAGTCGCGCCCTTTTTTATCATTTCATCCCGGTCGTCGCCGTTCATCAGGCGGTTTTTCGCCATATCATCCGCGCGGGCAATTCCGTACAAAAGCACATCCGCATGCTTTAACAGCGCCAGCGGTTCGCTTACCTCGTTCAGCTTCTTGAGCTCCTTAAGTGCATCCGGCGAAAGATTGTCCGGCACATACAGCGCCATATGTCTTCCGCCCAGCTTTCCGGCAATCTCCTCCGCCAGCGTATTTGCCTGCGTTTCCACCGATTGACCGAGGCCTCCGCGCGCTGGGATGACGGTTACGTCCATATTCGCGCCGCGCGGTATGTGAAGCGCTACCTGCTGAATGGTGGTTCCGCCGGTCACGGCTACGATATCGCCCGCCCGAACCGCCTTTCTGAGCTTCGCACCCGCGACGCGCCCGACCTCCGATAAAACCTCCTTCGATTCCTCGGCATTTCCGGGAACGATCTTTACGCGCTCTACGCCCAGTAGCTTCTGAAGCTGTATTTCGAGCGATTCTATTCCCAGCGTCGAATGCACAAATTCGCGCACGCTGTCCAAAAGCTCGTAGGCTTTGTTGGTAAGCGTCATGCCGGCGGCCGTGGCTTCAATCCAGCCCGTCTGCCTAAGCGCATCCGTAATCACGCGTGCTTCCCGCTCGGGCAGCCGCATTCTCTGTGCAAGCGCCCTTCTGCCGACCGGCTGCAATACCGAAATCCGTTCCAGCACCATCGCTCTTGCAACGATTTCTTCCATAAGATCCGGCGCAAGCTTCGTAATCAGCCGAACCATCTGATCTTCCATGCATGCGCCTCCCAATGCGGGCGTTTTTCGTCCCGCATGTCCATTTTTTACCCTCAAAGAGTATATCATAAACCGCCGGGTTTGTCCAGCGGTTTTAATTGCTTAATCCGCAACTTTACAGATACAGAAGCCTCTGTTGATCTCCGAAACGATCAGCGACATATCAAAGGAGGAATTTGTAAGCTCCACGCTGTTCGGATCGTTTACGAGAATCTTTCCGTTTTCATCGATTCCTCGAAGCAGTATATAGTGTCCTCCGTCTGTAAACGTGCCCTCTCCCATGCTGGCAATCACGGGATAGCCGTTTTTTAATGCTTCTTCCGCCTCGTCACTGTCCTTTGTCCAGGATGTTTCAACGCCGTTTCTTTCGCACAGCTCGTCAATGGCGTACACGGTGAGCCCGCTCCCGGCATAATATCCGTTTTTGCACGCCCATACGAACAGTGTGTGCGGCGTCTGATCCATATTTCCGGTAAGATACCGGATCACCATCGACGCACAGGTAGCGCCGCAGCCGGAGGTTGCAACGCTCTTCTTTTCGTAATTATATACAGTCGCAGTCTCCTGATAGTCGAACTGGTACAAAGGAATAATGTTAAGTACATATCCCGAAACCGCTTCATCCAGCAAAAACGCGTCCGAAGCGACATTGGTCCCTTCGCAAACGTTCGCTCCGTCCACATTCCGGCAGTTCTTGAACGCCTGGCTTCCGATATTCACTATACTTTCCGGAAATTCCACGCCCGTCAACCGTTCACAGCCTGAAAACGCATGCGCTTTGATTTCAAGAAGCCCTGCTGCAAACGCGGCGCTTTTCAAATGACAGCATTCATAGAACGCATATTTTTCAATCACCTTAAGGCTTTCCGGCATAATCACGCTTGTAACATGCGTCGCCCGCCAAAACGCCTTTTCCCCGATCGCTTCGATTCCATCCGGTATTTCAATCTCGGCAATCGCCAGTGCGCACGGGAAAGACACTACCTTATTCCTCTGCGTATCGATCAGCATGCCGTTTTCCAGGCGGAAATACGAATGATTCTGAGAAACCGAAATCGTTTTTAAATACGAGCAATGTACAAAGGGGTTGCCCTCCATGAGCCGGAGGCTCTCGGGAAGCGAAATCGTCGTGAGCGCCTTGCAACCCGCAAACGCATCGGAAGCGATGGTTTGAAGCCCTTCGTTCAGCGTTACGCCGGTTAAGGAAAGGCAGCCGGAAAACGCCGCTCTTCCGATCTTCTTTACCGAGGAGGGAATCGAAACGGATTTTATTGTCCCATTGTCCTTAAACGCGCATTCCCCGATTTCGGTAACCGCAAGCCCCATCACTTCGTCCGGAATATTCACGCTTGTTTCCGCGCCCGTATACTTTGACACCGCAAGGCTTCCGTTTGAAAGCACTCGCATTTCAAACCGGGACGGCTTCAGAATCTCATCCATCGGTATCGCATCAATTCCGCAGGAAACCGCGAATTCATACGCGCCCGAACCCTCATCGCAGTATACCGCCTTAAGAGGACATCCCTCAAACGCATCCGGCGCGATGGTTATGTCCTTCCCCGGCGCGATCAAAACGGTCAGATTCGAGCAATTCAGAAAAGCGTGCGCGCCCACATCGGCGCCGTCTGAAATGATCACCGTGCCGATAGCCGTATTATTCATAAACGCTTCTTCTTTGATCTGGACGGATGGAAAATTCAGACTGACAGCAGCCGTATCCTCCGAAGCCCATGCCCCGGACATCGCCGTTATAACAAACAGCGCAAAAATCAAAAATCGGATTTTCTTCATAGCATGTCTCCCGAAATCCTTTACCAAAATAATTATACATGCGCAAACAGCTTCGGTCAAGAGACGACACATTCTCTTCATAATTCTCGCCGTTCCCGATTGCAACAAACAGCGCACCTATGATATAATACAGAAAAAAATATAAGGGGGCTTTTGCGTGATCCGCGTAACCGTATTTAATGAATTTGTCCACGAACGCACCGAGGAGCGCGTCCGAAACGTATATCCCGAAGGCATTCATATGGCGCTTAAGGGCTTTTTGGAATCCGATGAAATTTCCGTGAAAACCGCCACGCTGCTCGACGAGGAATGCGGCCTTACGGAAGAGGTATTAAACGATACCGACGTTATCATCTGGTGGGGACACATGGCGCATGAAAAAGTGCCGGATGAAATCGCCGAACGCGTACAGAAAGCGGTTCTGAACGGTATGGGCGCAATCTTCCTGCACTCCGCGCATTTTTCAAAGCCCTTCCGCCTTCTGATGGGCACGCCCTGTTCCCTTACCTGGCGTGAGGACGGCGACTTTGAGCGCGTATGGGCGGTAAATCCCGCGCATCCGATCGCACAGGGAATCGACCGCTTCATCTATCTTCCCAGCGAAGAAACCTACGGCGAGCCCTTCATGGTACCCGAGCCCGATGAAACCGTATTCATCGGCGGCTACGAGGGCGGCGAAGTATTCAGAAGCGGCCTCTGCTACAGAAGAGGATTCGGCAAAATATTCTACTTCCAGCCGGGTCACGAAACCAATCCCACCTTCTTTGTGCCCGACATCCAGCGTGTCATCAAAAATGCGGTGTACTGGGCCAACCCCATTTACCGCGGCGACGCATACAACTGCCCGCACGTAAAAAAGCCCTGAACAATACACATTCTCAAGGCGGTACGGCTGTAAGCCGCGCCGCCATTTCCGCGAAAAGGAGTATTTCACATGGCGACAATTCTCACGCTGGACGCCGGTACCTCCGGACTTAAATGCTCGCTGTTTGACGAAAGCGGCGCGCTGATCGGCGCAATGGTTGCCGAATATCCCGTATACTACCCGCGCGACGGCTGGGCGGAACAGAAAAGCGAGGATTTCATATCCGCCGTAAAGCAGGCCGTTGCAAGTCTCGGTCAAAAAGCGGATCTTTCCTCCGTCGCCGCCATCGGCCTTACCGGCACAATGAACGGATGCATCGCAATCGACAAAGACGGTCAGGCGCTTCATCCGAACATCATCCATCTGGATACGAGGGCTCAGACACAGGTAGATAAAATGGAACGCATTATAGGCATGAAGGCGTTTTATTCCATCACCGGAAACCGCCCCGATGTTCATTACGGCCTCCCGAAGCTCATGTGGCTGAAAGAGCATGCGCCGGACGTATACAAAAACGCCCGCTGGTTTGTAAACACCAAGGATGTAATCTACGGCTATCTCACCGGTCTTCACGGAAGAAGCGATTATTCCGACGCGTCCCTTTTCGGCGCTATGAATATTTCTGCGCGCAAATGGGACGAGGACGTATGCAAGGCCGCTGAAATCGACATGGATAAGCTTCCCCTGCTCTTCCCCTCTTCGGACGTATCCGGCCGTCTTTCAAAAGCTGCGGCAAACGATTTGGGACTTGCCGGCGGTATCCCTGTCGCAATCGGCGCGGGTGACGGCCCTTGCTCCACGCACGGCTCCGGCGTATACGACGAAAACGGCGCCTACCTTACCATCGGCTCAAGCGCATGGGTCGCGGGTCTTAAAAAAACGCCCTGCTTTGACGAGGATATGCGCGCATTCAATTACACGGATATCGACGAAAATCTGACCACCGTATGCGGAACCGTGCAGTGCGCCTCGACCGCATTTGATTTCATGATGAAAACCGTCTTCGGCATAACAAACGAAAGCGGCGAAATCGATTTTTCGCTCGCCGAAAAAATGGCGGCCTCCTCCATTCCCGGCGCAAACGGCCTTTTCTTCCTTCCGACGCTCATGGGCGAACGCTGCCCGTGGTGGGACAGCAACGCCCGCGGCATGCTGATGGGGCTTACCCTCACCCACACGCGAAACGACATGGTCCGATGCGCGTATGAAGGCGTAGCGCAGGCACTCAACAACTGTGCCGCCGTGCTCCGCGAAAACGGGCTGAATTTCAAATCGCTCGTGCTTTCCGGCGGCGGCATGAAGAGCAAAATCTGGCCCCAGATGTTCGCCGACGTAATCGACGCACCCTGCTCCATTCATTTGAATCCCCGCGAAGCCACGTCCCTCGGCGCAGCCGTCGCGGCGGGCGTAGGCGCAGGCGTATTCAAGAATTACGAAGAGGCTTCAAAAATCGTGAAAACGAGCGCAGCTTTGCAGCCGGATGCGAAAAACGCCCGCCTCTACCGTGCGCATACGCGCGCATACCGCGAAATGTACAATCAAACCGCGTCCGCCATGCACACAGCCTGCGAATACCAGAGCGCAGATCAATAAAGGAGAATGCCCGTATGGATCAGAAAAAAATCGACCGCATCAATTTCCTTGCAAGGAAATTCAAAACGGAAGGACTCACGCCCGAGGAAACAAAGGAACGCGAAGCTCTCAGAAAGGAATACATCGAAGCATTTCGGATGAGCATGCGCTCTCAGCTTGACTCCATCGTCATCGTGGACGAAAACGGAAACAAAAAGCCGCTGAAAAAAAAGCGGACCCGTCAACTAAAAAAACGTCGTCCACTTGAGTAATAGCGCGCCTCCCCATGAGGTACATTACAAAGCAGACAGGGAATTGCCCCCCCCCAAAAAAGAGGGCGCGAAGATCTCTGCCGGCAAAACAGTAATTCGCGGTTTTCTGGAACAGGCATGATTTCGGTCATGCCTGTTCTGCTTTTCTTAACTGCCGTCAACGTTCAAGATAAACGGCTTTACCAATATCAGTAAGGAGATTTCACAAATTTCAAAAGGCGCGGATGACCCGTATAGATGCGCGCCCTTGGCGTTTCGAAGACTTTTTTAATCCCATTTATTTTATATTTTGCAATGCTTAGCTGCGTTTTTTTCTGCAAAGCATATCCTTCAGCATTCCAAAGCCAAAGGTAAAACCGATCACCACAATAAATATCTCTAAACGCCCCAGCAGCATACCGATCATTTCCACGATCAATGTCGCATCGTTGGTCATTGGTCCGGTGATGCCGATGGAAAGACCAACAGTGCCCAGAGAAGACGCAAAATCAAACATGGCCTCCATCAAAGTGCAGTCTGCCGTTACGGTCATTATTAAGGAACCAATCACAAAGATCACAAGATACACCATTACAAAGCCGATGGTATCCTCTGCCAGTTCCTGATCGATGAGCGTTTTGCCTGACGCCTTGATGTAATGGGGAGAAGCTACGGCGCTTCCGGGAGAAAGCTTCTTTTTGATCTGAATAGCGCAAAGCCGCAGTGTGAGATATACACGCGAAAGCTTAATACCGCCGGCTGTTGAACCGATTCCGCCGCCGATTAACATCATCAGTATCAGAACGCCGATGGCGAAATGCGGCCACTCGGCATAGCTCATGGTAGAATAACCCGTGGTAGACAGGGCCGATACCACATCGAACGCCGACTTCCGGAACCCTTCTGCAAGACCGATATCCAATCCATAGGCAAGGGAAACTGCTGTATCATCTTCTACAATAAGGACAGTTTCATTTCTTACTGTCATTCATTTTCTCCTTCCGTCGGCAATGTAAAGGTAAAGGCAGCGCCGCCGTCTTTCCGGTTTTCAGCGCGGATATTTCCCCCGTGCGCCTCCACGATGGACTGACAAATTGCCAAGCCAAGACCAACGCCGCGTCTGGAATCCGGTATTTGGGTGTGGGCGGTGTAGAACATTTGAAAAATATGAGGCAGATCGCGCTCCGGAATTCCCTTGCCCCTGTCCGCAACCGTGATACAAACGTTTTTCTCATCGGTACAAACAGAAACAGAGATCTGCCGATCCTGCGCTGTATGCTTGTCGGCATTATCCAAAAGGTTGATCAGCACCTGACTGATCAGTCTTGCATCCATAGGAACCATTACCACATTGTCCGGCATTTCCACATCGATATTTCTGCCGGGAAGCCGCTTTTCCATCATCGTCAAGGCGGCGCCGACGACTTCCTCCACCGCCTCCGGCTGCTTATGGAGCACAAGCTTTCCGTCCTGCAGCTTGGTAAGGTTGAGTATATTTTCCACCATATTGTGCAGCCATTGAGCGTCCTGATTGATGTCCCTCGCCTGCGCATAGCGGGGGTCATCCCGATCTGTCGAGGCCATGAGCATTTCGCTGGTTCCCATAATACCGGAAAGCGGTGTGCGGATATCGTGCGAAATGGCTCGGAGCAGATTGCCGCGATACCGTTCCCGCGTGGTTTCCTCCCGGCTTCGTACCTGCTGCTGTAAGCTGCGGAGCCGTTCGAGAGCCAAAGCGGCGCTTTCAATGACGGAATGGAGCATTCTTGTCTGAGCTTCCGTCATTGCTGCGCCAATATTCTGCGGAATGCGTAAAACAGCCAGTATCATGTTTTCCCATAAATCGGATACAGATAGTCCTGCTCGGTAATATCCATAACATCATGAAGCTGCTCTATTCTTCGGCGCAGCTCGTCTGCATCCGTCAGATCACGTCGAATCAGGCTTCCGTCTTCTTTTCTTTGAATAAACGTTTTTTCCGGAACACCCTGTTCATCAAAACAAACGCAGGCTGTGCCTCAGCCCAGAACCTCGCTGGTCGTTGTGACTGCGATCCGGGCAATCGCCTCAGCATCCTCTGCATCAGTCAGATGGTTGGTCATCTGATACAGCGCGTTGCTTTCCCTTTCCCTTTCTCTGGCGATTTCAGCCGCCCGCTTGACCTTTGTCGTCAATGTACTGGTCACGATAGATGTGAACATCATAATGGCAAAGGTGATGAAGTAGGTCATATCATGAACCTTCAGCGTGAAATAAGGCTTGGTAAAGAACCAGTTAAACAACAGCAGAGAAACCACAGATGCAGCAATGCCGTAAAGATATCCTCGGGTAAAGCGAAATCAGCAGCACGGAAAAAATATACACCACAACAATATTGGTTTCGTGCAGTTCCCAATGCCGAAAGTAAAATCCGATCAAGGTGGAAGATGCAAGAATCAACAGCAAGAGAACAATGTCCCGGACAATATTCAATGCGTTCTTTTTCATAATCCACCTCCCGAACATCGCCATCGGCAATCTGTCTGTTCCGATTCCATTTTCGCTTACAGTATAACAGACTTACTGTGAGTTTTCTGTGAGAATCTTTCAATCGCCGTGAAATTTCTATGAAGAAGCATTTGATCAACTATGATGTACCTCGCATGCACAGAAAAGAGCAGACGACATACGCCGTAGAATTATGATTTTTACGGAATTGCCGTCTTGCGGGCACACAGGGAAAACCCGCATTCAGTTGACATGCTCCTTCGCTCCATGATATACTGAAATCCATAAAGCATACAAAGAAGGTATCCATATGGAAGGTATCCATATGAAATCCAAATATATGAAATACGTCGCGCCCCCGCTCATTGGCGCTTGCATATCCACGGCGTTTCTTGCGCTTTCAAGGCTTTTGATTCAGTATTCCGGGCGCGTTTTTTCACTTGTCTCCAATATCATGAAGCAAAACCCGAGCGTATCCGAAGCAGTCATTGAGGTACTGAACCAATTAACGGAAGCGGAATTCTCTGCGCCGTGGGCTGCCTTCATACTGATCGGCGCAGTTGTTTTTCTTTTGATCCGTTTGATCAAATTCAAATCCGTTCGAATCATCCTGACTTCACTCTTCATTCTCTCATTGATTCCATCATCGATCTATTTCACATTCATAAACGGCGTTCGCTTCGGAAACCTCATCCGCGCGGCGCTCGGCCTTTTTTCGAATCTTCTGTAGGAGGGATACGCATGAAAAATTTTATTAAAAGACTGAATCCTCTGATACTGTCGCTGCTCCTCGCATCCGCCATCGGTCAGCCCTGCGCATCTGCGGACACGCCTGTACCCAATCAAGCGGCCTGGAATTTCGGCTTTGCCAGGCGCGAGATTGTACCGCTTGCCGACAGTAAGCAGCCGCTCTATATCGCCGGCTACAATTCCGCTCTTGAAATCAGCGGCGTGCTTGATCTGTGTGAGGCGCGGGCCGTATGGATTTCCGACGGCGAAACCAGCATTCTGATGATCGGCGTAGACTGTGTGGCGCTCGACAGCGGTATCGTTGCCCGCATCCGCGACGGGCTTAAGGACGTCAAAAACGTATCTCAGATCAATGTATATGCAACGCACACCCACGCCGGTCCCGACACGCTGGGCCTTTGGGGGCCCTTGTTCGTGGACGGAAAGAACGATGATTATATGGAAGCTTTGGTGAAAGCCGCCATTGAAGCGGGCAGCGAAGCCGCCGGCTCCCCCAGATCCGGAACTCTCCGCTTTGGTTTTTCCGTAACCAAGGACATGTTCCGCGATTCCCGCCTTCCCATCGAATATGATCCCAACCTGTATCAGCTTAGGTTTACTCCTGCGGACGGCTCCAAGGGCGCAAGGATACTGTTTTACGGTGCGCACGCCGAATCGCTGCGCGGCGCAAATACCCTTTTAAGCCGCGATTTCCCCGGCATGCTTGTAGACGCCGTGGAAGAAAAAACAGGCGATTTCACCATGTTTGCGCCCGGCGCAGTCGGAGGACTGATCATGACGCGCGAATTTGTCTCTAATACGGATAAATACGCCGTAGAAAACCTTCGGATTACATCCAATAAGCTGATCGATTTCGCGCTGTCCATCTCACCCGAGAGCGAAAGAGAGATTGCGCCCCGCATAGCGGTTTCGCGCAAGGTTTTCACAATTCCCATGGACAACCCGGTCTTCTTAGCCTACAAAACGCTCGGTATCCTCACCAATAAAGCGGTGGAATGCGAAAGCAAAACGGGCTACGGCGTTGAAACGGAGCTCAGCGTAATCATGCTAGGAGACGTGGCGCTTGCGCTGATTCCCGGTGAAATTTTCCCGGAGCTGGTTCAGGGACTTTCAGAAAGCAATAAAACTTTCAAAAGCGTAAATCCCGATGTTGAAGATCCGCGTCCCCTCAGAGAAATTGCCAAAGAATACGGTATTTCCGATCTTCTGATTACCGGTCTTTGCAACGACGAAGTGGGCTATATCGTAACTCCTTCCGATTTTCTGGTAAACGAAAAGCTTCCGTATGTGGAAAGGACCGTTGATTTCAAAGGTGAAAATCACTACGAAGAAACCAACTCCGTAGGCCCCGAATGCGCCGGATGCATCGCAAACGCATTCCGGGACGCACTGGAAGGCCTTAAGGATCAATAAGTATTTCTCCCAGTCGGGAACGGCGCTGACGCTGTTCCCGGTTTTATTTTCCAAATCAACGTTTTATCCGCCTCATTCACACAATAATTCGTCTTTATTATTCCCTTCATATATGCTATAATATCCGCGTATGCATTTTACATTTTCCTTCTTCGAAGAAAGGAGAAATTGTTATGATGAAAACCCCGATCAGCCTTATTATCGATGATCCTGCGCCGCGAGTACTGGCGTATTATGCACACATTCCCGGACATACGCTCAAGGACGGACGCGCAATTCCGCGCGAGGTTCCGAATTCGTTTATGGAAAAATTCTGCGACATTATTGAACGGTATTCCATACGCGGAAAATTCAGCGTGATTCCGATGCCGCTGGGCGAAGGCAATATTCTAACCGGCATCCCGGGAATTGATCAAAAAGAAGTAGACGAATGGCTTACTATGGCAAAAGACCGCGTAAGCAAATTATTTTCCATCTGCCCCGAAATGCTTACGCATGCCGAAGCGGTGGATCTGAAAACGAATACGCTTCTTCCCATGAATGAAGAGGAATGGTCGAACGCGCAGACTGCCGATACGCTCACGCCCTATATCGCCCGCGCACTTACGATGCTGAAAGACGCCGGCCTGTTTCCAAGCGGCGTAACCTCGCCTTGGAGCTTTGGATGCAAAGTGGAAAGCGCATACGCCGAGTCCGTTGCAAAAGCGTTTTTCGAGGTATTCAAACAGAAAAACAGCTGGTATTTCCTCCACTGTTTGGGCGATAAAGACGGAATCAAGCCTTGGATTGCCTATGAAAAGGACGGCCTTCGCACCGTATCCATCCCCGCAACAACCGACGACATGTTCTGGCAGACCATGAACACTACCGATACATCGGATGAATACGTATCCATAATCGCCGATCAGCTCATTTCAATGGACGGAAAAACCGGCCGTATCATCGATATCCTGAAATCGGGCGGCTATCCCATACTGCTCACCCATTGGCAGTCTCTGTTCTCAAACGGCGCAGGCACCGGACTTCGCGCGCTTTGCGAAACCGCAAAACGCATTGAAATGCATTTAAGCGATACCGTACAATGGACCTCGAGCGAAGAGCTCATGCGCATGACGCTTGATCATCCGGCGGATTATCCCAAGCCCGCATTCCTGTAATGCTCAACCCACTCCATCTGCTTTACGGAGGTCTTTATGCAAAGCGTAGTTCAGTCCATACTGGATGAAAAATTGATCGTAATCGTCAGGGGTGTAAATGTTTCCAACCTGCTCCCCTTTGCCGAAGCCGTGTACAGGGGCGGCGTACGCCTGATTGAATGCACGTATGACGCAAGCGGAAAGGTTTCAGATATTGAGACGGCGCAGGGCATTCGCCTTTTAAGGGAACGCTTCGACGGGCGCATGGAAATCGGCGCGGGCACAGTGCTTACGAAAGAGCAGGTTCTTCTCACCAAGGAATCCGGCGGCAGCTTTATCATCTCTCCGGATTCCAATCCGGCAGTCATCGAAAAAACCAAATCGGAAGGTCTTGTCTCCATTCCCGGTGCGTTCACGCCGACAGAAGCGGTCTCCGCCCATAATGCCGGCGCGGATTTTGTAAAACTCTTCCCGATCGGCGACTTCGGCGCAGGGTACCTGAAAAGTATTTCCGCTCCGCTTTCGCATATCCGCTTCCTCGCCGTCGGCGGCGTAAACCTTTCAAACATGAAATCCTTCATCGACGCCGGCGCTTACGGCGTTGGAATCGGAAGCGATATCGCAAACAAGCGCCTGATTTCGGAAGGAAGCTTCGACGTAATCGAGGAACTGGCAAGAAAATATACGCAGGCGCTTAAATAAATTGAGCGAATCTGAAGCCGCAAAAATAAGGCGCTGTCTCAAAAACGGCCCAAATGAGCCGCAAGAGACAGCGCCTTTAGCGATTTGTAACTGTCGCATTATGTGTTTTCAGTCCGGATTCCAGTGATGACAAGGATAATATTCGCCGCGGCGCATTCAGCACTTACTCCATCAAAATTTTCAGACAGTTCCCGGATTTCATTTACTATACTTCTGTCGTATCCATGATAAACTCATTCTTCAGGCTTCTATAAATGGTACGTCTTCAGAAATGTATGCTCATAAAGGAATTCCTGAACCGGGAATATAACCTTCTTGCGGCAGGTAATATAAGACGCAGCCAACAGAAGTTCCCGTCGGCATCCGATCGGCTCCCTGCACGCCGATGACAGATATTCGGAAACAGATTTCGCGCATAAACCAAGTCAGGCATTGCCTCAAAAGACCATAATGAGCCGCGTACGCATTGTTCAGGTTATCCCTTCCCAATATAGCTTCCAGCCGCTTTGTTTCTCTGCCTTTCGTTTCTCCTTATTCCGGCTGAACCGCACTCAACGCGCCTGCGTACCCTTCGCATTCCGCTTAGCGACAGACACCCGCGCCTTCGGCTATCTGCTTTCCGCTACCGGGCAGATTCGGGTCTTTCACCCTTTAGAAACGTGCGCCGCCGGGCACACTGTAAAAAAAGCATTCGTCCCGCCGCATCGGAGCGAATGCTTTTTTCATTTGGCTATATCAGGCGGATATCTTCGGCATATTCTCCGATAGTAAATCCGGCCTTCTTAAGATCCGTTTGTTTTTCGCCGTTGATCGTAAGATTCTCTATTGTTACGTTTTTCACTCCGTGCTCTTCGTCAAAGCCGTGCGTCAAAGATGGCGGCATTATATCCGACGTCGTCTGTATGTCCTTAAAGCGAACATTTTCAATCTTTCCGCGTACCGTGCCGCCGTGCGAGTATATGGAGTAATCCACAGTCAGCAGTATCAGATACGGTCTATACCTGCTCTCATGATCGATGAAATACGTATCTTCATCGCTTTTCTGAAGCGTCGGCCTCTGTATCACAGGATCGTATTCCGCGCGGATATCCTCAAAAACAATGTTATGAACATGCGCGTAATCGATGTTCGAGATATCCATATATGCTCCGCCGCAGCAATGAATGATATCGCAGTTTTTGAACGCACAGTTCTTAATCTCCATAGCGCACAGATCTACACCGACCTCCAGCGCTTTTCCCCAATCGTTCCAGACGACGCAGTTTTCGTACATCACATCGTCCATCACCGGATACGCCTTTCCGTTATGGAACATTTCACCCTGATTCAGAAAATAGAAACCCTTCAAGCACAGAGAATCGTCGAACGAGCGCACATAACAGTTTCTTGCGCGCCCATGAATCGTGTTGATGAAATCAATACCGTCGGAATTGTACCGCCAGCAGCCGATGATTTTCACATTGTCGATCTCTACGTTTTCGCACGCGATGGGTCTAAGTGCCAGGAACGCGGGGTCGCGAATCGTGATTCCCTCAATCAAAATGTTTTTGCAGTATGTGAAATACATGGGACTCGGCCGGAACGGATCCACAACCTCTTCGGTGTTCTTTCCGCTGTTTATTGCACCCTCCTTGGCGTCGATCTTTCCGTGATCCAGAATTCCGCGTCCAAGGATTCTGATGTTTTCCGCGTCCGTCG
Organism: Clostridia bacterium; assembly: GCA_017396845.1. Taxonomy (GTDB): domain Bacteria; phylum Bacillota; class Clostridia; order Christensenellales; family Aristaeellaceae; genus SFHK01. The sequence goes on from JAFQKQ010000017.1 coordinate 14,257, forward strand.
CATGGATTTCTCCATATACCACCGCTTCCTCGTGAATGTACACCGTCTGCCCGGAATGCATATTAATAGTACCGGCGTCGTGAATGCCGGGGCCAAAGTAGAGCGTATCGGGATCGTTTTCAAAAACGCTGTAATTGGAAAAAGGATTCGCAAAAATCTGAAGCGCTCCATATACTCCGTCAAGCTCCAAAGAATACTGTCCCGTCTTTTCGATATCAAATTCGATTTCCCGGCCCGAGCATACGGGCGTGATCTTCTTGGAGGACGGGCGTACAATCGCATTTTTAAAGGCCTTTTGGGAAATCACCCGCACATGCGCCTTCTCATCCATATCAAAGCTCACAAACGGAATTACCTCCGTCTGATCCATCGTCCGCTGATGTCCGGGCCAATGCCTGTTAAAGGGCATCAGTGATACGCGCGCCGAATGCGCCTGAACGCGTTTTCCGTCTATGAATATTTCATAGAGCGTATTTTGACATTCCCCTTCGGGAAGCGGATATGTTTTTATCGCCATAAACAGCCGCCCTTTCTGAAATTTTCTGTGCCGGTAAGAGGTTTATGCATTTCCATAATGAAAGTAGGACGCACCGACCGCATCCACGTTCGCAGCGAAAAGGCCGCCGGAGAGCGGATACTTTAGAAGCATCTCCCTATCCATATCTTTAGTCGCGCTTGTGATATAGATCTTTTTGTTCGCAATTGCAACAGAGGATACATTGGGCGCATCGGTTTCAACGATATCAATCACCTTACCCGATATCGGATCAATTCTGAATACGCAGCCGCTTCCCCATATCGCAGCCCAGATCGTGTCTTCCGTATCGATCGTCATTCCGTCAGGGTAACCCTTATTGGTGCGGAATATATCCCGCTTGTTTTCAAGCTTTCCGTTTACATAATCAAAGGCGTAAATCCGTCCGCTCATAGAGTCGGTAAAATACACCTGATCCCGCCGGGAATTCCACACAATGCCGTTCGGGCAGTCGAGACCGCCCAGCTGAAGTTCACAGGAATTATCCGTTACCGCGTACAATCCGCCAAGTCCCCGCTGTCCTTCGTTTTCAACAATGCCAACCCATAATCTGCCGTCCGGTCCGCATTTTCCGTCGTTGCAGCGGCAATGCACATAGTCCAGCATCGGAGACGGCATCGGCGTAAGCATCTTCGCATCCCGTGACATTCTGTACATGCCGTCAATCGCGCCCACGACAAAGTTATCCCCGTCGGGAACGATCGTCGTAATCGGCTTTTCCACATTCATGCATATATCCGTATCGTTTACGGGGTTCAGAATATGAACTTCTCTTCCAAAAATATCCAGCCATAAAACCCTGTAGTTTTTTTCGTCAAAGAACGCGCCCTCGCCGAGGCACGCATGAGAAGAAATCAAAATTTCAGCTTTCATATGCATAACTCCTTTATCATTCTTCGATCGCCCGCTGCATATGGAAATTCTCCGCCGATTGCCATTTCCCTGTCAGGCATTCAAATTGATTTCGCCTTCGCCCAGCTCATATCCGCCGGAAACCACGAGATCCGTGCCGGTGATAAAGCTGGCCCATTCGCTGACCATGAAAAGCGCTGCCGATGCGATTTCCTCCGGCTCTCCGCCGCGCCCAAGACACTGTACATGATCAAAATACTTTAGGAATTCCTCTTTATTCTGCGAGCGCTCGGTCATCTGGCAAAAAATCTCCGTATTGATATGTCCCGGCTTGATTTCGTTTACACGAACGCCGTTTTTCGCTTCGTCCAGCGCAAGACCGCGCGTGAAAGCCTCGATCGCGCCCTTTGTGCTTACATACGCAAGGCAATGAAGGCCGCCGGTTAACGCGACTACGCTTCCGATATTAACAATGCTTCCGCGTTCCCGTCTGATATAGGGAAGCGCGTATTTACAGAAGGCAAAATATGAGGTGAGATTTACATTCAGTATATCCCTGTACTCCTCTTCCGTGGTATCGTCAATCGCCTTTTGCGGCGGAAACACGCCCGCGCAGTTCACAAGCGCATAGATACCGCCGAATATCTCCTTTGTCTTTTCCACGATTTCACGGATTCTTCCGGTGTTTCGGACGTCGCATTCAAAGAAACGGCACTGACCAAAGCCCTCTCGGTTGATTTCACTTTCAATTTCCCGTCCTTTGTCCGCCCTTCGCCCAAGCGTTACAACATTCATGCCCGCCCTGCAGAAAAGACGCACGCACGCAAGCCCGATGCCCGCGGTTCCGCCGGAAATAATCGCCGTCTTGCCCTTTACCGTATCCTCAAGCGTTCGATATTGAATCATCCCGTTTTTCTCCTTTCACAAACGGAATCCCGCCGATTATTTTTCACATACCGCCTTCACGCCTTCGATATATTCCCTCGCCGCGCGAATCAGAAAGGAAGTATCGGTTGCAAGAACGCCGTCAAAGCCCTGTGAAAAGCGCATCTCGGCGTCAGCGGGCGTCATACCCATGGTAAATACCATTTTTCCCGCGCGGTTGCATGCGGTTTTCACCTTGTCCACCGCCTCAATAAAACGCGGATGATTGAACTGGCAGGGAATTCCCATGGATATTGAAAGATCAAAAGGTCCGATGAATATGCCGGCAACGCCCTCTACCTTCAGAATCTCCTCAATGTTTGCAACCGCCTCTGCGGTTTCGCACTGCGGAAGAAGCAGCGTGTTCTCATTTGCCCACTCCAAATAATCCTCGGGACGTCCGGTGTTCACGATCGGATCGAGCCCGTAGCCCACCTTATGCGCGTGTCCCAGTCCCCTTTCGCCCATCGGCGGATACTTGCAAAGCGCGGCAGCCTGCCGTACCTCATCCGCCGTCTTGATGAACGGAATAAACAGTCCCATTGCGCCCAGATCCAGCATTTTCAGTATATTATTTCTGCTGAAATCGGCGGTTCGAACGATGGGAGTAAGATTTCTGCACTCCGCAGCGCGGATAAACTTCTCTACGTCCGCAAAATCGTACTGGCAATGTTCCGCATCGATGACGATAAAATCAAAGCCCAGCTGACCCAGCACTTCCGCAGAAACTACCGTTCCGGAATTAAAAAACGCGCCGATCAGCTTTTCACCCTTTTTATATTTTTCAAGCATTCTGTTTCCGTTCATACATTTTTGTTCCTCTCAATCAATTCTTTCCGGTTGATGGTATTTACGGGAAGCTCGCCCCGCAAAACTTGCAGCGCAGTTTTTGCCGCCTTTTCCTGAAGCGTAGGCGCGTATACATTGCTCTCCGTCGCCGTATGCGGCGTAAGAATCACGGTATCATAGGTTAGCAGCCGGTCATTAAGATCCGTAAGCGGCTCGTGTTCGTTCACATCCAGCCCTGCCGCCGCCACAATTCCTTCGTCGATTGCGTCCATCAGCGCCTCCTGATCGATCAGTCCGCCGCGGGAGGTGTTGATAATGATCGCGCCTTTTTTCATGAGCTTGAACTGCTCAACGGAAATCATGTGATAGGTATTTGGGTTAAGGGGCAAATGCATGTTGATTACATCCGACCCGGAAAGCACTTCCTCAAACGTCGCCCGCACAGCGCCGGCTTCTTCCAGCACTTCGTCGGATACATACGGATCATATACAAGGATTTTCACGCCGAGCGGACGGGCAAGCCCTGCCGCCACTCTGCCGATGTTTCCGAAACCTATATAGCCGAAGGTGTAATCATACATCCTCTTTAGCGTATATCCGCTTCCGGCATGCCATACGCCCTTTCGGATCTGTCTGTCATAAAAGGTAACCTTCCGCAAACAATCCATCGCCAGCGCAAACGCATGCGAACCCACTTCATAGCTGCCCGCATCCGGCACATTGCAAAGCGCAATGCCCATATCCGTGCAGGCTTGTACGTCCACCACGTCATAGCCTACGCCGTAGCGAACGATAACCTTGCACTTTTCAAGCTTTTCAATCACTTCCCGTGGCGTTTTCAGGCCGATCAGCATCAGCGCGTCCGCGTCGCGCGCCAGACGAATATATTCCTCCTGAGAAGTGATGTTCTGAACATCCAGCTCAATGCCTTCCTTTTCAAACATCTCCCTCTCGATTTCATAATGCGGAAAAAGATCGATCAGTTTACTGTCTACAACCAGAACCCTCATACCGCTGAACTTTGCCTGCGTATGCATACCGCTGATTCGCAGGCTCCCCCTCCCTTATAAGGATAAAACCCCCGCCCTGCGCCGTTGTCGGTAAACCATACGGCGCAGGCGAGGTCAGTTGGCTTCTCTTTAGAAGCTCAGGCACATAATCGACGCCTTCGGCATCTTGATTTTGAGTTCGCCGCCCTCTGCTTTGATGGTGCTCTTGACAGGCACCACGTTTTCGGGATTTTCAAAGCTGTTATGTTCGTGAGGATCATCCGCTGCGAGCAGCGTAAGCTCAGCTTCTCCCGGGAAAGAGGCGTTATGAAGCTCGACAACCACTTCATTTTCATTGCTGTAGTCGGTATTCACCAACGTAATCAGCGTCTTTCCGTCCTTCACCGACGCGGAAGTGTATACCCTCTGAACGCCGTTTTTCGTTTCAGCGGCGCATACCGTGCGGAGACACTCTGCGTTCTGATGCTCTTTCATCATGTCAAACACATAATACGTAGGCGTTGCGAACATCTCTGCGCCGCGGGTCTCAAACAGATTGTGCAGATAATTGGTAAGCGCGGTCAGACACGCAAGCTTTACCACATCGCAGTGATTGTTGAACACGCTCAGAGACATTGCCGCAACCATCGCCTCGCGCATGGTGCCTACCTGTCCGAGCATCGGCTTCTCCGTCCACGGTCCGCCGCCCTTAAGCGTCGTCCAGAGTCCCCATTCGTCGATGGAGATACCCGTAGTGGGCGTGGGCTGGAATTCACGGACAATCGAAGCATAGTCCTCAATCATTTTTTCAATCTTCATTGCGCTGGCCAGCGCCTCGTACCACTGCTCCTCGGTAAACACCGCGCCGTTTCCGTTGGCCGCGTTGTCATAGGCATAATGGTGAATGGAGAAGGCGTCCATTTTTCTTCCGACCCATTCCATTGCATAGGAGGTTTTCTGGCTGTGCCAGGGCGAGAACTTGCCGCGGCGGTCATAATTGGCGAGGAAGCGGCGCGTCCAATCGATATTCGCCTCCGCCCAGGTGGGGCCACTGGCAATCAGGTTGGTATCTCTCAGCGCCGCATACGATACGGAAGATACTCTGGAATACGCCGCGCTGTAGTCCTCCGGCGACATAAGACCGCCGTGCTCGTTATTTTCGTTTCCGACGCCGAAATATTTTACGTTAAAGGGCTCCGGCGAGCCGTTTTCTTCGCGAAGCAGCGCCATAGTGGTCGTGCCGCGCGGGATATTGCAATACTCCATCCAGCGATATGCATCCATAGGCTGAACGGAAGCGATATTCAAAGTAATATAGGAATCCGCACCGGAGAGCTTGCAAAGATCGATGAACTCATGCGTACCGAAATCGTTTCTCTGGGGACGATTCGTCATAGCATAGGCCAGTCCCAGCGTAACCGGGCGCTTTTCCTTGGGACCGATGCCGTCCCTCCAGTCATAGACCTCGTTCGTGCAGCCTCCCCACCTGAAAAGCGGCGCCTTGATTGCGCGAAGCTTTTCAATCAGTTCCTTTCTGATTCCGCGGATATTGGGGATATCGGAATCCTCGCCCACATAAATACCTGCTAAAAGCGATTCGATGGTCTCCACAAAGAAGCCGTAGATGTCCTTTGAAATAACGCCGATCTTCTCGGGATACAAAACGTGAATTCTATCCATATCGTTCACCCCTTCACAACTAAAATACAATCAGTCCAACCGAAGTGCCACCAGAATTGTCGCCGCCATCAGAGCCATCCCCTGATCCGACGGGTGCTCTGCAACGCCCGCATGCCAGAAAAGTCCCCGCGCCTTGTTCTTGGCATCGACAGAGACCGATCCGAAATCGGCAAACACCAGATTCCTCTTTTTCGCCGTCTCCCATATCGCCCGATCCACTGTCGGCTTCGGAAAGAAGCAGCTTGTACACACCACCGATGCCTGACCTTCCGGATCGATATAATCAATCAGCATTTCATAATACTTGCGAAAATCGTGCTTCTTCGCTTCGTCCTGCGCCACATTGTCGCCAATGGCAAGAACGATCAGCGTCGGGCGAAACGCGCGCAACTCCTCGGCAATTGAAAGATCGCCTTCCCAGAATTTCTGTTCATATACAAACACATTCTTTACCATGAACTCCGCGTTCGGATTTTCCTTCAGAAAGCGGTTCATGAGAATATGAACATAATCCTTCTCCATAGCGGAAGCTGCCATTCCCCAATTGCCCGTCCAGCCGATATCCGTTTTGGGCGGATGCAGTGTGAGGCTGTTTCCGACAAATGCCACACGATCCAACTGTAACATCATTACCATCCCCGGCAAAAATTTCGCCTTTTTCGTCATTCAGATTGGAAGGCAATCGGGTGAACTCTCATTCATCCAATCGCCTTCTGCATGTTTCCCGCTTGACCGGCAGCAAACTACGTTTTCACACAGCATGCCGCAGGTTTCGCGCATTGAGATTATTTGGAGTTTTCAAGGTATGCGTCGTATGCCGTCTGATAGAGCTCGAGGTATTCCTCAATGCCGAGCGCTTTAAGCTCTTCCTGGAATGCATCGAAGGTGCTCAGATCCGCATCGCCCATGATAAACTTTGCTTCCATGTTGGAAATGTAGTCCTCAATCGGAACTCTCAGCTCGTTGGCTCTGTTGAGTTCGTCCTCGCTGAGGAACAGGTTCGGAAGCTGCAGTCTCATGTGAGCCGATACATTGGCTCTCATGCTGTTTCTCCAGAACATTTCATGGTCCGCCAGCGGTACGTCGATGCCGATCGTGGCATTGGCTTCATCCTGGGTGTAAGCAGGACCAATCTGAATCGCAAGTCCTACGCGGCTGTTAAGATACGTCCAAAGGTCGGTTCCGTCGGGCGTGGTGTACACCTGAGCGCCGTCTACTTCTTCTACCCAAGAGGCTTCCCAACCCTCTACCGGCCACTGTGCCTCGAGATATGCAGACGCCTGCGGGCCGACGAATGCGAGAAGATTGATGTCCTTCTCAAAGAACACGTTCGCGATGCGGATGCAGACTTCCGGATATTCGGTATCGCGGCAGATGACAAACGTGCCGTTGGTGATGCTGTTAAGCATCGGCCAGATCTGCGTATCGTTATAGTCGCTTACCAGCGGTACCAGCGACTGATACTGCTGATACTGTTCCGGAGCGGGCATGTATACGAACGGCGCATCCATCATGGCAAGACCTACGACATTTCTGGAAAGCTTCGCGTTGAACTCTTCAATGGTCATCGTATAGAAGTCCTCATCCAGAAGGCCTTCGTCCAGAAGCATCTTCATGTACTCAAGATAGTGTACATAATTCTCTTCCGCTGCGCCTACGGTTACGCGTCCGTCCAGCGTCGCATACAGGGAATATGCGTCTCCATGGTTCATGCCGAGCGCGGTCATAATCGCAATGCGGCCTCTGTCCGGATATGCGAGGAACGGAATCTCGTCCGCTTCACCGTTTCCATTGGGATCATCATTCTTAAAGGCCATCAGAACTTCCGTAAGCTCATCCAGCGTAGTGGGCATTTCAAGTCCCAGATTGTCCATCCACTGCTGATTGATGAACACGCGGGAACCGTTTACATCCAGATCCGATCTGCCGATCGTCGGGATTGCGTACATATGTCCGTCCGGAGTCAAGGTTTCCGAATACAGCTCGGGATGCTCCTCGCCGTATTTGGCAATCAGGGGCGCATGCTCCTTGATCAGATCTTCCATGGGAAGCAGCATTCCTTCCACCTGTCCATAGCGGACGAGATCTGCATTATCAAAAGAGCCGTTGATGATGATGTCGGGCTGATCATCGCCCAGGAAGATCAAGCTGCGTTGCTCTTCCCAGGAGCCTTGCTTGTAATACTTAACGTCGAGATCTACATTGCAGTATTTCTCAATGAATGCCCAGATATAGTGATCCTCAGGCTTCGCAGTCCAGCTGTCGCCCTGTACCGCTGCGATCTCAATGGTAATATCGTAGCCGTCTTTTACAATGGGCATAGCGCCATCGGTGTTCAGGTACTCCAGCGTTTCCGCCATTACGGGCAGGCAGAAAAGCATCACGAGCGCGGTAACGAGTGCGAGGAAACGTACAAACGATTTCTTCATGGTATCCCTCCTTCTAATTTCTAATATACGGCAGCAAAGCATTTCCCCTGAGGCTTCAGGAAAAGAACGTATCCTCTGGCCAGACAGAACCGGTCTTCCCGCAAATCCTAAGCGGAGTCCAACCTGCTGCCGAATAAAAGCTAACCTTTGACTGCGCCAACCATGATTCCCTTTACAAAGTGCTTCTGAACAAACGGATAAGCGATCAGAAGGGGAAGGCTGGCTACATAGATAACTGCGTACTTCATGGAAACCGCAAGTGCCTGCTTCTGTACCATGTCCTTCATAGCCTCTGCCGAGAAGGAACCCAGAGACAATTCGCTTAATACGTCGTCCAGTATCAATATGCGCCTGAGTACCAGCTGGAGCGGCTGCTTGCTGACGTCTGTAACATAGATCAGCGCGCCAAAGTAGCTGTTCCAGTGGCCGACAGCGAAAAAGAGCGTCATAACCGCAATGATAGGCTTTGAAAGCGGAAGCGTAATCCTCAAAAGCATTCCAATGTCCGTACAGCCGTCAATCCTTGCGGATTCGTACAAAGCATCGGGAATAGTGGTCTGATAGAAAGTTCTTACAATAATCATGTTGTACACACTCAATGCGCCCGGAAGAATGAGCACCCAGCGCGTATCCAGAAGCCCCATCTGACGAATCAGCAGATAACTCGGAACCAGTCCCCCGCCAAAGTACATCGTGAATACCAACAGGCCCGTGACGATTCCCTTTCCCTTGAAGGCAGGCTTTCTGGCAAAGCAGAATGCGCACGACAGCGTAAACGCCAGATTGATCAGCGTACCGGTAACCGCATAAAAGAGAGAGTTAGCATATCCGATCCATATTCCCTGATCCGAGAAGACTTCCTTGTAGGATTCCAGGGAAAAACCATTCGGAATCAGAGTTACATTGTTCAGGGAAACCTGATAAGGGTCGCTGATCGACGCAATCAGCGTGAAATACAGCGGATACAGTTCAACAATCAGAAACAGCGCCAGAATTGCAATATTGACGATGTTGACTACCTTGTCCCACTTTGATCGAAACAGCTGCATACTCTCACCTCACCACAGCGATGTGCCCGACAGTGCGCGGGCTGTTCGGTTGACGACCGCCAGCATTACAAGGTTCACCAGCGAATTGAACAGACCTATGGCCGTTGTATAGCTGAACTGCGCGTCAACAAGGCCCACTCTGTACACATAGGTAGAAATGACGTCGGACGTCTCCATGTTAAGGTCGTTCTGAAGAAGATATATCTTTTCATGACCTACGCTAAGAAGACTTCCTGCGTTGAAAATCATCAAAATGATAATCGTAGGCAGAATGCTTGGAATATCAACATGCCAGATCTTCTGCAGCCGGTTTGCGCCGTCCAGTACCGAAGCCTCAATCAGCTGCATATCGATGCCGCTCAAGGCTGCGATATATATAATGGAAGAAAAACCGATGCTCTGCCACAGGCCGCTGAATACGTAGATCGTCTGAAACCAACCGGGCTCAATCATAAAATTGATTCTTTCACCGCCGAAGGCTTCGATGATGTTGTTGATCATTCCTCCGCTTCGGTTGGTGAACAAAAGCACCATGCCGCAGATTACAACCGTCGAAATGAAGTGCGGCGCGTAGGATATCATCTGCACGGTCTTTTTAAACTTCGGATACTGACACTCATTCAGCATCAGCGCCAGCACAATCGGAAGCGGAAAGCCGACGGCGAAAGAATAGAGCGAAATGCTGAACGTATTTCTGACGAGCTTGTAAAACTGCCCCATCGTAAGAAATCTTCCGAAATGCTCAAAGCCGACCCAAGCGCTTCCGAGGATGCCGTCCTTCAGTTTGAAATCCTTAAAGCCGATCAATACGCCGTACATCGGCATGTAGCAGAAAATGAAAACAACAGCAAGCGACGGAAGCAGAATCAGATATATCTGATAATCCCGAATCAGATACTTCAGAAAATTATCCGCGCTCTTTTTGACCCTGCTCTGAACGCTCATACGTCTCCACTCCTTCTGTTTTTTGCAATCGATCGTCTAACAGTATTATCGCTTACGATCATGAACATGACAATCATAAATTGCTTTTGAGGAATACTCTGATTTTTAAAACCGCCCATTATCAATTGTACTTTTTTCTGATATATAGCACAATTTTCCAAACGCCCGTTTGCGGTTGACTGCACTACGTAAAATAACTATAATAAATATGATTGTGTTTATATTCAAAAAACCATATCGTAGATATTTGAAGCGAAGAAGGACGATTCATGAAAAGACTTGCGTTTAAAAAACGGCATAGTAAAAGACTCCCCGTATTCATCGGATACATGCTTACTTATTCGGTAATTTTTCTTCTCCCCTTTATCATCCTCGGACTGTACTTTTTCGGCGAAGCCAATCATCGGATCGAAGAGAACGCGGAATCCATTTTCAACAGAAGCCTCGAACATCTTTCGTCCGAAGTATCCACCTGCTTTGACGACATTACCAACATCATGTTTTCGATTCACAAAAAGGACAATTATGCTCCGGAGAACCGACCGCTTCTTCCCTGCGAATGGAAAGACAGCCGATACAACCGGACGCAGATCTCCTGGCGGCTGCGCGATCTAACAAAAAACAATCCGCTGATTGAAAACTGTATATTGTATTATCACAATTACAACACCGTGTTTACAGCATCCACCAACGAAGATATCGACATATTTTTAGAAGCCCGGTTTCAGGTAAAAGCCGAAAAGGACATAAAAGAACTTTTGAAAAACACAAATAAGCTGACCTTTATTCCCGTTGAACTCACCGATCCCATGCTCGGAAAAACATCCCGGGGAATTCTTTGGATTTTTCCGATAACGATTGAAAATAACAGCACACATGATGCTTCCCTGGCGTTCTTTATCAATGAAGGCAATCTTCTCTCATTGGCCAAGCGTATTCTGGAGAATTCCGAATTCCGCCTCGGTATATTATACAGCTCCATGAAACCGCCCCTGATCTTCGGCTCTTACGAAGGTGCGCCGGAAAATATGACCATCCCCAGGGATTCCACGGTTATCAAAGAAAAATATAACGGCCGCGCAGTGTATATCGCACAGACGCCTCTTAACATATACGGCTATAAACTGGTTCTGGAAGCTCCCCTTCTAAGCGAGTTTCAGCAGTTGGATTCCTTTCAGAATCTAACCGTGAAGCTTCTTTCAATCACGCTTACGGCAGGCGTTATACTAATGCTGATTGCCTCTTACGTAAACTATGCGCCTTTAAAGCGCATACTTCGAACTTTAGGCGCGTCCACGCATATTCCATCAAAAGCTGACAGGAAAAACGAATACCATATCATAGTAAACGCCATCAAGGATTCTTTTGACGAGAACAGAAAGCTTGAAAGCATCATCAACCGGCAAAGCGAAGCATTCTTTTCTCAGGTTCTCTATGAGCTACTCTCAGACAACATTAAGTACGATTATCTTGACAGAACCATCGATGTAAAAATCCGCCTGCCCGGCCCCGTTTATCTTGTATTCGCCGTGCATTCCGTGTGCGAGGAAATGGCGAAAGACGATGTAATACGCCTGTTCGAATCAGAGCAGCCGATCGAAACGAATTACGCCATCATAAATATGCCGCAATACCGTTCAGTCGCAGTTGTGCTGTGCGTACAAGACATTGAAAGTGCAAAGCGTTTCACCGAGTTCCTTACGCAAAAGCAGCAAAATCAAACAAATGTTTCAATTGGCATATCGAATGCGTATGACAATATCCGAATGCTCAGCCGCTTAATGCTGGAAGCATATCTGGCGCTTGACAGCATGCTGGCAAACGGCTTGTTTGGCGTATGCGCATACAGCGAGGAAATCGCCAGCGCATTTACCGTCACGCCTCCTTCCTCCCGTCTTCTGGAGGATTTCTGCTGCCATATCAAAAACGGTAACGGCGCAAGCGCTGTTCAGGCGTTCCGTGAAATGATGGTCGACATATCATCGGATGTGAATCCGCTTCGAATGCGCATACAAATCAATCATATTATCAGCAGCACACTGAATCTGGTTCAAGAAATAGACCCCAGCTGTTCGATTGTGATTGTTGAACTCTCCCGATGCTTTGTACATTATGACAACAGCATCAATGTAAACGCACAGGAATTCAGCGAGCGCTTTGCACCGATTCTGATAAGCATCTGCGAGCATGTAAAAAAGGTAAAGGAAAACGAATCCGTAAATCTCTACAGGCAGATGGTAAGCTATATCGACGAACATTATCTGGATTATGATTTTTCTTTGGATAAGCTGGCAAGTGTGTACAGCATATCCGCCTCCTCCCTCAGCACTGCCTTCAAGCATAATGTGGGCATGGGTTTTGTAGAATACCTTACGCAGAAAAAAATGAATATCGCAAGACATCTCCTACTCACTACGAAGGATTCTGTACGCGAAATTTCCCAATATGTCGGCTACTCCAATGAATCCTACTTCATCCGCGTATTCAGAAATGCCCATGGCATGACGCCGGCGCAGTACAGAAAGCAGTACGACTCCTCCTCCGGCACATAACCTGAAAAACCGACACAAAACCGCCCTACACATGAATTCTATAATACATATTACGAATGTATATCATGTACACGAATATATGTTTTATAGAATTCTGTCTTTTGTAACGAAAAAACCATCTGCTCCGCTTCATTCGTCAATATCTGCTCCTTTGACAATTTCCTTTAAAGGCTGTATAATAGAATTATGGTTTTAGTTATCATGTACTATTTGTTCCTTATACAGAAAACAAACTATAGACAGGAAGAAACTATTTATGACAAACAAACTAATTGCCTTGATATTGTCGCTTATACTGCTATCGTCCCACGCGATCCCGGGCTTCAGCGCCATTGCAGAGGATGCGCCGCCCGCTGTTGAAACCACCGCCGAGCAGGAATCGCCGCCCGCACCTACGCCAACGCCGGTTCCCACGCCCGATCCCACTCCGGCTCCTACGCCCGAGCCCACGCCCGAGCCCACGCCCGAGCCCACGCCTGAGCCCACGCCCGAGCCCACGCCCGAGCCCACGCCCGAGCCTACCCCTGAGCCTACGCCCGAGCCCACGCCCGAGCCTACCCCTGAGCCTACGCCCGAGCCTACCCCTGAGCCTACGCCCGAGCCTACCCCTGAGCCTACGCCCGAGCCCACGCCCGAGCTTGTGAGCGATGTGCATGCATCTCTTGGACGCGGTCAGAGCTATGTAAAACTCTTTGAAGGCTCCATCACGCTGTATGCAAATGTTTCCGGCAGCTACGGTCCGTTCACGCTCTCCCTGAAAATGGAGCTTCGCGGAAAAACGGAATATGAAACCACCGTGGTGCTCGATGCCGCCGGCAGCAAAACCTTCTCTTTTACCCCTCAGAAATACGGTGATTACCGTTCTGTGCTTACCGTGACCGACGCACTCGGCGGACAGGTAAAGGCCTACGCCACTACCCCGGTTGCATTTGAGGATGATGAAAACGAAGCCGACTGGGATTTGTCGGTGGAAGGCGTTACGCGAACCGGCATATGGAATGAAGATCTCGTTGCAGTCGCGCTTACGCAAGTCGGATATGCGGAAAGCGAAATCGAATTCATCGTTGATGAAAAAGGCGTTCGCCGCGGCTATACCCGTTACGGCGACTGGTACGGCGCGGATTACTCCGGCTGGTGCGGCATGTTTATATCGTTCTGCCTGCATTACGCAGATATCCCCGCCGCCGAATACCCGCGCGAGGCCAATCCGAATTACTGGAAGGCAAGCCTCATGTCCGTTGGCGCATTTGAAGAGCCCGGCTACATCCCGTCAAAAGGAGACCTTATATTCTTCGGTTTTGAGAGTACTGACTTTCCCGATCATGTAGGCATTGTGGAAAACGTAAGCGCGGATACAGTATACACGATCGAAGGTAACTTTAATCGAATGGTTGTGCAGCGTTCTTTCTCCTTGTCGGATGTCTGCATCGTCGGTTACGGCAACACCGCATATCTCATGGAACGGGCGGGCGTTTCCAAAGATGGCGTTCGCTCCCGCATGGAGGGTACCCCCATCGCCCTTCCCGAAAACGCCAAATACGCCGTAGTCATCGGCGAAGAGGTAAACGTGCGAGTCCGCCCCATGCTCAAAAGCCGCCGGGTAGCGCAGATTCCCGAAATCGGAACCATCCTTGCGCTTCACGGCGCCGAAGAATACAACGGCGAATTCTGGTATAAGGTAGAATATAACGGTCAGACCGGCTATATATTCAGCGACTACATAACGATTACGGATGCATCCTTGAATGCAATCATGCCTGATTTTCCCGTCGCCGAAGAATAGAATGCCGCAAGCATTATCAACCGCCCGGTAATAAACATGTAAGCCGCCTCACAAAATGAGACGGCTCTTTTATTATAAATGAAAGTCCGGGAACAGCACCGTTGGATTGACGTCTTTTTTGAATTGTTATCATGCGGGCAAATGATGATATATGAAGTCTATATAATAATCCCTCCGATTGGGAAATGTCGTACTGTACATAGGCGTACACTTGATAGATGTAAGCCCATCCCTATCAGGCGCATTTGCCATCATAAACGGAACAAGGACTATTTATGACAGGGCATTTTATGACTGCGCCGACTTGACAAGCTTCCTCATCCCCTTGCATATGACCGGAATAGCCAATGATGGGATTGGCAATTTTATTATGCGGATATTGATGAAGATGCGTTAAGTGCGGCACTGTCATCTGCAGATGTAAAGTCTCGCTTGCCGAATTCAATGTCAACAATACCGGTGTTGCTTTTAAGACAGTGGATAATCCAGATTAACATTGAAACGCACTGCTAAGCAGCTTCTCCCCTGTCCACAGATAATTTTCACACTGCACAGACATCAAAATGCATACTTAATCATACGAAATCATCGCGAAGCGATATTTCATGTGCCAAAGGTGCATTTCACACTGCGAAGCGGTATTTCATGCGCCAAAGGTGCATTTCACACTGCGAAGCGGTATTTTATGTGCCAAAGGTGCCTTTCACACTGCGAAGCGACATTTCATGCGCCAATGGCGCATTTGACATTGCGAAGCGGTATTTCACCCGTCAAACGAACGGATTTCATAAAAAAGCACTTGCCGAAGCAAGTGCTTTTTTCCGCTCCTCAGGTAGGACTCGAACCTACAACCCTTCGGTTAACAGCCGAATGCTCTGCCATTGAGCTACTGAGGAATATTGATACCGGAAGATTTCTCTTTCGGTATCTTTGGAATCCGGCGGCGTCCTACT
>JAFQKQ010000001.1 GCA_017396845.1 Clostridia bacterium
AGCGCTTAAAAATCAGAATTTTTCTGCAGTAAATCTAAAAAATATTTCACTCGTTACAGAAGGAGAAGCAAGGGATATTATAGAATATATTACCTGCAATTTGGATTATAAGGAGTAAGTACTATGGCAAAAAGACTTCGTGTCGGCATTATCGGCTGCGGCGGAATTGCAAACAATAAACACCTTCCGTCCCTCAAGGCGCTCAACCGTGTTGATATCGTAGCATTCTGCGATATTATCAAGGAAAAGGCCGAAAAGTCCGCCAAGGAATACGGAACCCCTGATGCAAAGGTATATACCGATTATAAAGAGCTGATCGCAGATCCTACGATCGATATCGTTCATGTATGCACGCCCAACCGTATGCATGCACAGATCACCATCGACTCGCTGTATGCGGATAAGCACGTAATGTGCGAAAAGCCCATGGCCAAAACCGCCGCAGACGCCCGCGCTATGGTGGAAGCCGCTAAGAAGACCGGAAAGAAACTTACCATTGGCTATCAGCATCGCCATAAGGCGGAAGCAGGCTACGTAAAGAGCGTAATCGAGCGCGGCGATCTGGGCGATATCTATTATGCCCGCGCGTTCGCGATTCGCAGAAGAGGAACGCCGAACTGGGGCGTGTTCCTCAATGAGTACGAGCAGGGCGGCGGTCCGCTGATCGACATCGGCACTCATTCCCTCGACCTTACGCTCTATCTCATGAATAACTATGAGCCGAAGATGGTCGTTGGCACTACCTATAAAAAGTGCGAAAACGCCATGGAAGGCAATCCCTGGGGCGGCTGGGATAAGGATCAGCATACCATGGAAGACGCTGCATTCGGCTTTATCGTAATGAAAAACGGCGCAACCATCAATCTGGACGCTACCTGGGCGCTCAATACCTCTGAACCTGTTCCCGAGGGAAGCACTATGCTCTGCGGAAGCAAAGCCGGCGCACAGATCAAGGGCGGCGTAACCATCAACGGCTCCGAGTTCGGCCGTCTCATCGAGAGAAAGCCCGACCTCTCCGCCGGCGGCGTAGCATTCTATGACGGCGTAAAAGAAACGCCCGCCATCACCGAAGCCAGACGCTGGCTGGATGCTGTAGAAAACGATACCGATCCCCTGGTACTGCCCGAGCAGGCCTGCGTGGTATCCGAAATCCTCGAAGCGATCTACACCTCCGCAAAAACCGGAAAGCCCGTGTTTTTTGACTAATTGAAACAAAAACAAGAGCCGCCTCGAAAGGGGCGGCTCTTTGTAAAGCAAATACAGGGGATGAATGGAGAAAATGAAAGATATCAGACGCGCGAGAAAAGACGACGGAATAAGAATAGCAGAGATATTTGTGTTCAATTACCGATTAAACTTCTATCCGATATTCAAAGACGACGATTTTTATTTCAAAACGCTGAATGTATCGGATATGACGGAAGCCTTTGAGAAAGAAACAGAGAATATCTGGGTGTTTGATGACGGTGCGGTAAAGGGCTTTATCGAGATATCGAATAACGAAATCAAGAGATTGTTCGTGGAACCGGTACTTCAGGGAAGAGGTATCGGTCAGAGATTGTTGGAGTTTGCTGTAAAAGAGAAAAAAGTCGACAGGCTGTGGGCGCTTGAAAAGAATACAAGAGCGATTGCTTTTTACATGAGGCACGGATTTATTTTGACGGAGGATAAGAAGCACGAAGAGGATACCGAGGAATATCTGGTAAGAATGGTAAGAAGACAAGGATCGGATGAATGGTGTATATAGGGCGCTTTAAGAACATACGATGGCGCATGCGGGAATGCGTCTCCACGCGCAATCAAGATTAAACAGCGTTATTCACTCGGGGTTTCGAAATAAAAAACGTAAAAAGGATGAATCTGCCGGCTAACGGGCCTCTCGCCGCCCTTCTTCTAAGAGGGCGCTTTAAGAGGCTCGTAAATCAGCAGATTCTTCTTTTGCACATCTTATTGTATTTAGGGGCATTCCCATTCTCCCTGCTTTGCTGTACGAGTTGACGGGGAGAACGAGAAACGATGCAGCTGAGACGGGAATTTTACGCATATCCGGCGGAAATATTTAACTGATATATCCGTAAAATACAGTGCTATTAGATAAACTCGCTCAAACTGTTCCTGTGTTCGCCCGAAAATCCTGTAACCGCATTTGCTTCAAGCATAGAATTTAAAAGCGCTTCCTCCGCTGCCTCCGCGCAGGCTCTGAAGGCGGTATCCAATATACCTTCTTTAAGGAATCTTGCGGAAAGAATGGCGGGGGAGGAAACGGGCATGCGGTTGGCGGTGGAAAAGCCTACCAGCACATCGCCGCTTCCGTGTCCCCAGAAGGAGCCGAGACGCGCCAAAGAAACGCCGGCGCGCTTGATGATGCGGCGAAGCTGGCGGGAGGATACGGGGAGGTCGGTTGCGATAATGATGATGCAGGAGCCTTTATCGGGTTCATTGTCGTAAAGAGAATCATAGATATTCTTTCCTATAGCGTCTCCGTTTATGGTAAGATCCTTGAGTCTTCCGTGATTGGTCTGGCAAAGCACGCCGATAGTAAAGGATTCGCCTTCAATGTTCATGATTCTGGAAGAGGTGCCTACACCGCCCTTCAGGCCGTGGCAGGTAGTCCCCTTTCCGCAGCCCACATCGCCTTCCTGAACGATCGGGGAGGCGTTTTTAATCGCCCGAAACACATGCTCGCGCGTGACGGCTCTTTCCTGGATATCGTTAAGGGACGAATCGTTGCATTCGCACACGATGGGGTTTACGGTGGTTACACGGTGTCCTTCTTCGCGGCAGGTTTGAATGGCATACTCCACCAGCGCATCGTGTACGATTCCGATATTGAGCGTATTTGTAAGCGCGATCGGGGTTTCAATGGAACCGAGCTCGTCGACCTGAATAAGGCCCTGCGTCTTTCCGAAGCCGTTTAATACGAACGACGCGGCGACGAGCTTATTGAGATAGGGATTGTCCTTTGAAGGCAGCACCACGGTTACACCTGTTTTATGGCGATCGGTGTCGATTGTTTCATGGCCTACAAAAACGCCTTCGACGTCCGTAATGGCGTTTCCGGGGCCCGGCTGCATTTCGCCTATGATGATTCCGCGTTCTCTTGCTCGCATATTTACGCCTCCGGTTGTGCGGAAAGTTCCGCCCATTCATCGATTTTCTTCATCCATGTTTTTACGGTTTCAGCGTCGTAGGGCGGATATCCCGTAATGTAGTGGTTTACATAGCGCTTACCGTCTATAAACCACTCGATCAGTATCAGCTTCTTTTCGCCAGGAAGCAGGCGGAATTCTCCGGGGAAGGCGTTTTCATTTGCATAGGATTCAATTTCGCCCTTCATAATCTCTTCGCCTGTATCGCCGTCTGTGAGCCTGTAGACTATGCGGGCGCTTATGCGGCTGTCATTTCCTACGACGACTTTATGCGACCATGCGCTGTGCTCGTCGAGCATTACGCAGATGGGGGTCTGCACGCGCTTGATTGCGTCGAATGCGCGCTTTTTCACGCCGTACCAGTCTACGACTGCATCCGAAATCTGCGGCCAGCCGTCGATCATGTTCCACCAGATGATGCCGGTTCTGCGCCATTTTTTAATGCGCGTACGCTCGATAAAGAATTTCTTTGCCTCTGCCTGTGTGAACTGAGAAAGGAGCGCAAATTCATCCAGCGTATCGGGCATGAAGCCGAACATGATTCTTACCTGATTCGCCATCAGTTCATTTCGATCGTAACCACGCGGTATACCAGTTGCATCTTCGGTATTGTGCGTCTTCCAGCTTCTGTCGTTCATCGGCCAAAGCTCGTCTTTCGGTATGAACTTCTTGATCGATTCGGGCGAGGGGCAGCCGTGATAGCCGCATTCGCTGATGAAGTGGGCGTTGGTAAGGCGGTAAAAATCGTCCTTGAAATAGGAACGGGGACCCCAGTTGTGCTGTTCGGGTACGCTGTAGCGCGCAACGCCGTCGGCGATATACGGAGATGAAGGGAGGAATCTGCGGTAAGGATCGTTTTCGCGAACTGCACGGGGGAGAAATTGCCTGGTAATGGCATTGAAATTGTTGCTCTCTGTTGTGTAGCCTACGCCGGAATAGTGCTCGTCTACTTCATTATCACCGGCCCAGAGGAGAATAGATGCGTGGTTTCTGAGCTTTCGTATGACAGACACGGCCTCATCGAATATGATCTTTTCAAATTCGGGCGATTGGGGATAGATGGCGCAGGCCATTGAAAAATCATGCCATACCAGTATGCCGTTTTCGTCGCAAAGATCAAAGAGCTTGTGATCTTCATACACATTTCCGCCCCAGAGGCGCATGATATTGCAGCCCGCTTCCGCAAACAGCGCGACGGCGCGGTCGTATTTCTCGCTGTCTCTGCTGTGCATAGCGTCCATCGGCACCCAGTTGGAGCCTTTGGCGAGAATATTAACGCCGTTTACGCGGATCAGGAATTCGCCGTCGTCGTTTGCGGCCATCTTGTGAACTACTTCCGCAGTTCGAACACCGATTCTTTCTTCAAGCGCGTCCTTCACGATACCGTCCTTTAAAAGCTCCATTTTTACGGTGTACAATTCCGCTTCTCCGTAGCCGCGCGGCCACCAGAGGCGGGGATTCTCGATTTTAAACGAGCCCTCGCCGCTTACAAAGCGAACAGGCCTTTCGCTTACGGCAACGCCGTCCAAGGTTATGCGCACTCGAAAACCGTCAAAATTCGCCTCGTTTGTTTTAAAACGGTATTTATACTTGATTTCGGCGCATTTCTCATCGGCTCTAAGTGTTACATAATAGGTCTGAGTGATTTCGGTTTTTTCATGCGCGTCCAAGGATACGCTTCTCCACATACCGGCGGACAGAAAGCGCGGCATAATATCCCAGCCAAAGGAGTGCGCAGGCATGCGAAGGGCGGTAAATTCATCGCAGCCTTCGTTTGCGCTTAAGTGTACGGGATAGTCCTTATTGCGGGCATAGTTGATGGGGGAATGAATCTGAACTTTGATTTCATTTTCCTTTCCGTATATGAGAAGATCGGATACGGGGAATTCATGCCGGATCAGCGCGTTTTCGCTGTGCCCCGCATGTTTATCATTTACGAACACATCTGCAATGCAGTTTAAACCTTCAAAACGAAGAAATGTGTCTTTTTCAAAGAATTCTTCCGGTACGAATATACTTTTTTTGAAAACAAAGGTGTAGTATTCATATTTGCGGAATTTATATGCGTTTTCGCCGAAGAAGGGATCGGGTTCAATTCCGGCGCGGGCCAGATCGAGCTCGATATTCCCGGGAACCATAGCGGGGATTTTAGCCCATTCGCTTTCCGGGGGCATAGATTCGGATTCAACATGATAGAAAAGACTCCATTCACCGTTCAAGGATAACAGCATGAGACGACCTCCTTGCTTTTTTATTAATTATACATGGAAACATCATTTGATGAAAGAAGGAAAATGCCTTTTGCACGGAGAAAATTTTAATACGTCATTTGTATATGATTACTACGAGGGGGATTTTCGCATGATAAACAATTTGCTTCGCGCTTCCGAATACAAGGATCCGCGCGCAAGAATGCCGCTTTTGCCTGTGAGAATTGTAAAGACGTGGGGGCGTGTATTGAATGCGGATGCGCTTTTAGAGGATTCTCCGGCGCAGGCGTTTCTGGGTAAGTTTTCGGGATGTGTGATGATAAATACCTGCGGAAGCGAACGCGCGGCTGTTTTATTGGATTTCGGCGCGGAGTTTCACGGAAGCTGCCGCCTGACCGCCGGCATGATCGACGGAGGCGTAAAGTTTGCGCGCCTGAAGATTCGATTCGGCGAATCCGTTTCGGAAGCTGTGTCCGAACTCGGTTATAAAAATGCTGGATGCGACCACGCATGCAGAGATCAGGAAGTTGTGATGAGCGGGCTTTCCGTTCACGAGACCAATGAATCGGGATTCCGCTTTGCGTATATTGAGCTTATGGACGATAAGGCCGTAGGGCTTGTCAACGTTCATGGCGTAATGATCTATCGCGATATCGAAAGGCTCGGAAAATTTTCCTGCTCGGATCCCCTGATTGAAAAAATCTGGGAAACGGCTGTATACACGGTACACATGTGCATGCAGGAATACCTCTGGGACGGCATCAAGAGGGACCGACTCGTTTGGATGGGCGATATGCATACGGAAATCCTTACGATTCTGACCGCCTTCGGGAAGCAGGATGTGATTGAAAAATCCCTAGATTTCATGAAAATCCATACCCCCGCAAGCGATTGGATGAACGGTCTTCCTTCGTATTCGCTCTGGTGGGTAATTGCAAACCGCGATTTATATATGCGGACCGGAGACAGGGACTATCTTCTTAAGCAGGAGGAATACCTTAAGCAGCTTTCAAAAAGGCTTATCGATATTGTGGATGAAGACGGATGCGAACAAATTCCGCCGAAAAAATTCCTCGACTGGCCTACGAGCGATGATGATGCGGCGTCGCATGAGGGCATGCAGGGCTTGCTGAAAACGGCGCTGGATGCAGCGGCGGATATGCTTGCGGAAATGGGAAACGACGCGCTTTCGGAAAAATGCAGGATCAAGGCGGAGCTTATGAAAAAGCATATTCCGGAAGCATCCGGAAATCTGGCGGCTGCTTCCATTCTTGCGCTTTCGGGCGTTTCCGATGCGAAGGAAACGAATGATAAGATCATAAAGCCAACAGGCGCAAAGGGCTATTCCTGCCTGATGGGCGGATATATATTGAATGCCAAAGCAAAGGCGGGCGATATTACCGGCGCGCTTAACGACATGCGCGCATACTGGGGCGGCATGCTTTCTATGGGCGCCACTACGTTCTGGGAGGATTTCTCGCTCGACTGGCTCGACAATGCTTCGCCGCTGACGGATTTTGTGCCCGAGGGGAAAAGGGATATCCACGGCGACTTCGGCGCGTATTGCTATAAAAACCTTCGCCACAGCTTCTGCCACGGCTGGGCGAGCGGACCGGTTCCGTTTATTACGGAAAATGTATTGGGCGTAAAGGCAATCGAGCCGGGTTATAAAAAGGTATCAATAAAGGGAAATCTCGGCGATCTTGAGTACGCAAAGGGCGAAGTGCCTACGCCGTATGGTATCATCAAGGTATGCTTAAGCAAAAATGAATCGGGAGAAACGGTGAGTGAAATTTCCGTGCCCGAAGGAATAGAGATCGTCAAGTAAAAAAGCAGATCAATTCAAATACAACAGAAAGCGCCGTTTCGCTCAATGCGTTTCGGCGCTTTCTATGATTTCGCAGTATGCGGGATGCATGATGGTCTTTGCTTTTTGCTTGCCTGCCCATACGCATTTTTCAATTTCGTTGGGGTTTGGAACCGGCTGACGATCTGTTTTGCATAAAAACAGCACTACGGTTTTCTGAATACCGCCGTTCAGGGCGTATTCAAGAACGTGCCTGAACTCCTTTTCAGGCTTCACGATAAGCCCGGTTTCCTCGAACACTTCGCGCACTGCCGTTTCTTCTTCTTTTTCGCCCATTTCCATATGTCCTTTGGGGAAGCTCCATGTTTTCGAGCCCTTTTGAAGCAGAAGGAGGTATTCTTTTCTGCCGCCGACGGTTCTTATAACCACAGCGCCGCAGGATTTCTGGTAAAGTGCACAAACGGAGGAATCGAAGTATTTTTCCTGAAAATGAACCGCTTCTTCAATTTCCGCCTGATTTATCTTCAATTCTTCCGGCGCTACAACGAGCTTGTCCTCAGAATCGTTTTTCCTTTCGATTACGGCGATTACGCGGCCGGTAAACGTATCAACGGGCTCTGAAACGCCGAGAACATATGCGTCGATTGCCTCCCCGTCGCCCGAAAGGGTATCCGGGATATAGCCGTAATTAACGGGATAAACAATATCGCTTTCGTGCGGATGCCGGCTTCCAAACGGTCTGTCGATTTGCACCGTTACGATTTTGCCGAGATAGGATTTCATTATTTCTTCCCGCTCTTTGGTAAACATGCGTCACCTCAACAAGTCAGAAACAACCATCTTAGTCGCTTACCGGTTTCGCGCAGGGTACGGACGACGGATCCATGGGAGCGATTACAACGTGCTTTTTGCAGAAGGGGCATTCGAACTTCTGATCATCGTCGTAATCGTCGGGATTTTTCACGGAGAAGAACTTTCCGCACTCGGGGCATACGCAGCCGATATAGAATTCGGTTTCGGCTTCTTCGTATTCGTCCTCGTCGAAATCCTCGTCGTCATCCTCATCGTTAAGCTCGTCTGCATCCCTCAAAATATGAAGGCCGGCTTTTTTACGCGGAGAGATGACTTCTTCAAAATCGAAATCGTCTTCGTCGTCCATGAAATCGCCTTCGCCGTGCTCCATTTCGAGATCGGTAAGATCATCGTCGATACTTTCTACGTAATCGCTCAGATCCTGATGATCGCTCTCAAGCTTGTCGATGGCCTGAGACATATCGTCAAGCACGTCTACGATCATGCCGCAGAGCTTTATCCGGTCATCGTCCTTATCCAGCTTAAGGCCGTCCATCATGCCGTGAATGTATCCGAGTCTTTCGGAAATTTTGCTCATAGGAATCCTCCTGACAGATGAATTAAAAAGCGGAAGTGCCAAAGAGACGCTTCCGCTTTTGTATGTGCGCGAAAATTATGCGCGGGAAAGGTACTCGCCGACGCGGGTATCGATCTTCAGCTTGTCGCCGATTTCGATAAAGAGCGGAACCTGAAGCGTGAAGCCGGTTTCCACGGTGGCGGGCTTGGTGGTGTTGGAGGCGGTGTCGCCCTTGAAGCCGGGCTCGGTGTGGATAACTTCGAGCTCTACGAAGAAGGGGGCTTCAACAGAGAAGGGAGCGCCCTTGTAGAAACGAACGGTGGCATTGGTGTTCTCTTTCATGAACATGATGCTGTCTTCCACCTGCTCCTTGGCGAGGCCGAGCTGCTCGTAGGTTTCGGTGTCCATGAAATAGTACAGATCGCCGTCGTTATAAAGATACTGCATTTCCTTGGTTTCGATGATTGCTTTGGGCATCTTATCGGTGGGGTTGAAGCTGCGCTCAACCACTGCGCCGGTGATGATGTTCTTGATCTTGGTGCGGACAAACGCGGCGCCTTTGCCGGGCTTTACGTGCTGGAAGTCTACGATCGTCCAGATGCCGCCATCCCATTCAACCGTAAGGCCTTTTTTGAAATCGCCTGCTGTTACCATTGGGGGTTCCTCCTCTGAATATAGAATCGTGATTTAAACAACGATGAGTTGTTTGGGGGCAAATCGGGCTTGATGATAAAGCCTTTGGATATTGCCATATTGAATATGCGGTATATTCCCGTTAAGGCTTATACGTGTTATTAGTATAACACGTAAATGCGAAATTGAACAGTGATTTTCTGCTAAATAACAATAAAATTTGCAAATGCCATTGTAACCGGGGGGGATTTATGATAAAATAACGTTGTATTCGGGTGTTTCTTCGTGCGCAGACGCCTTAAGCGGTCATACCGCGCATAAAAGATTTTATAAGGCTTGGAGGAGATTTTATGGCAGATATGCTGGCAATCGCCAAGGCAGTTGAAAACGGAAGAAAAAAAGTTGTAGATCAGCTTGTAAGAGAAGCGCTGAGTGAAGGCGTGACGGCGGAAACGATCCTGAACGAAGGACTCGTTGTCGGCATGACGAATCTGGGCGAGATGTTTAAAAACGGCGAAGTATATGTTCCTGAAGTTCTGATCGCGGCAAGAGCCATGAAAGCCGGCACCGAGATTCTCAAGCCGCTTCTTGCAAGCGAGAACGTACAGTCCCTGGGAACCGTAGCCATCGGCACCGTTCAGGGCGACCTGCACGATATCGGCAAGAACCTTGTAGGCATGATGCTGGAAGGAAACGGCTTTACCGTTATTGATCTCGGCGTAGACGTAACTCCCGAGAAGTTTGTGGAAGCCGTGAAGAACGGCGCGCAGGCGATCGGCATGTCCGCGCTGCTCACTACAACCATGCCCATGATGGCGCAGGTAATCGAGCTTCTGAAGGCGGAAGGCCTTCGCGACCAGGTAAAGGTACTGATTGGCGGCGCCCCGATTACGCAGGAATACGCGGATCAGATCGGCGCAGACGGTTACTCCACGGATGCGGCTTCCGCAGCGGAGCTTGCCAAGAAGCTGATCGCATAAAGCAAATACAGTAAGCGGCGTAAAGTATCGGTTTCACCCTTGAAAGGATGGATGAAGCGGAAATGGTTGATGTCGCAATCATCGGCGGCGGCCCGGCGGGCATAGCCGCCGCTTTGAATGTTCAAATTCGGAATCGAACGCTCATATTGTTTTCAAAAGAAGCGGAATCTAAAAAAATTCTCCGCGCAAAACGGATTGATAACTATCCCGGAATGCCCGGGATATCGGGCGGGGCGCTTTCGAAGGCTTATAGAAACCATATCGAAGATATGGGAATTGAGGTTGTTTTAAAGCCGATCGATCATGTATATGCGATGGGCGATTATTATGTTGTCACATGCGCGGACGAAATGTGGGAAGCCAAAAGCGTAATTCTTGCAACGGGTGTAAATGACGATAAGCTCATCATTGGCGAAGAGGAGCTTGTGGGACAGGGCGTAAGCTACTGCGCAACCTGCGACGGAAGGCTCTATAAGGGCGGAAGCGTGATGGTGATTGCGTATAATGAAAGCGCATATGAGGAAGCCGGGTACTTAAGCGAGCTTGCCTCCGTCACGTTTATTCCCGCAAAAAAGGGAATCAAAAAGCCGGACGGAATGGAAGGCCCCGATTATGCAAAGCCTGCGGGCATAAGAAGAGAAGGCCGGCGCGTGATCCTTGAAACCGATCAGGGAGAATTTTACGCCGACTGCGCGTTTATATTCAGAA
The DNA here is from genome assembly GCA_017396845.1 of Clostridia bacterium. GTDB lineage: Bacteria > Bacillota > Clostridia > Christensenellales > Aristaeellaceae > SFHK01. The sequence goes on from JAFQKQ010000001.1 coordinate 10,857, forward strand.
ATGCAATTGCGCCTGCTTCCCTGGTTCCGGGAATTGATGCTCAGGAAGGCTGCGTAAAAGTAAACAGGGATCTTTCCACAAATCTCCCCGGTCTTTTTGCGGCGGGCGATATCACCGGCGCGCCCTATCAGATAGCCAAGGCTGTCGGCGAAGGCGCGACGGCGGGACTCAGCGCCGTTTCGTATGTAAACGGCTTAAAGGATTCGAGTGAAAACGGAGGCTGAAATGAAAAAGCGAAACAAAGTAGTTCGGGAGGGCGTGGGCGTACGGTTTCCGATTTCGCCTTCGCTGTTTGCGCTGATTGAATCTACGATTCTTGCGTTTATACTCGAAATTCTTTCGAGAAGATCGTTCGTAAGCGCGGTAGAATTTGTGTTTCAAAAGCCGCATGTGTTCCTGTTCAATGTGATAATCGTAGCGCTTTCTTTAGTGCTTGCCCTGCTGTTTCGGAAAAAGGTGTTTGCACTCACGCTTGTCACGACCATATGGCTGGGGTTCGGCATTGCGAACTGCGTACTCTTAAGCTTTCGAACGGCGTCGCCGTTAACATCTGTGGATCTTCAGCTGGGCCTTGAAGCCATTCAAATGGTAAACATATATTTTGAATGGTGGCAGCTGGTTTTGATCGTAATCGGCGTAGTGTTTGCAATAGCGCTTTTGCTGATCGTTGCAATCCGTTCTCCAAAGTTCAGGAAAGAAGGGCAGCATGCCTATCTTCGGCTGACGAGCTGTCTGGTCGTTTTCCTGCTTGCACTGTTTACGCTCACCAATATCGGACATGTTTCTACGAACCTGCGCCCGTCTTTGTACGATGCGTATCTGGAATACGGTTTTCCGTACTGCTTTTCCTACAGCTTTTTTGATATCGGCATCAATAAACCGAAGTACTATTCAGGCAGAGAGGTACAGTACATCTCCGACGAGATTGATATCGAAGTAGAGATCGATCACGAAGTAGATGAAGTAACCACATTCTTTGATGAAATCATCGAAACTGTTGAAATAGGCGCGTTCAAAGAGAAGCCGCCGGAATATACCGTGGACGCTATAGAAGCGATTCGGGATACGCTCGCAAAAAAGGCGGCGGAGAAGGAAAGAAGCGCGGAGGATTATCCGAACATCATATTCGTGCAGCTGGAATCGTTCTTTGATCCGATGACCATCAAGCACCTTACGTTCTCGGAGGATCCGATTCCCGTGTTCCGCTCTTTGAAGGATGGGAATACATCGGGAAAGCTGAACGTGCCTACCGTTGCGGGCGGCACTGCGAACACCGAATTTGAGGTTCTGACCGGCTGCTGCCTGGACTTTTTCGGAGCGGGAGAGTTTCCGTACTATTCGATTCTCCGTGAAAAGGCCGTAGAATCTTTGGCGACGGATCTTCGTATCAACGGCTACACTGCAACCGGTATTCATAACTATACGGGCTCCTTCTACTACAGAAACGATGTGTATCAGAATCTCGGCTTTAATAATTTTGTATCCATTGAGTACATGGATGGATACGAGAAGACGCTTACGCAATGGCCGAAGGACGAGATTCTGAAGGACGTTATGAAGGACGCGATTCGATTAACCGAAGGAAAGGACTTCATATATACCATTACCGTTCAGACACACGGAAAATATATTGAGATACCCGAAGAAATGGCGCCCGTGATTACGGTGGAAGGCGCGCGCAGCGAAGAAGAAAAAAACGTCATGGAATTTTATCTTGCGATGCTTACGGAAGTCGATAAGCTGATCGGGGATATTATCAGAGAATATGAAGATTTCGAAGAGGATACGATCATCGTGTTCTTCGGAGATCACCTGCCGGGGCTCGATCTCACCAATGACGATCTTACGACGGGCGATATCTA
>JAFQKQ010000018.1 GCA_017396845.1 Clostridia bacterium
GGACGAGTGGGTAGCAGGCGGCATGCCCATCACCAAGATGATGAATGTTGAGAGAAGAAACGGCAAGGACAAGCCCGTTATCCGCAAGGCTCTGGTTGAGCTGGACGGCGCTCCCTTCAAGTTCTTTGAGTCCAACCGCGCCGAGTGGGCGGTAGAAACCGCTTACACCTATCCGGGCGCCATCCAGTACTACGGCCCCGCCGAGGTTTGCGATCTGACCACCAGAACCCTCGCTCTTGAGAAGGCTTAATTAAACATATTATAGAGAAAGCATTAACGCTGCCGGTTTTCCGGTGGAGTTAATGCTTTCTTCTATTTATCTATTTATCGCTTCTTTGCCGTATTGCACCGGTTTCTCATCTTCCGCCGTTCTGTATGAATGAAAGGGAAGACTGTCAGATGCATAGTGATTCCGGAGGGCATTTGGATAAGCGGAGGAAATCAGATCGCGTTTGATGCGGATGTATATGAAAATTGCGGAAGCATTCCATTACGGCGGCTGCGCGGGCGATATGCTGAGCAAAGGCTTCTGTGCATTCTCCGGCGAATGCGCAATCGATATGACGCCGGGCTTTTCTTAACAGCCGAATCACCGCCGGACGTGCCCGGAAAGCGGAAACATATATGTAAAAGCCTCAGGCAGCGGAACGAAAGCGTATATTTCCACCGAAACGACAGGCGATGCGATAGATTTTGGAATAAATCATGGGATTAAGAACCTGGCTGGGCAGTTAAGGTATGAGGAGCGCGGGCACCGGCCGCCTAAAGGCGGCTTCGGCTCTGCGCATTTTCGGTTTTCCATTTTTGTAGATTCACTATTGACATATAAGCTTATCAGCATATACAATAGACTTACGGTGAATCATGACAAAAATGTGAGGAAAGTTAGAAGAAAATCCGAACACGATACCTATCTTATGACGAGGTAATGCGCATTAAATGGCCGAAGCATAAAAATCCGATGAAGCCCAAATGGTTTTTGAAGATTTTGATCTGAGTCCTTTCCATACTGTCGCTCAGAGGCGTATCTTTTTCATATGAAAAAGAGGATATGGAAAAGGCGGGAAATGAAAACGTATTGATTCTGATGAACCATTCGTGCTTTCTGGATCTGAAAATCGCAAGCGGCATATTTTTTCCGAAACCGTTCTCCATTGTAAGTACGACCGATGGATTTGTCGGGAAAAGTCTGCTCATGCGCATGATCGGCTGTATACCGACGAAAAAATACGTGAGCGATGTTGCGCTGGTTCGCGATATGCGCTATGCGCTTACAAAGTGCAATTCAAACGTACTCATGTTCCCGGAAGCCGGATATTCACTGGACGGGCGTGCAAGCTCGCTTCCGGAGAGTATGGGCGCAGTGCTCAAATGGCTGAAAGCGCCGGTTGTCGCCTTAACGACCTACGGCGCGTTTGCAAGGGATCCGTTGTACAATGGATTGCAGCTTCGGAAGGTAAAGGTGCATGCGAAGGTAAAATGCCTGCTTTCGTCTGAGGAGGTTCAGAATAAACCGATTGAAGAAATCGATCGGGCGATCCGGGATGCGTTTTCCTTCGATCAGTTCAGATGGCAAAAAGAAAACGGTGTGAAGATCACGGAGCCGTTCCGCGCGGACGGGCTTGAAAGATTGCTGTATAAATGCGCGGCCTGCCGCAGCGAGGGAAGCTTGAAGGGCGAGGGGACGCATCTTACGTGCGTCCATTGCGGAAAAAAATACGAGCTTACCGAGTACGGAGAGATGAGGGCATTAAACGGTGATACGGAGTATGCGCACATTCCCGATTGGTATGACTGGCAGAGGGAAGAGGTGCGAAATGAGGTTCTGAGCGGACAATATCGCCTGGAGAAGGATGTTGAAATCGGAATGCTCGTGGATTACAAGGCGCTTTATATGATTGGAAGCGGCGTGCTTACGCACGATCAAGCGGGTTTTACATTGACCGGAGCAGACGGCAGGGAGTATTTCCGCCAGCTGCCGTACTCTGCGCATAGTCTGAATGTGGATTATTTCTGGTATGAAAAGGGAGATGTGATCTGTATTGGAAATTCCGACGCCCTCTTTTACTGTTTCCCGAAGGGAGATTGCTCGGTAACGAAGGCAAGACTTGCGGCGGAGGCGATTTATGCAAGCCGCAGACGGAAAAAGGGATGAAGGCATTAAAGGAGCGAACATGGATATACAAAAAAGAATCGAATTATGGCGCGGGGAGGAGAAAATCGCGCATATTCACGGCTGGGATTTTTCACATATCGACGGACGGTATGAAGAGAAAGAGGGTCTTCCGTGGGATTACAAGGCGGAAATTCTTTCAAGGCTTATGTCTGATATGAAGATTCTCGATATCGATACGGGCGGCGGAGAATTTCTTTTGTCGCTGAAACACCCATATGAAAACACGTCCGCGATGGAGGCGTATCCTCCGAATGCAGAACTTTGCAAAGATACGCTTCTTCCGCTGGGAATTGATTTCAGAGCCGGAAACGGAAGAGAAGCGTATCCGTTTCCGAACGAATCGTTTGATATGGTGATGAACCGCCACGGCGACTATAATGCGGATGAGATTCATAGGATTCTCAAAAAGGGCGGACTGTTTATCACCCAGCAGGTGGGCGCTCAAAACGATCGTGAGCTTGTTAAGCTGCTCATGCCGGACTATGAAGCGCTTCCGTTTCCGGAGCAGTATGCGGATGCGGCTGCGGAAAAATTCCGCCTGGCGGGCTTTGAAATCATCAAAAAGGACGAATGCTTCCGGCCGATTGTATTTTTTGACGTTGGGGCGCTTGTGTGGTTTGCAAGGATCATCGAGTGGGAATTCCCGGGCTTCAGCGTGGATAACAATCGAAATGAACTCATACATGCTCAGGAGCTGATCGATCGGTTCGGAAAAATTGAAGGAAGCATTCACAGATTTCTGCTGGTCGCCCGAAAGGCATAGCGATATTTCGCCTGCAAACGTTGACTTTATCATGTGCGTGTGATAGAATTTTATTATCATTACTTCCCTGATGCGGAGCGTAGGGAAGTTTTTTACTACGGAGGATGAAGAAATGTCTGACTTTTCCGGCGCAACGCTGATGATTACCGGTGGAACCGGTTCGTTTGGAAATACGGTTTTAAAGCATTTTATTGAAACGGATATCGGCGAAATCCGCATTTTTTCGCGCGACGAAAAAAAGCAGGACGACATGCGCCATGATCTGCAGCTCCGCTATCCGGATTTTGCGAAAAAGGTGAAATTCTTTATCGGCGACGTGCGCGATGCGCGTTCGATTCAGGACGCGATGCCGGGCGTGGATTACATTTTCCATGCGGCGGCGCTCAAGCAGGTGCCTTCATGCGAGTTTTTCCCGATGCAGGCGGTTCAGACCAATATCATCGGCACCGACAATATGCTGCACGCGGCTGTTGACGCAAAGGTCAGGCGCGTGGTGTGCCTGTCGACGGATAAGGCTGCGTATCCCATCAACGCCATGGGCATTTCGAAGGCGATGATGGAGCATGTAGTGTTTGCAAACGCCCGCGTAGCGGCGGAAAGGGGAAACACTACGATCTGCCTGACCCGATACGGAAATGTAATGTGCTCTCGCGGAAGCGTGATACCGCTGTTTATTGATCAGATACGCGCCGGAAAGCCCATCACGATCACCAATCCCGAAATGACGAGATATCTGATGAACCTGGATGAGGCGGTAGAGCTGGTGAAGTTTGCCTTTGCCAACGCCAATCCCGGCGACCTTTTCATACAGAAGGCGGACGCATGCACGATTGCTGACCTTGCCAAGGCGGTTCAGAAGCTTTTCGGGGATACCGGCACGAGAATTATCGGCACCCGGCATGGCGAAAAGCTGTTTGAAACGCTGATGACGATGGAGGAAAGCGCGAGAGCCGAGGATATGGGCGGTTATTTCCGCGTTTCCGCGGACAACCGCGACCTGAATTACGATAAATATGTGGTGAGCGGCGTTGTGAGAGAATCCTTCTGCGAGCCGTATACCAGCCATAATACCAAAAGGCTTGATGTGGACGGCACGGTTCAAAAGCTGCTTACGACCGATTATGTAAAGGACGAAATCAATAAATCAATCGGATAAATATATGAACCGCTTCGCGGAAATGCGGAGCGGTTTTGACTGAAACATCGTTTTTCGGAAGACAGGGTGGTTTTACGAATGAAAAATTTGTACTTTATCGGCGGAACGATGGGCGCCGGGAAGACGACCACGGGACAGATTCTGAAAAGGCTGCTTCCCAAGAGCGTGTTTTTGGACGGCGACTGGTGCTGGGATGCGGATCCCTTTGTCGTGACGGACGAAACAAAGAAGATGTGCCTTGAAAACATCGGCTTTCTTCTGAACAATTTTATCGAGTGCTCGGAATATGAAAATGTGATTTTCGCGTGGGTGATGAACTCGGATTCGATTATCGAAAGCGTCACGTCGCGCCTTATGATGGAGAAAGTGAATTTTATCAATGTTTCGCTCGTTTTGTCGGAGGAGGCACTGGTAAAAAGGCTTAAAGGGGACGTTGATAAAGGGATTCGAACGATCGATGTGATAAAAAGAAGCGTAGACAGGCTGCCAAGCTATCGGCATGTGAACGCCCGTAAGCTTGACGTGACGGATATAAGCGCGACGGTTGCGGCGAGGCGCATCATGGAAGGGGAATTCGATTGAAGATACTGATTACCGGCGCAAAGGGGTTTGTGGGGAAGAATCTCAGTGAAAACCTGAAAAATATCAGGGACGGCAAAAATCGCACGCGCCCGGAATTGAATATATCCGAAATTTTCGAGTACGATGTGGACAGCAATCCTGAAAAGCTTTCACAGTACTGTGAAAAAGCGGATTTTGTGTTTCACATTGCAGGCGTGAACCGGCCGAAGGAATCCGCTGAATTTATGACCGGAAATCTCGTGTTTTCGGATAAAGTTCTTTCAGAACTCATGAAAGCCAAAAACACCTGCCCGGTTATGCTTGCAAGCTCTATTCAGGCGTCGCAGATTGACCGTTACCGGGAATCGGATTACGGAAAGAGCAAGCATATGGCCGAGGAGCGCTTTTTTGAGTACGGGAGGAAAACGGGCGCAAAGGTGCTCGTATACCGCTTCTTCAATCTCTTCGGAAAGTGGTCAAGGCCGAATTACAACAGCGTCGTAGCGACCTTCTGCCACAATATCGCAAACGATCTTCCCATTCAAATCAACGATCCGGCGCAGAAGATCACGCTTTCCTATATAGACGATGTGGTCGAAGAAATGCTGAGCGCGCTTTCGGGAAAGGAATGCCACTGCGATTTTGACGGCTTAACGCCTGTGTTTTCGGAAAGCGGACGCTACTGCACGGTTCCGGTTATGCATGAAACAACGCTTAAGGAGATTTCCGAGCTTCTGCATACGTTTCATGCGCAGCCTGCAAGTAAGACCCTTCCTGAAATTCCCGAGGGCTCCTTTGGGAAAAAGCTGTATTCCACATATCTTTCCTATCTTCCGGAAAGCAAAATATGTTTTCCGCTCACTATGAACGAGGACGCGCGGGGAAGCTTCACGGAGATTCTGAAAACGGCCTCTTCCGGGCAGTTTTCGGTAAACGTATCCAATCCCGGCGTCACGAAGGGCGAACACTGGCACAACAGCAAATGGGAGTTTTTTATCGTGGTCAGCGGACGCGCAAGGATTATGCAAAGAAAAATCGGTTCGGATGAAGTGCTGACTTTCGATGTGTCCGGAGAGAAAATGGAATGCGTTTACATGCTGCCGGGATACACGCATAATATTATAAACCTCAGCGATACGGAAAAGCTGATTACGCTCATGTGGGCGAACGAACAGTTTGACAAAGATAAGCCCGATACGTTTTATGAAAGGGTGGAAAAAGCATGAAGGACGTTCGGTTTCAAAATAACGGTAAAATCAAGCTTCTGATCATCGTCGGTACGCGCCCGGAGATCATTCGCCTATCGCAGGTGATCAAAAAGTGCAGAGAGTATTTCGATACGATTCTTGCGCACACGGGGCAGAACTACGATTACAATTTAAATGGCATATTCTTCAGGGATCTGAAGCTTAGGGAACCGGAAGTGTACATGGACGCGGTAGGGGACACCCTCGGTCAGACGATGGGCAACATTATTGCAAAGTCCTACGATCTGATGGAAAAGATACTGCCGGACGCGGTTTTGGTGCTGGGCGATACCAATTCCTGTCTCTCCGTGATCGGCGCAAAGCGCCTGCACATTCCGATTTTCCATATGGAAGCCGGAAACCGCTGCAAGGACGAGTGCCTGCCGGAGGAAACCAATCGGCGCATTGTGGACATCATTTCAGACGTCAATATGTGCTATTCCGAGCACGCAAGAAGATATCTGGCAGATACTGGGCTTCCGAAGGAGCGCACGTATGTCACGGGATCGCCCATGGCGGAGGTGCTGAAAGAAAACCTTCCCGAGATTGAAAAAAGTGATGTTCATCAAAGGCTGGGTCTTCAGAAGGGAAAATACATACTGCTTTCCGCGCACAGGGAAGAAAATATTGATACCGAAAAGAATTTCACATCCCTTTTTACTGCGATTAACGCAATGGCGGAGAAATACGATATGCCGGTTGTGTACTCCTGCCATCCCAGAAGCAGAAAGCGCCTGGAAAAGAGCGGATTTCAATTGAATCCGCGCGTGATGATGCACGAACCGATGGGCTTTCACGATTATAACTGTCTTCAGATGAACGCATTCTGCGTGGTATCCGACAGCGGCACGCTTCCCGAGGAGAGCAGCTTTTTTGCATCCGTCAACCGTCCTTTTCCCGCCGTATGCATCCGCACGTCCACCGAGCGCCCGGAGGCGCTGGACAAGGCGTGCTTCATATTGGCGGGTATCGATGAAAAATCGCTGCTTCAGGCGGTGGATACCGCCGTTTCGCTGCATGAAAACGGCGATTACGGCGTCCCCGTGCCGGATTACACGGATGAAAACGTGTCGGTCAAGGTGGTAAAAATCATTCAGAGCTATACGGGCATTGTGAACCGAATGGTTTGGAGGAAGGATCAAAGATGAAATTTCTGATACTGAACGGAAGTCCGAAGGGCGAATATTCGATTACGCTTCATACGGCTATGTTTCTTGAAAAGAAATTTCCCGGTCACGAATATGAAGTTCTTCATGTAGGAAAGAAAATCCGCGCGTTTGAAAAAGATTTTTCCGATGCAAAGAAGGCGATTGAACGGGCGCAGGCGATTATATTTGCATATCCTGTGTATACGTTTATCGCAACCGGTCAGCTGCACAGATTTATCGAGCTTATGAAGGCAAGCGGCATAGATCTATCCGGAAAAATCGCCACCCAGATTACCACCTCCAAGCACTTTTATGATATAACCGCGCATAACTATATTCAGGAGAATTGTCAGGATATGGGCATGCGCTTTGTGAGGGGCTTATCCGCCGATATGGAGGATCTTACGACGGAAAAGGGCAGGCTGGAAGCGGAATCGTATTTTAAGCGGCTTGTTTTCAGCATCGAAAACAGTATATTTGAACCGAACAGGCTTATGAAAAGCCAAAATACGCTGAAAAAAGCCGAGCCTTCAAAGAATGCGGAAAAAACGATCGGCGGAAGGGTTGCCATCGTTGCCGATCTTAAGGAAGACGATGAAATTCTGGAAAGCATGATCAATCGCCTTCAAAGCAGACTCCCTGTAGCTTCTTCCGTTTACAATATCAGGAAAATCAATATCATGGGCGGCTGCCTCGGCTGTTTTCGATGCGCTGCCGGCGGCAAATGCGTCTACACAGACGGATTTGACCGCTTTTTGCGCGAAGAAATCGAAACGGCGGATGCGATTGTGTACGCATTCAGCATATCCGATCATTCGATGGGCGCCCGGTTCAAAATGTTTGACGACAGAAGATTCTGCAACGGCCACCGCCCCGTAACCGAGGGAACGCCGATTGCCTTTATCGTGAACGGGGATGTATCCTGTGAACCAAACCTTTCCATGATCCTTGAAGCCAGAAGTCAGGTTGGCGGAAACGCGCTTTCGGGAATCGCGGACAGTGCCTCGGATGTAAACGCACAGATCGACGCAGTCGCGGATTCCATTGGGTTCATGATCGAAAACCACTACACCGAACCGCAGAATTTCTACGGCGTCGGCGGTATGAAGATATTCAGAGACCTTATTTTTCAGATGCGCGGCCTCATGCGTGCGGATCACAGGTATTACAAATCGCACGGCAAGTACGATTTCCCGCAAAAGAACCGGGGTACGATCATCAAAATGCAGTTGGTGGGCATGCTGATGAATAACAAGAAGATTCAGGCGAAGATGGGCAATCGGCTGAATGAGGGTATGGTGGCGCCGTATAAAAAGGTACTGGAAAATTTGAAGGAATCAGAAGAGAGCGGCGGAGGAACGGAAGGCAAGCGGTAATTTGTCAGCGTAAGATACAATAACGCAGCCGCTCCCGGCGAAATCGTAAACCGCAAAAAGAAACGCACTTCTACCCGAAGTGCGCTTTCTTATGCCCGATTGTTTACTCCCGCGGCGGATTGGTATCGCTCAGTGCGTTTCTCACTGCCGCCCGCTCGTCAAACGGCTCGGGGAGGCGTTTGTCCATGGCTTCGCTTAAGAGCGTGTAAATGACCGAAGTGATGGGAACGAACAGCATCATGCCGGCCATACCCATGAATGCGCCGCCCAGCGTTACCGCCATCAGGGTGAGGTAGGCAGGCAGGCCTACCGATTCGCCGACCACCCGGGGATAGATCACATTTCCTTCGATCTGCTGAATGATCAGGAACATAACGCAGAAAATGAGCGCGTCGGTCGGGCTTTCAAGAAGAATCATGAATGCGCCTATGCCGAAGGACATAAACGCGCCGACGTAGGGGATCAGCGCCAGAACAATGGTCAGGCTGCAGATGGAGAGCGCGTACGGCAGACGGAAAACAGACATGCCGATAAAGAGTATTACGCCGAGGATTACGGATTCCAGGCACTGTCTGGAGAGAAATGTGGAAAAGGTGGATACGAAAAGATTCGCGACCTTGCTGATATAGGCGGCGATGCGGGAGGGAAGGAACGCGAAGGTCAAACGGCTTGCGGAATGCTTGATGCGCTTTTTGTCGAGCAGCACGTAGATGGCGAGCATGATGCTCATCAAAGCGGAAGTAAGCGAACTGAATATGGACATCGCTGTGTTTACCGTCGCACCGGCGATGGTTCCTATATTGCCGGTAAACCAGTTTTTGATTTCGTCCAGGATCGCGCCGAAGTTAAAGTGCTGATCCTCCTCGAGGAACCGGTTGATAAAGGCTTCAATCTCTGCGGAATTATTGTTGATGGTGCTGTAGAGATTGGCAACCGCGCTTGTCAGCTGAGGCACGAAGAACAATATGATTGCCGCGATGACTATGGGAGTGAGCGTGAGCACAATCAGAAAGCTCAGAATTTTGAGCTTCTTTTCAGACAGCCGATGCTTTCTGTCGAGCTTCACAAGCAGCTTTTCCGTTCCGCGAAGGGGAACGTTCAGCACAAGGGCGATGGCAAGTCCCGCAATCAAGGGATTTAAAAGTACAATAAACTTCCGAACAAATACCCATACCGAGCCTATATTGCTGACCAGCGCATACAGCAAGACGGCAAAAACAATAACGGGCAGCCATTTTCTGAGCAGTTTTTTTTCAGGGCTATTCATTTTTCACCTCCGTGAGGGTTATTGGTAGCTTGTCCGCATCAGTATCTGATCCTGATAGGCTGTGTCGAGCTCGACAAAATGACCGCTCCAGCCCCATACGCGAACAATGAGATCCTGATGGTTTTCCGGGTGAATCCGCGCGTCCTCAAGCGTTTCGCGGCTGACGGCGTTTAATTGCAGCTGGTGTCCGCCGAGCATGATATAACTTTTTACAAGCTGCGCGACCTTATTTACGCCCTCCTGATTCCGCATGACCGTATCGTGCATTTCAAGCGTCAAAGGGCCGCCGTTCATTACGCGCAGAAGCGCGGGGCGCGCCATATGGCGGATTACGGTGAGCGGACCTGCGTCCGTAACGAGGAGCGAGGGAGAGAAGTTCGCGGGCAGCCTTTCGCCGGGCAGGTGTCCGTTTGCCATGGCGGGAAGAGTATCCGCGTGCCACAGATAATACATAGCGCTGCCGGTGCCGGGGCGGAACACGCCGTCGCGCTCGTTTCGAAGGGGCGAAAGCGCGTCTGCAAATGCATTCAGAAGCGCGTCTGCAATTGCCGTGCATTCGTCGTCGCGGCCGAGCTTGGGCGCATTGTTTCGTACAAGGCTGAGGAGCGTGCGGCTGCCCTCAAAATCCGTACGGAGCGCAGAAAGCAGCTCGTCCTTTGACACGGATTTTTCGTCGAATATGTATTTTTTTACCGCCGCCAGCTGATCGACTGCGTCGGAAAAGCCGGTTCCGTGAACGCCGTAGTTGTTGTATTTTGCGCCTTCCGATATATCGTGTGTGAAATCGCTCATGAGAACGCTCTGATACGGGGCGCTCTCGATATAAATGGGAGAAAGTTTCTTCGCATCCGCTTCCGCTCTTTCGCTGAGTGAGCGCTTTACGGAATCGAAGATAGAATCATAGCTTTCCGCCTCCGAAAGCCTTTCCCTTATAACGCCGTTTACAATTTCGCTTAAGGAGATCGCCATGATATTCGGAATGTCCATGCCCTTTCCGGGGATAATGAACTCCCAGCAAGCGGCGACGGTGTAATCCCGCGCGTCCTCAATATCGTAGCCGTAATTCACCAGAGCCGGGATTACGATATCGTCGTTTGCATACTGCGGGAAGCCGAGTCCCTGCTTTGTAAGCTCGGTTGCGCGGATGAACAGCGAAAGCGGCGTGTTTTTATCTACGCGAAGATTGATCTTCGGGTCGCTTCTGCGGTTATTGAGCGAAGCCGTCAGACATATGTATGTAAGCTCGTTTACCGCGTTGTTTCCGTCTCTGTCTACGCCGCCCAGCATCATGCTCTGGCCGTTATCTCCCTGCTGCATGCCGGTGTACAGGTCGCTGTCGCGGTTAAAGGAGAGAAACATTTCCTCGGTAAGCGCAAGCGCATCCTCTTCGGTGATCAGCTTCGCCTCTATATCCTTTTTATAGAACGGATACATATACTGATCGAAGCGCCCGAGGGTATTGTGGTATACGTTGCTTGCCCAGAGGGAAAAGTGCAGAATTCTTAAAAGCTTAAGCGCGTCTTCGTAGTGCTTTGCGCCGAAGCGGACGGCGTTTGAGAGCGCTTCGTCCTGATAGCGGTCCGCATATTCGATCACTGCGTCAATGGTAATGTCTCTTGCGCGATTTCCGGTTTTCCGCGTAAGAAGTCCTCCTGCAAGAACGCCCGCCCAGTCGCTTGATATATTGCACACGCGTCCTTGCTCATGGATATAATGCGAAGCGAAAATCTGCTCCTTTTCGCCTTCGGCGTAGATATCAGGAAACGATTTTATGGTGCGCCAGGCGTAGATTTTTTCGCCGGGATGCCGGATGATTTTTTCGTTTTCCAGAAATTTTTTCAGCCGCAGCGCTGCGCGGTCTTCCATGGAAAGCGCAGGATCGGCGATTTCCTTTGAGATTTGAGACCATTCATGCTTTGAAAGCTCGCGTCTGTATGCGTGGTGGCATTTGTTTTTCAAAAATATGCGGGCTTCTTCAATGCGGTTCATAGTACATGCACCTCCATATTGCGCAATAAAAACGGCTCTGTAATTGCGTTCGGACGGATGGATGTGTCAAATCCGGGACGGTATTCCTTCCTGACGGACGCATATTTTGCGCCGGCCGCCGTGTGATAGGGGAGAAGCTCTATCATCTCAAGCGCTTTGGCGCCCTCCAGCAGGCGCGCGGTAGAGGTAAGGTTTTCCTCGGTATCGTTTACGCCGGGAATCAGAGGCACACGGATTCTGAAGGGAATCATGCTCTGCATTAGCCACGAAAGATTTTTGAGAATCAATTCGTTGTCTACACCCGTGTATTCTTTATGAACAGCGGGATCCGTATGCTTTATATCCATGATGACCAGATCCATTTCCTTTGCCGCCCTTTGGAAAACATTTTCGCTTGCATATCCGCTCGTTTCGACGGCGGTATGAAGCGGCTTCAGAAGGCTGTTAAGCTCGAGAAGAAAATCGGTCTGCATGAGCGCTTCGCCGCCGCTGAAGGTTACGCCGCCGCCGCTTTGCATAAGAAGCCCGGCGTTTTTGAGGATCTGATCGGCAACGTCCTTTGCTTCGACTTCGCGCCCGGCGATTCGTATAAGCCCTTTCGGACATGCCTTTTCGCATGCGCCGCAGCCGGTACATTTGCCGGGACTTGGGCATACCGAGTCGCATGCCGAGCAATGCATGCACAGCTGAAGCTTTGTAACCCTTGTCGGCGAAAAATCCAGTCCCTCCGGGTTATGGCACCATTTACATCTGAGAGGGCAGCCCTTAAAGAAGACTGTGCTTCTGATGCCGGGGCCGTCGTACACGGCGAATTCTTCAATATCAAATATTCGTCCCTTCATACGTTTCCCTCAAATAAAATACATGCCGACTTCATACGCGGCTTTTATTCGCGCAGACTCCGGCGTGTAGGTGTATGAAATTAGAGAACGCAAGCGAATGCGCTGTCTTGATATTGTTTGCGCGTTACGCATGCGCCGAGCATGCGCAGTTTTTCGTCGATGCGCTCGTATCCGCGAAGGATGTACTGCATACCGGCGATTTCACTGTCGCCCTCGGCGATCAGCGCGGCGACGATCATGGCTGCGCCCGCACGAAGGTCTGTAGCGGTGATGCGCGCGCCGTGCAGCCGTTCAACGCCTTCTACAATGGCGGTGCGGTCGAGCACGCGGATGTTCGCGCCCATGCGGCGAAGCTCATCCACATAGCGGAAGCGGTTTTCAAATACGGTTTCCGTTACGTAGCTTGCGCCCATGACGGTGGTAAGCATTGCGGTCATCGGCTGCTGAAGATCGGTGGGGAAGCCGGGATATACCTGCGTTTTAATATTCAGCGGGCGAAGAGCGCCGTCTGCGCGCACGCGGATCCAATCATCCGCGTCCGTCACGTGAACGCCCATCTCCAGAAGCTTTGCAGTGAGCGACTCCATGTGTGTGGGAATCGCGCCGCGGATCAATACATCTCCGTGCGTTGCGGCGGCGGCGATCATCAATGTGCCGGTTTCAATCTGATCGGGGATGACGGCGTAGGTGGAGCCGTGCAGCGGTCTTCCGCCGCGAATGCGGATCACGTCCGTACCTGCGCCCTTGACCCATGCACCCATGGAGGAAAGGAAGTTTGCCGTGTCCACGATGTGCGGCTCTTTTGCCGCATTGTGGATGGTGGTATTGCCCTTTGCGCATACGGCGGCCAGCATGGTGTTGATGGTTGCGCCTACGGAGGGGAAATCCAAAAAGACCTCTTTGCCTTCAAAGCGATCGGTGGTTTCGGCGTGAATTACGCCGCCTGTAATTTCTACATTTACGCCGAGAGACGAAAGTCCCTTGACCGTGTAATCGATGGGGCGGTTTCCGATATCGCAACCGCCGGGCATCGGTACATGCGCACAGCCCAACCTTCCCAGAAGCACCGGAAGCAGGTAATAGGAGGCGCGCATTTTATGCACAAGATCGTAGGGGGGATTGTTTTTGGTAAGTCCCCTCGGGTCTATGTGCATGACGCCGTTTTCAAATTCAACCTTGGCGCCCAGCCATTTCAGCATATCGCGAAGACAGTATACGTCGTCGATATCCGGCAGATTTTCTATTGTCGAAGGGGTCGAAGCCAAAAGTGCAGCGGGAATGATAGCGACTGCCGCGTTTTTACCGCCGCTCACATTCACTTCTCCCTGCAGACGGACTCCGCCCTGAATGCATAACGTTTCGATCATGATCATCCTTCTTTGGACACTCGGTCCTTCCGTTTTTTCGGACGACGGGGAGCGCGGGAAAAAATTCCTCTAAAACCCCCATCGGATCATAGGCATGCTTCCTACATTATACACGTTTTGCGCCGAGCAATCAAGTTATTTCTCGATCAAGCATATGTGAATGACGGGGATTTTACTAAAAACGGTATAAAAAGCTCTATTTTCCCATGACTGCGTCCACCGCATCCATGAAAGCGGAGCGCATGCCCGCTTTTTCCAGTGCCTGAACGCCGCGGATAGTGGTTCCGGCAGGCGAACATACGCCGTCTTTGATCACGCCCGGGTGCATGCCGGTTTCCAGCTGCAGCTTTGCGCAGCCCAGAGCCGTCTGACTGGCGAGCTTATAGGACAGCACACGGGGGATGCCGTATTTTACCGCCGCATCCGACAGCGCTTCCAATACCATTGCGATAAACGCAGGGCCGCAGCCCGCGACCGCTGCGCCGGCCGCCATGAGATGCGAGGGAAGATGGAATACGCTTCCGGCCTTTGAAAACATTTCTTCAATCTGCTTATGCTCGTTTTCCGGGAGCGAATGGCGGCTTTCGAACATGAATACGCCTTCGCCAACGCTGCAGGGCGTATTCGGCATGATGAAAAGATGGGGCGTATCCGGATGGAGAAGCGCTTTATACCTATCAAAATCATAGCCGTTTATAACCGAGAGCATGATTTTCCCGCGGAGCGCGTCCTTGCAGCCTTCAAGCACCTTTTCGATGTGATACGGCTTTACCGCAAACAGTATTGCGTCGCATTTTTCGATGAGGGAGGGGATATCCTCTGAGATATTGAAATGCATTTCCGCCTGAAACGCTTTGAGCGCTTCCGGATGATGCCCGCATACGTATACATTTTCGCTTTCGATAGCGCCCGCTGTAATCAATCCGCGTATAAGCGCCGAGCCCATATTGCCCGCGCCGACAAATCCCAATGTTTTCATGGTAAGCCTCCTTATATGATGCGTATTTGTTCGTATTTTTAGTTCTTATCCCGTCCGGAAAACACGGAATTGTTAACGGCGCTTTCCCAAACGAACGAGCTGTATTGATCCAGCGCGATTTTCATAAACTGTCCCGTGAGCGCGATGATTTCCTTCTTGTCTTCAAAGCTCAGATCAGCAGCCGCGATGATGATGGGAATCAAATTTCGCGCGCTGGACTTTAACTCCTTTATGGTTTTCACATTCGTTTTGTTTAACAGATTATAGATCATATCGATCATGCGCCTGCGCTTTTCGGGGCTCATGCCCGTAAGCCACCTGCGTATGGATTCATTCATGCAGTAGGAGAAATCGGAGTGTTTTTGGGTGATGATAAACGATTGATCCTCTATGAGCCAGCTGTACGGATGGTGCTGAAAAAGCCCGTGCGCATCGCTTTCCACGATTAAGTAATCGTTTGTATGCTCAAGCAGCATGCCTACGATGCTGGAGCGCGGGATGAACGTGCGTATGCGCGGGGCGATACGCTTGTAGCCGTCGCTGGCAATGGTCGATATATCATGTCCCGGACCATCGTTATTGTATACGTTTATGATCCGATCCTGAATATCCGATGCGCATAGCGCGCTTGCGTAAACCGCAAGGTTGCCGCCTTTGGAATGCCCGCCCACGCGAAGGGGGCATTTGAGTATGCGCCCGATGCGGCTTAAATATTTGAGCGCCTCTGTCTGCGCGGGAATCGGCGTGATGAAGGACAGGTTGAAGTCCTCCTTCCAGCCGACGAGCGTGTTGTCGGTGCCTCGGTAAGCGACATAGGCGGTTCCGTCGGGCAACAGGAAGGTTACCGCTGAAAATTGAAGCGTGTATTGCTCGCTCAATATGCTTTCGTATTCCGTGAGCACGGCGTCCTTCAAACGCTGTGATTCCGCGGCGCTTTTCAGTAAGCTTTCGCGCATTTCGGGGCATGCATACGCATGCGCTTCATATATGCTTTCAAGGCTTGCGGGCAATAAGCGCTTTGCGTCTTCATACCGAACGTATGCAAGGTCTGAAAGTATCAGGTTGTCTACGTCACTGAAGGGCGTGCTTGTCAGGCGCTCTTTTCCGAAATTGTTGATATAATCAAGCATGTTCGCCATATCATTTGCCTCTTTCAACGAGCTTGTTTTTAAACGAAACGCGGAACTCTGTGCCGCCGGTTTCCGAGCTGATTACGTCGATAATTGCATCGTGCGCATCGGCGACGGTTCTTGCGATGGAAAGTCCTAGTCCGTTTCCCTCCACATTTGCGTTCTGGGCGTTTTTGAGCCGGCAGAAGCGTTCGAATATGCGCTCCTGCTCCTCCGGTCGAATCCAGGTTGAGGCGTTGTATACGGAAAAATACGTTCTTCTGACCTGCTTTTCCAGCGAGATTCGAATGCGTCCGCCTTCCTTTTCATATTTCAGCGCGTTTTCAATGAGCGCCGAGAACATGCGGGAGAGGCCCTTCTCATTTCCGCGGTGTTCGACGCCGTCGGGGATCAAGATTTCCATGTCGATGTGCTTATCAAAGGCCAGCGCTTCAAACTGCAGCGTAAGCCCGGTAAGCAGCTGGGAAAGATTGATCTGCGTAAACTCTTCCCTGCGAACGTTCAGGTCGGATTGCACCAGCACCAGCATCTCGCGCACCAGGTGGTGCATCTCATGCGCCTCGTCCTCGGTGCTCTTCAGCCAATGCATAATCTCTTCGGCTTTTCCCATTTTGCCGCTTTTCAGAATTTCGATGTTTGCAAGAATTACCGTGAGCGGCGTTTTTAGGGCGTGAGATGCGTCTGCAATGAAGCGCTTCTGCTGTTCCCAGGCGTTTTCGGTAGAAAGCAGCGCGCCCTTGGAAACCAGATAGCTGACGCCGACGACCAGATATACGGACAATAATCCGATTAAGGACAGGATTGCCGCCAATGATTTGGTGGAAGCGATGATATGACTGTCGTTTGTGATTGCGATGCGGGTTTCATTTTTATGGACTTCCTTTACAAAATACAGCGAATCCTCGGCGCCGCCGGACATGTCCTCGCTTTCAAGGGCGTATTCGATCAATTTGTTCAGCGCTTCTTCGGATATGGTTGCGCCGTAGTAGAAGACGCGCATGTCTTCCATAGTATGCTCAGGCAGCACGCAGATGACATAGGGGATAAATTCCGTGTCGGGGAGGGAAGCGTTTTCGCTAAGCGATATGGGCGCGTAGCGCATTGGGCCCTTGCGGCTCTCATAAAGCGCGTTTGTAAGCGTTTCCTCCAGTGAAGAGTAGCGCTTGGAATAGGTAATCATGCATATGGCGAGAAATACCACCACCAGCACGATGCCTACATGCATTGTGTTTGATATAATGAATTTTTTTCGAAGGCGCTTTAGCATGGAAGGTTATTCCTCCGTTTCCAGGCGATATCCCACCCTCTGAAGATTTTTGATCGATACGCGGGAGGAGAGAAAACGAAGCTTCCTGCGAAGGAAGGATATGTATGCCTCTACATTGTTGTCGTCTGCATTGGAATCCGCGCCCCATACGTTTAATATCAGCGTTTCCTTTGTTACCGCAACGCGGGGACTTGAGAGCAGAAGCCGCATGACTTCAAACTCTCTGGGGCTTAAATGTACGCAAGAGGAGGCGCTTTTGAGATCAAAAGAGGAGAGATCGAGCGTAATATCGTGAAAGCTCAGGGTGGAAAGTATCACTTCGCCCGAGCGGCGGGTGAGCGCTTTTACCCTTGCAATCAGCTCCTCTGTAGAAAAAGGCTTGGTCATATAGTCGTCCGCGCCCGCATTCAGGCCCAGAACTTTATCGGGAATGGAGTCCTTTGCCGTAAGCATCAGAACTGGCGTATGCACTTTTGCTTCGCGGATTGTTTTTACTACGTCAAATCCGTCTTTGTCCGGAAGCATTACATCCAACAGAATCACATCGTAGGAATTGGCGAGGGCGAAATCGATTCCGCTTTGCCCGTCGTTCACCGCATCGCAGCGAAAGGATTGATCCTCCAATATCCTTTTCAGTACTGCCGCCAGCCTTTTTTCATCCTCAATGATTAATGCGCGCATAGTTTCTTCCCTCCCTATATGATGGTATGATAGCATATTGCCGGCGTTTTCGCAATCCCATGTCTATAATCGGGAAAAGGGATTGTATTTTGTTAATTTTGGTGTTACAATATCTTCGAAATCATTGAAGGAGGTAAGCGCATGAATATATCCGTACAGACGGGCGGAATACTGGATCGGTTTGGAATGGAGAAGGGACTGAAAATGATCGCTGACGCCGGATTTGATGCAGTGGATCTGAATATGGATCACGGACTGCCCGGCTCGAATATCCATAAAGGCATATGCGAAAGCGTCTTTGATGCACCGCATGAGGAGCGCATGGAAAGAGTGCGCGTGCTGAAAGAAACGGCGGACAAATACGGCATTTCTTTTTATCAGGCGCATGCGCCGTTTCCGAGCTACGTAAAAGACGACTGCAATATGAACGAATACCTGATCGAGGTGCTCGAAAAGTGCATCGAGGCATGCGGATATTTACAGTGCAGATATCTGATTATCCATCCCATGTTCCTCGGATATGACAATCAGATGGATAAGGACGCGGAGTGGGATGTGAACATCGAAAGATATTCCCGCTTGATTCCCGCGCTGAAAAAGTATGATGTGATTGCGTGCCTTGAAAACATGTTCACGGGTCACAGGAAAAAGATCTACGAAGCCATTTGCTCCGATTTCAACGAGGCGGCGGCGTATATCGACGAGCTGAACGGAATTGCGGGCGAAAAACGGTTCGCGTTCTGCTTTGATACCGGCCATGCACTGCTCCTTGGAAAGGATATCTATAATTCTCTTCTGCAGGTGGGAGAGCGGATCGAAACATTCCACATTCACGATAACGACGGCATCGATGATCAGCACATCGCACCCTATACCGGAAGGCTGGATTGGGACCGCTTCATCAAGGGCGTAAAGGAGATCGGATTTAAAGGTACGCTGAGCTTTGAAACGTTCAACATCTGCAATATATACGATCCCGAGCTGATTCCCCACGCGCTGAAACTGATAGCGGAAACCGTAAAAATGTTTGCAAGAAGAATTGAAGGATAAAAAAGGAACCGCCCCGATGAAGCCGGATGGCTGGCTTCGTCGGGGCGGTTTATTATTTCGGGGATGGCATGCTCGTTTGAACATATACCATAACGGTGAATTCCGGTTGTTGCACCGCCGGTACGGAAAAAACGATCCGCTTTGCTCCTACGCCTTCTTGGGCTCGATCAGAAGGGAGTGGAATCTTCCGAAGATGTAGTATTCCAGCCAGCCGCTTCTTTCTGCGGTGGGGTTTTCGGTTAGGATCGTTACGTAGAAATCGTCCGTCTGAAAGGGGCGGATATCCTTGGGACCCGCGTCCTGCATGTAAACGAGCATATCGCCCTCGATACCCTTGGGCGTGTACTGCGTCCATTCGGCGGGGAAGGGCGAAAAATTCCTGGCCTCGATGGTTATTGTGACAAAGGAATACCGACTGATATCATCAAGGGAGGTGATACCTTCATAATGGCCGTTGGCCACGAGTTCTTCCAGCGCCTGAAATTCCGTCTGCATGGCGGAAGCCTCCGTCACGCTTACGTCCATCTCGGCGGGAAGGGAGGAAGAAAGGATGTAGTAGCCCACGAGCAACGCGGCGATGATTGCAAGACCTGTTAAAAATTTCGCAAATGATTTCATTTCTGTTTCTCCGTCAGCGTAATTTCTGCTTTATTTTATCATGTGCGCGGTAAAAAGTCTATATTCTAAAAAAATTTGCGTTTTTTCATTGTTTGCGGTATAATAATACTGATTAACTATATCCGTGGAGGATTCGTATGAATTCAAAGATCGTGCTGGTGGATGGTTACAGCCTGATGTATCGCGCCTTTCATGCGCTGCCCCTGATGGACAATGGGGAGGGCGAGTATACCAATGCGATTTACGGCTTTTTGAATATGCTTTTGAAGGTGATTGAGGAGGAAAAGCCTCAGTATTGTCTGGTTGCCTTTGACGAGCATGGAAAGACCTTCCGGCACGAAAGGTTTTCAGAGTATAAAGCCGGCCGCGCCCCGACGCCCGAGGAAATGAAGACGCAGATTGTGCGAATCCGGGAAATTCTGACGCTTGCCGGTATTGCGCAGCTGGGCCTTGCGGGATATGAGGCGGACGACATTCTGGGCACGATCAGCCGCATCTGCGAGGAAACGGGCGTTGACGCGCTGATTGTGACGGGCGACCGCGACTCCTATCAGCTGGCGGGCGAAAGAACCACGATACTCTACACCAAGCGCGGCATCACCGATACCGAGCGCGTGACGCCCGAATGGATACAGGAAAAATACGGCGTAGAGCCTATTAAAATGAGGGATATCAAGGGATTGATGGGCGATGCTTCCGACAACATTCCGGGCGTTCCCGGAATCGGAGAGAAGACGGCGATGAAGCTCATCCATCAGTTCGGCTCCTTGGAAAACGCGCTTGACAGGGCGCAGGACGAACTCAAGGGCTCCGTTCAGAATAAGCTGCTCACCTACCGCGATCAGGCGATCGAGAGCAAATTCTTAGGAACCATCGACAGGCATGCGCCGATTGAATTTGATTTTGAAAATGCAAAGCTCGGGCAGTTTTCAAATGCCTTTACGCTTATGCAAAAGCTGAAACTGCGTTCTCTCGTTGCGCGTATCCGCGAGATGGAAGCATCAAACGGAGGAAAGAAAGCGGAAGAGAGCGTAAAAGAGGAGACGGCGGATAAACCGCCCGTCGTCAGGGTGCAGGGCGCACAGGCGCTCAAAGCCCAGATTGAAAAGTGGTTTGATAATGAAATCGGGCTTATGGCCGTATATATCGGCGAAGGCTTCTCCGCCTGTCTGGATACGGGCGAAACCCTGACGGCGGAAATCGGCGGCGATTTGTTAAGCCCCGGGCTTACAAACGAGGATATCGTATCGGCGCTTATGCCGCTTTATAAAAGCGAAAGAACGGGGATTGCCGTTCACAATATAAAATCCTTCCCGGGCGATATTCAGCCGTTTAAAAACAGAGCGGAGGACACCATGCTTGCGGGTTACGTATTAAACCCGCAGAGAAGCGCCGGAACGCTGGAAGACGCATGCGCGCTTGAAAACGTGGAATTTAACATCAGCTGTCCAGCCGAAAGCCTTATGGCCCTGATTCGGATTCAAAAGGCGCAGATGGAGAAGAACGGGCTTACCGATTTATATAAAAATGTTGAAATGCCGCTGGCGTTTGTGCTTAAGGATATGGAGAAAGCCGGTTTTCGGGCAGACGGAGCGTATTTACAAAAGCTCGGAGAAAAGTATGCCGAAAGAATAGAGGCAATCACGCATGAGATTCGCTCTCTTGCGGGTGATTACGGAAACGGCATAAACCTGAATTCGCCCAAGCAGCTTTCAAAGCTTCTCTTTGAGGATTTGAATCTTCCCGTGCCCGGCGGCAAAAAGTCGAAGATGTCGACCGCAGCGGAGGTGCTGGAGGAGCTTTCCGGCGAGTATCCGATCTGCGAAAAAATACTGGAATACCGGAAATACCAGAAGCTGTCAAGCACCTATGTAGACGGCATGCTTCCGAAAATTTCGAAGGACGGGCGCATTCATACCTCCTTTGAACAGGCGGTCACCGGAACCGGGCGCATAAGCTCAAGAGACCCGAACCTGCAGAACATCCCTGTCAGAACGGAATTGGGCAGGGAAATCAGAACCGCTTTTATCGCGGAAGAAGGATGCGTTCTGGTGGACGCGGACTATTCGCAGATAGAGCTTCGCGTGCTTGCGCATATGTCGGGGGATCCCGCCATGCAGGACGCGTTCAATAAGGATCAGGATATCCATACCAGAACGGCTGCGGAGGTATACGGCGTTTCCATCGATCAGGTGACGCGTGAAATGCGCTCAAACGCCAAGGCGGTAAACTTCGGTATTGTGTACGGTATATCCGATTTCGGGCTTGCCAGGAACATCGGGGTTTCCCGCCGGGAAGCGGCTGAGTTTATCGAAAAATACAACGCGCGTTATCCGTACGTGAAAAAATATATGGATGAACAGGTAGCGCTCGGCAAGGCGCAGGGCTATGTGAGCACGCTGTTTTCAAGACGCAGATATCTGCCCGAGCTTCAAAGCGCCAGCTACAACATGCGTTCCTTCGGGGAACGCGCCGCCATGAACAGCCCCATTCAGGGAACAGCGGCCGACATCATCAAAATCGCGATGGTGAAGGTGGATGAGATGCTGAAAAAAGAGGGGCTGAAAGCGAGACTGATACTTCAGGTGCACGATGAATTGATCGTCGAAGCGCCTTTGGATGAAAGAGAAACAGTGGAAAGGCTTTTGATCGACGGTATGGAGTCCGTGCTTCAGATGGACGTCCCGCTGCGCGCGGAGCTTTCAACGGGAGGTAACTGGAATGAGTGTAAATCGTAAGGTATATATCGTAGGCCTGACGGGTGGTATCGCATCGGGCAAATCGGAGGCGGCGCGCCATCTGGAATCCATCGGAGCCAGATGCCTGGACGCCGACGCCATTTCCCGCAGCATGACCGCGCCCGGCGGCCCCTTGCTTCCTAAACTCAGGGAGGTGTTTGGAGACGAGGTATTCAATGAGGACGGAACGCTGAACCGAAGGAAGCTGGGGGACATTGTGTTTTCCGATCCCCTTCAGCGCCGCATTTTGGATTCCATCACGCATCCTGCCATTCAGAAGGCGATGATGGACGATGTGGAGAAGGCCGAGGCGGAAGGCGTGCCGATCGTGATATTGAATGTACCGCTGCTTTTCGAGACCGGCATGGATGCGCTTTGCGATGAAACATGGCTCATTTCGCTGGATTACGAGCGTCAGCTGGAGCGGCTTGTGAAGAGAGACGGCCTTACCGAGGAACAGGCAGAGGCCAGAATCAATTCGCAGATGTCGCTGGAGGAAAAGGAAGCCCACGCCACCGTAATCATCGACAACAGAAGAACGGTGGAGAAGATGTGCGCTGAGCTTACAAGCCTTTACAATGCGCTTGAAAAGAAGCTTCACCGCATGGAGAATGAATGAGAAGAAAAAAGACCGGAACGGGACATTTACTGCTGATAATTGCGCTGATTGCGTTTGTGTTCATCCTTCCGGGCGCATATCAAAGATGGCGCTATCCTGTCAGAATGGAAGACGAGATTCGCTTCCATGCATCAAGGTACAACATGCCGCCGGAGCTGATCGCAGCGTTTGTGGCCACGGAATCCTCCTACAATCCGCGGGCTGTGTCCGATAAGGGCGCAAGAGGGCTGATGCAGATTATGCCGGATACAGGCGGCTGGATCGCAGGAAAGCTGGGCGAAAAAAGCGCGTATTCGCCGGATTTGCTGTTTGAAGCGGAAACCTCGCTCAGATATGGCTGCTGGTATGTGAATTTTCTTCTGAGCCGCTATGACGGCTGCCTGATCAATACCATAGCCGCCTATCATGCGGGACAGGGGAAAGTGGACGAATGGCTCAAAAATCCCGAATACTCCGATGACGGACGCGTGCTGAAAGCCGTTCCCGAGTCGTCGCCCGCCACCAGGAACTACGTAAATAAGGTTAAGAAGGCTTATGATTACTATAAAGAAGCATATCGGTAAATTTCTGATTCTCACGGTTTTTGTGCTGACCTCGGTTTTCTCGGGGAGCGTTCCTGCGCTTGCGTCGGAGGTTCCTTCCTTTGTCGTTGGGCTTGTAAGCGCCGAGGGCGCTGCGCTCAATCCGCTGGTGTGCAATCAGCGGGATCTGATCAATATAAACGAATTGGTATTTGAGTCTGTCATCGATTTTGACGACGAGCTCAAGCCTACGGGCGAGCTGGCGCTTTCCTGGAC
The DNA here is from genome assembly GCA_017396845.1 of Clostridia bacterium. GTDB lineage: Bacteria > Bacillota > Clostridia > Christensenellales > Aristaeellaceae > SFHK01. The sequence goes on from JAFQKQ010000018.1 coordinate 23,772, forward strand.
GGTGGAGGAAAGCGTGTTTACGTTTAAGCTGCGCGATAATGTGCGTTTTCATGACGGCACGTATCTCTCCGCGCAGGACGTTTACGAGACTTATCAGCGCATTCTCGCGCTCGGCGATAACGGAAGCCCGTATTATTCCCGCTGTCAGTACATAAAGAGCATGGAGGTTACGGATCTTTATACCCTGAAGGTGACGGGGAAATATGAATCTCTGCTCACGCTGTACGCGATGACCTTCCCTGTGCTTCAGAGGAATTCCGTCACTTGGGAAACCGCCGTTGGAACCGGGCCGTACTGGTATATGAATTACGAACTTGACTGGCTGCGCGTGGACGCAAATCCCTATTGGTGGAAAAAAGCGCCCGTGATCCAGTCGATTTACGGCTATCGATATAACGAGACGGGCGACGCTTTAAAAGCGCTCAGCACCGGCGAGATCGATGCTATGGCGACGCGTTCGCAGTCGGCGGCGCTTGGAAGGCTGTTGTCCGACCGCACGAGCGTCGACTATACCACGCTTACCTATGAAATGCTGATTCCCAATATCGATACGGTTCAGTTTGCATCGGTAAAAACCCGACAGGCGCTTATGTACGCCATTGATATCACCGGCATTGCCTCCAATATCTATATGGACATGGTTACGGAGGCGGAGGTTCCCGTGGTTCCCGGAAGCTGGCTGTATGAACCGCAGTCCGCCGTGTACTTTGAATCGAAGGAACGCGCCATGCAGCTGCTCTATGAAGCGGGCTGGGGCGATTTCAACGGCGACGGCATATTGGATCAAGTAGTAGACGGCGTGCTTGAGCAGCTGGACTTTACACTGATTACCTATATCGACGATACGGCGGCTACGAGAACGCATGCCGCAGAGATGATTCGCGATCAGCTGCGCCCGCTGGGCATCAATGTGACTGTTGAAACGCTGAGCCTTTCGGCGGTTCAGAAGCGGCTCGCCAATCACGATTTTGATCTGGCGCTGTGCGCTGTGAACATGTCGCTGCTTCCGGATCTTACCTTCCTTTTGGCGAGCGACGGAAGAATGAACTATTCTCAGTATGAAGACGGCGGCATGAAAAACTTCCTGACGGCAATCTACGAAACTACCGATGAAACGCAGTTCAAAATCCTGTTCAGCCAGATGCAATTGAAGATTGCCGAGGAGCTGCCGTTTCTGGGGCTGTTCTTTAGAAAGGGAACGTTCATGACCACGTCAACCGTAACGGGCCTGGGCGCCGTAAGGGAAACGGACGCGCTCAGGGGAATAGAGTATATCGAATTCCTCGATTGACGCGTAAGCATACATTGGAACGCTTCGGAAGCTTTTTCTTCCGGGGCGTTTCTATTGCATTCGGCGCGGCGAACGGAAAACAATTTTGGACGCAGACGGATATTATGAGAGGGGATAGAATATGACGTAGGGAAGGGAAAACTATGCTTGATTGGGCGCTTTCGTTCGGCGCGGCTTTTCTGGTATGGAAGCTTCTTGTATACATCAAACGCTTTTTGAAACGGCGAGTACGGAAAACAAAAGACAGAATTAATTCGACGGCAGTTGATTTGCAATTCTATAAATGAGATAATCGCCGGAAACTGTTTGACTGGACGGTATGAGCCGGCTGGAAAGGGCGGGTAAAGGGGCAATGAACATAAGCGCCGTATTTTTGCTGCAAAGCATTTTGCTCGGGGTTGGGCTTGCAATGGATGCGTTTTCTGTGTCGCTGGCAAACGGATTAAACGAACCGGGCATGAAAAAGGGAAGAATGAGCCTGATTGCCGGCGTTTTTGCGCTTTTTCAGTTTGCCATGCCGCTCATAGGCTGGACAATTGTACATATCGTTGTCGGCTATTTTACCGCCGTCGAAAAGCTGATCCCGTGTATTGCGCTGATTCTCCTTTGCTTTATCGGCGGAAAAATGCTCTATGACAGCATAAAATCGAATGATGCGGCTGATGAGAAACCTGCGGTCGGCTTTCTGGCGCTTATGATGGAAGGCGTTGCGACCTCCATCGACGCGCTGTCGGTGGGCTTTACGATATTCGATTACAGTTTTATTACGGCGTTGATCTGCTGCGTGCTGATAGCGGTTACCACCTATATCATCTGCATCGGCGGCCTTGCAATCGGCAAAAGATTCGGCGTGAAGCTTGCCCGAAGGGCTGGGATTTTGGGCGGCTCAATATTGATTATCGTTGGTATCGAAATATTCCTGAACGGCATACTGTAAGATTTTTTGTGAAATGTAAGCGCCGGATTTTAAAATGAATGCGCTTACATTTTTGTTTGACATTCCCCAAAGCGAAGGGTATAATAGTTTCATAACATAAGAAATCTCGGGAGGGTAAAGGATATGGCGATGAACTATGAGAATATTGCAAATCTTGTACTTGAACGATTGAAATTGCCCGATACGGAGGATGTCAGCAGCGGCCATCTTACAATGGATAATTGGGAATGGCCGACGGGCGTCGCGCTGTACGGCGTATGGAAAACATATAAAAAGACGGGCGATAAGAATATACTTGACTATCTTGAAAGCTGGTATGCCCGCAGATTTACCATGGAAAAGCCACACAGAAACGTAAACACCGTAGCGCCGATGCTTGCGCTTACGTTTATGTACGAGGAGACGAAGAACGAGGAATATCTTCCGCACATACTCTCCTGGGCCGAATGGGTCATGAACGAAATGCCGAGAACGGAGCTTGGCGGCCTTCAGCACTGCACGGTCTGGAACCGTCACTACGAGCAGCTGTGGGACGATACGCTGTTTATGACGGTTTTGTTCCTTTTAAAGGCGGGTCTGGTGCTCGGCAATAAGGAATGGGTGGAGGAAGCCGGCTATCAGTTCCTGATTCATATCCGGTATCTTCAGGATAAGATCACGGGTCTTTGGTATCACGGCTGGACGTTTGACAGAAGGCACAATTTTGCCGAAGCCTTCTGGGGCAGAGGAAACGCCTGGGCGGTAATGTCCTCGGTGGAATTTGTGGAGATGGTCGGAAGGGATTCGGCGGTTGCGCGCTATGTGCTTGCATGTCTCAATGATCAGGTGCTCGCCCTGTGGAAGCTTCAGCGCGAAAACGGCATGTTTACAACGCTTCTGGATGTAGAAGAAACCTATCTTGAAACCAGCTGTACGGCGGGCATCGCCTGCGGCGTTTTGAAGGGCATTCGTCTTGGCTATATCGATGAGAAATACAGGGATATGGGCATGAAAGCCGCCGCCGCCGTCATCGAAAGAATTGCGGAGGACGGTACCGTGCAGGGTGTTTCCAATGGCACCGGCATGGGACACACGCTCGATTTCTACAAAAACATCTCGATCACCCCCACCGCATACGGACAGGGCATCGCATTTCTGATGCTCACGGAGCTTTGCGAAGGGGAAGAAGGATGAATAAAAAAGAAGATTTGACGGTTAACAGCCGCATTCGGGCGCTTGGAAAGATGCGCGGACTGTTTCGGGAACAATCGGCTGAAAGAGCGAATGTAAGCCGTTCACATATCAATTCTGTAGAAGTACCGGGAATTGTACGCTCGCTTTCGCCGGAGGTTTTCTTTAATATTACCGATGCTCCGGAGATTGCTCCTGCGGATTGAACAGCCGCATCGGTTTTTCCGAGCAGAGTATTCAATAAGTCGGAGAACTGAGATCGCTTGCGGAGCGGTAAAGAGGCATTTAACGGATTTTCGTTGAATGCCTCCGTTTTTTTGTCCGTCCTACCGCCGGTTTCCGCGCTTGCGGTGGCATGGGATATGTGATATAATTGCTATTATGATATTATGGAAAAGTGTTTTCGAAATTTGCATCGGGATACGGGGGCGTATTGGTGAAGCATAGAATCCGGTATTATCTGAAAAGCACGTTTGTCAGGTACACGCTTTCATATATTCTGATATTGATGATATTGATTACGTGCATTGTGGCGTATATGTATATCCATTTTCACAAAACCATATACGAAAGCACGCAGGATGCGCAGACCAATAAGCTTGCAAGCGTCAGATATCAGAGCGAAAATCATATTCAGCTGATGATGGGAATTGCCGAACAGCTGGGGCTTTCGGTTGCGTCCGGGAATCCGGGGGAAGAAAACGCGAACGAGATCATGGCGGCGCTTGCGCCCTATGGCCTGTATTACGATTTCTGCGATCAGCTGTACGTACACTTCTACGGGGACGAATGGGTATACGGCGCGGATGTACGCGTGAAAAAGGAAACGTTCTTCTCCGAAACGGTGGCATACGAGACGACGTCGGAAAAAGATGTTCTTGAAAGAATCGAAAAAAAGGGCGAGACGAGCGTAATTGAAAGCCAGCTGGTGGTAAACAATCTTGTGAGCGCGGAAGAGAGAAATATGCTCACATATATACTCCCGCTTGGAATCGATAAAGCGAATGCGTCCGGCTGCGCCGTGTTCTTTATTCCCGAGGAGCGCTACAAAAGGTTTATGGAGGACGAAATCGCAGACGGCGGCAATCGGTATATACTTTTTAACGGCGAAATCGTCGCCTCGGGCGAGACCTTTTCGCTGGATGATGCGTATGTAAAGCAGGCGGCGAACGGCGCGGCGCAGACGGAAATATATGAAAAGCTGGTTGCGGGCAGAATGTACCTGTTTATCGCAATGCCCGGTGATATCGAGGGCTTTTCATTCTTTACCGCCATACCGCTTACCAGCATTTCGAAGACTGTGGCCAGCGGCTGGAGCGGCTTTGTTGTGATTTTGCTTGCCTTCACGCTTCCGTGCCTGGGCTTTATGATACTGATTTCCCGCAGCAATTACCGGATGATCCGCGATATGAGCGCGCAGTTTGCAACCGATGAGGATGCTTATGCCGACAATATCGACGTAATCAGAGAAGGCATTCATACGCTGGTCGGAAAAAACCGGGATCTTGACACGGAGCTTGAAAAGAGCCTGCCTGCAAGAAGAAATCAGTTTGTGAATCAGCTGGTAAAGGGAAGGTTTGAAAATAAGGAGGCGGCGACTGAAAAGGCGAAGGAGGTAGGGCTGGATATTGAAAAGGCCTTCTTTGAGATACTGCTTCTTGGATTGCCTAAGGATAATGTGGGCGTTTCCGCGGAAACGATTCTTGCCGCCGCGCCGGAGGGCGTTTCATGCGCGGGCACCGATCTTTTGGGCTACGACCAGCTTCTGATTGCGGCATTTTCCGACGACGATGAGAGTCTCAAAAAGTTCGCGCTTGACATCTCACGCCTTCCCGATATTGTAAGCTTCAGAATTCCTGTCGCCGTGAGCGGCATACATGAGGATTTCGGAGATATGCCCGCTGCCTGTCTGGAAGCGACGAGCGCTTATGACGGGCGTTTTGTGGCGGGCGAAATGCGGCTTTTGAGCTTTTCGGAGGTTGGAAGCTCTACGCAAAGCCTCATTCCGCAGGCGAGAAACTACATCGAAGCCATCAAGCAGGCGATGTCGTTCGGAAACAGCGTGGATATGAATCAAAAGCTCGACGAACTTTTGATGTTTTTGAGAAATGCAAACTTGTCCATGGTTGCATTCAGGCAGATTTATAACGAGGTCATCGCCGCGATTATCTCCATTGCCGGTTCGAGTGATCAGGAGGCAATCAAGTATTACGACCTGTTCACACTTTCCAACTGCCGTTCGATCGACGAACTGGACGGGATTCTCAGGAAAGTGTGCGCCGGCATCATGGAAAACAGCCGTGAGAAGGATCATCAGCCGCTGATTCAGAATATCCTTCAGTATATGGCGAAAATGTATACGGATCCGGGCTTTACGCTTTCACAGGTTGCGGAGGAATTTTCGCTCACAACCACCCGACTTTCCATCGAATTCAAGGAAAATATGCGCATGACGCCGTCCGATTACCTGACTATGCTTAGAATGGAGCATTCGAAGAAGCTTCTGAAGGAGACGGATAAATCGATCAAGGACATCTGTACGGAGGTCGGCTACTCGGATGTTTCCAGCTATATCCGCCGCTTTAAGCAGTACACCACGCAAACGCCGCTTCAGTTCAGGCAGACAATCAGAAGTGCGGAGGAAAAACAGAAGGATGGATAGAGCCTGGCAGAGCATATGGAAGCATGAATCGCAAATAAGCGCCTGAAGGGCTACGCGCCTGCTCGTTTCCCGCAGAGCATCGGCAATAAAACGAAAGTCAGCACAAAAGCAACCGCCCCCCTTCCGTCTCGCTGTGATAGGCCGTTCTTCCCTGCAAGCGGGGACGGCAGGAGGGAAAGAAATTGCGCAGAATTTGATCCGATCGGACGCTGTTCATTTTGGCGGGTATGTAAGTCCTTTGGAAGGAAATTTAAATAACAAAAAGTGTAAATAAGAAGAAGCTGCCGGCTTACCGGCCTTAAAAAGGGAGAGCGGATGCTTACGCGAAGGGCATCGCACTTCGCCGGAAACGTTGATTCCGCAGCAAGCAGCAAGCCCCCGGTACGATATTGAAATCGTTCCGGGGGCTTGCTGCTTGCGTAGCGTATCCGTTATAATGTCGCTTTTCCCAACAGCGCCTGTTCGCGTTCCTCGCTGAACTGGTTGGCGTAGAGGTTGTAGTAGTAGCCTCGTTTTTGAATGAGCTCTTTGTGAGAACCGGATTCGGTTACTTCGCCGTGCTGGATGACCAGAATTCTGTCGGCGGAGCGAATGGTGGAGAGACGGTGGGCGATGATGAAGCTGGTGCGGCCTTCGAGCGATGTTTCGATGGCCTTTTGAATCTTCTGTTCGGTTTCGGTGTCTACCGAGCTCGTTGCCTCGTCCAGTACAAATATGGCGGGGTTGGCAATCAGTGCGCGGGCGAAGGAAACCAACTGCTTTTGGCCCGTGGACAGGCGGTTTCCACCTTCTCCGACGTCGGTATCGTAGCCCTTTTCAAACTTCTGTATGAATTCCTCCGCGTCCACCATCCGGGCGACCTTCTCAATTTCTTCGTTTGATGCGTCGAGTCTTCCGTAGCGAATGTTGTCGCGGATGGTGCCGGAGAAGAGGTGGGGCTGCTGAAGCACGTAGCCCAGATGCGATTGAAGCCAGAGCTGAGAGCGCTCTTTGTAGTCCGTGCCGTCGATCAGGATTCTGCCCTCGGTGGGCTCGTAGAAGCGGCAGATCAGGTTTACAATGGTGCTCTTTCCGCTTCCGGTTTCGCCGACCAGCGCGATGGTTTCGCCGGCTTTTACCTTGAGGCTGAAGTTTTTCAGCACCTTTTCGCCGCCGGAGTACTGGAAGGATACGTTTTCAAACTCGATATCGCCGATCAATTCGGGCCAGTTCGAGCGGTCGGGGTTCAGGTTGCTGCCGAATTCCTTTTGAACCGCCTCGGAGTCCTTGATTTCCGGTTCGGTTTCCAGCATCGTGATTACGCGCTCGCCTGCTGCCTGGCTGTTCTGCATGTCCGCAAAGGTGCGCACGATGCTTACGATGGGCTCAAAGATGTTGCTGGCGTAGTTTACAAACGCGGTCAGCGTACCCACGGTGAGCGCGGCATTTACGCTGAATACCTTAGCGCCGCCCTGCCAGAGGGTAAAGGCGATGGCGATGGAGCCTAAAGACATGACGATGGGGAAAAGGAGCGAGCTGTTGAGCGCGGCGCGGATGGAATTGCGCTTCATATTGTGCGTAAGCTCTACAAATTCCTCGTTGTTGGCCTCTTCGCGAACGAGCGTCTTGGTGGTTTTCGCGCCCATGATGCCCTCGTTGAACGCGCCCGTGATCTTGGAGTTCGTCTTTCTTACTTCGCGGTAGCTTTTGAGGATCTTTTTCTGGAAGTACATGGCGACCACTGCGATTACCGGGATTACGGAAAGCACGGCAAGCCCCAGCTTCCAATCAAGCGTCAGCATCGTGAATGCCGACATGACGACATAGCCCGCGCCCCACATAAGGTCGATCAGGCCCCAGCCGATGGTGTCGCCGATGCGCTGAGTATCGCTGGTCATGCGGGCGATCAGGTAGCCGACGGGCGTCTTGTCATAGAAGGAAAAGGAGAGCTCCTGAAGGCGCAGAAAGCCGATTTTTCGGATGCGGTGGGTCATGCCTACCTCCACCTTGCCCGATATGAAACAGAAGGAGAATATGCATGCAACCTGCGCAAGCACCACCAGCGTATAGCGGATGACAAAGAAACCGAAGCCCTCCAGAGTATGGTTCTGGATGTAAACGTCGATGGCTTCACGGGTAAGAAGCGGAATCTGTACGTCGAGATAAGCGCTGAAAATCATCAGCAGGCAGACGAGAATCAGATGCTTGTGAAAGGGCTTGGCGTATTTTAACAGTTTTTTCCAGAGCGATGCGTCAAATCGTTTGTTATAATCCTGTTCTTCCTGAAACTGCATAAACTTTTCCCTCCTTTATGCGGTTTTTTCGGTCTGATTGAGCTCTTCCTCCAGCGCCGTCTGAATCATGTAGATTCTCCGGTACAGACCGTCTTCATGGATCAGCTCGTCATGGGAACCATTCTGTGCCACGCGGCCGTTCTGCAGTACGATTATCACGTCGGCCTCCGCAAGTGTGGTCAGGCGGTGGGAGATGATAAACGTGGTCGCGCAGGTTCCGCCTTCCTTTTTCTGCTCTTTGAGCGCTTCGCGGATGGCTTTATCGGTCTCCGTGTCCACGGCGGAGAGGGAGTCGTCGAAGATGAGAATATCGTTTTGCTTAAGCAGCGTTCTTGCAATCGCCACGCGCTGCTTCTGTCCGCCCGACAGCGTTACGCCTCTTTCGCCGACCAGCGTATCGTAGCCGTTTTCAAAATCCTGTATAAAATCATGCGCGCAGGCGGTCCTGGCGGCGTCAAAGATCATTTCATCGGTGGGATTCTTTACGGCGATGCCGATATTGTTTCTTACCGTTCTCGAATATAAAAACGGCTCCTGAAGAATGAGGCCGATGCGGCTCCTTAAGTGGGATTTCCTGATCTTTTTGATGTTCACGCCGCCGATTCTGATTTCGCCGCGCCCGTCTTCTACATCGTAAAGCCTTTGAAGCAGGTGCATAAGCGTGGATTTTCCCGTTCCCGTCGCGCCCAATACGGCAACTGTCTGACCGGCCTTTACGGTGAAGTCGATATCGATCAGAACAGGATTCATTCTCTCATATTCAAAGCCCACATGATCGAATACGATATCGCCCTCAATCGGCGCGCAGACTGCGTCTTCATCGTCCTCTTCGCTCTTGGCTACCAAAATCTCGTCGATTCGGTCGAAGGCGACCAGGGATTTGCCCATATCGGACAGGATTCGTCCCATCTGTCGGATGGGCCAGAGCAGCATTGATATGTAGGTTACGAATTTGGTCATGTCGCCGATGGAGAGTATGTCGTTTGCACTGGCGGCCAGAAACACGCCGTAAACCAGCGTAACGCCCGTCTGCGCCATGCTCAGAAGGTCGCTTCCGGACCAGTATATCGCCAGGAGATTGCAAAGCCTTCTGCTCTTTTTCCAGAGATCGTCGTTGGCTTCGTTGAACTTGTCGATTTCAAACTGCTGCCTTCCGAATGCGCGCACCACGCGAACGCCCGTCAGGTTTTCCTGAAGTACGGCGCTCATCTTGCCTTCGGCTTCGTCGGACAGCTGGAAGCTCTTTCGAACCCATTTAAAAAACCACATGGCGAATACGAACAGAAACGGCACCAGTACCATGCTGACCAGCGTCATTTTCACGTTCATCTGAAGCATCAGTGTGAGCGCCACGATCAGCATGAGCACCGCGCGGAACACTTCAACCACCTGCGTCTGCAAAAAGCGGCGGATGGTTTCAACGTCGGATGTGCACCTTTGAATGAGGTCGCCGGTCTTGGCTTTCACATGATAATCGTAGGGGAGGGACTGAAGGTGTGTGTAGAGCCGATCCCGCATGTTTTTGGCGATTGCTTCCGATGCGGTGGCCGTCCAGCGGCTTCTGAAATACTGGAAGCAGCCGTTTAATACGTAGAGTGCGATGATGATCAGCGCCGCAATCCAAAGGTGACTCACTACGTAATCAAGTCCCCCGCGCTGATAGTAAAAGCGGTTCAGGAAAGCGGGGAAATTGAGCGGATCGTTGGTTCCCTTTGCCTTGCTTGTGAGCGCATCGGCAATTCCGCCGAGAACGCTTGGCGATATGAAGCCTACAACGCTCGTCACGCCCACGGCAGCCACGGCGCCGAAATAGCGCAGGCGGTTGCCCTTCATCATGTCGACTAAAAGTTTCAGCTTTCTGGATGCCATATTTTCCTCCAATTCGTTTTTTACGCACAAAAACGCCGGGTGAGTTTGACTCGCCCGGCGATAAGCATAGACAGAAGATATTTTTATATATCTATATCTTATTCTGCGGGCAAGCGGAATGATTATTTACGTCAGCAGTGCGGAATCTGTTGTTCATTTTCGCTTCCCCTTTCTTTCGATATTTTTCGAAATTCAGTATACTCCCGATTGGATAAAAATGCAATATGCATCAGTGGAAGATTCATAAATTAACATATACTTTGTGCGCGAAAGCCGTTTACATCTGAGAAGCTGTATGCTACATTCTTCATGAGGAGGTCGATCGAAATGAAATTCAGAGTTTCCAACCGTGTATCTCAGCCTATGAGCGGAGTATCTCTTACGGGCGGCGTTTTTCAGAGGATGTTTGAAAACAATATTGGCTTTTTGAAGGGCTTCGATCTTGACAGAATTCTCTATTGGTACCGCGTGCATAAGGGGAAAAAGTCGCCGGGCGTTCCGTATGCATTCGGGGACGGGCATTTTGAAAACAATTTGAAGGGTCAGACCGCAGGCGAATTTCTGATGGGCGCGTGTACGTCGCTTTTATGGAAGGAGGATAAAGCCCTTCGCGATATGGCAGACGCGATCGTAGACGAAATTGCGCAGTGCAAAGATGACGACGGCTTTCTGATTCCAATCACAAGAGATGAATTCAAAACGCGCGAATACCCGAATTACACGCGCGCATGGATTACCTTTGGGCTCCTGGACGCGGGCTTCGCGGGAAACGAAAAGGCGTTTTCGCTGGCGCGCGGCATGAGCGACTGGTTCAACAGATCCGAAGTGCTTCCGTATGTGAAGGATATGAATCTGGGCTTTCAGGGAATACTCGCTTGTACCCGCGTATATACCTCTCCGATCGGGAAGAAAGAGGATATCGATACCGCGCTTATGTATTATAAGGAAGACTGGTGGCTTGACCAGCTGATCAAAGGCGATCACAGGGCGATTTACGAGCATCCGGGCAATCATCCGCATTCAACGCTTTTAACGACGCTGGAAGGCTATCATGACATCTTCAGAGCTACGGGCGATCCGAAATATCTGACCGCCGTAAAGAGCGCGCTTCATATGTATGAGGACAAGTGGCAGCATGTGGGCGGCGGAATCTCCATGTGTGAAAACGATCGGTATTTCCCCGGCTGCAATTGGCTGAGCCCCAATCACAACTATAATGAACTGTGTTCCACCAATTTCTGGGTGCTTCTCAATCAAAGAATGCATCTGCTTGAACCGGATAACGCGCATTACATGGATGAAATCGAATCCTCCCTTTATAACGTGCTTCTGGCTTCGCAGGTTTCCGACCGGGGATATCATTATCTCAATTTCCTTGAGAAGCACAAGGATATGCGCTGGCTCGACCGTGCGACCTGCTGCGCCTCTCTGGGTACGCGGCTTGCGGGACTGCTTCCGCAGTTTCTGTATTCATATGCGGAGGATGAAGTATACATCAACCTCTACGCCCAAAGCGAAGCCGCGCTTGAAAACGGCGTAAAGCTTTCGGTGCATACGGATATGCCCGAAAACGGGCGCGTGCTGGTAAAAATCCATAACTGCGATCGGCCCTTTACCCTCTATCTGCGCCATCCGCGCTGGGCGTGTGAGGATGGGAAATCCTTCTATATAAAAAAAGAAAACGTACGCGCGGGCGACATTTTCGAAATGGAATTTCCGTTCATAATGAAGGGAGTAAAATATACGGGCGCGGAGCAGATCTACGGGAAGGAGCGCTGGGCGCTTATGAGAGGGCCGATGCTGTTTGCATGCATGGGCGCACCCGCGCCGCTCACGGTAACGTGGGATCCCGAAAACCCCGAAATGTGGTTTGAGCCCGTAAAGGGAAAATGGGACAGGCTTTCGCTTCGGGGAGATGAGATGCACGAATACCGCGCGTATGCGTCGATTGAGGACGAGCCGTTCAGCGTTTATCCTGTCCTCTTGCGGCCGTAGGGCGAATGAGCGCTTTTTCTCTGCCCTCTGAAAAGCGGAACCAGCCGCGAAGGTAATCGCGAAGCATATCCGGGTGCGTTTCCATCGCCATGTGCGCGGCGCGCACCAGATGCTTTTCCGCTTCCGGCAGCTGCTTTTTAAGTTTCAGGGGAATCTGACCGCCGAAAATCTTATCTTCAAGACCCCAGATCAGCATGAGCGGGGTCTTGATTTCGTATGCCGCATCGCTGAGCCGATAGCCGTCCTTCAAAACCTTGTACATGAGCTGCGCAGTGTTTTTTCGGCTCAGCATGCGGTTCAGGGAAAGCAGACGCTCTTTTTTCACACTCCTGCCGTAAATCTTTTCGGCGAGCTTCTTAAAGCGCTTTTTATTGAGTATGTAGTGCTTGTGCCAGGCTTCGATCAGACCTTTTCCGCCTTTGGATATGAGGAAGGCGTGAAGGGGCGAAACCAGAAAGCGTTCGACGACGGGGCTCAACAGTACGCGGGAAAGCGTGCTGTCCGGCTGATACAGCGCCATGGTCATCACGGCTGCCGCGCCGTTTCCGTGGCCGATCAAATGCCATTTCGTCTGCTCCTCTGCGCGGCTTTTCTCCACTTCGTCCAATATTCCCCAGAGGATCTGGGCGCGGGTGTCGTTATCCTGAGGCGCGGACGCGGATGCGGGGCACTTGCCGAAGCCCGGAAGATCGGCGCATACGACGAGGCAGCCGGACGATGCGAGCATTTCCGCAAGCTTGTTCCAGGCTGTGAGGTCGGATGCGGGCGAAGAAACAAAGAGGGCGCGGTGCTGAATGGAGGGAGTATCCGGCGTATAAATGCGCGCAAAAACGCGGATGCCCTGAAAGGACAAACGCATATCTTCTTTACGCATACAGCCGCCTCCTTGCTTATGACATAAAAACGCACTTTATATTGTATCACAGGATCGAAAATCATACATTTCCAATGTATTGAGCTTTCGCTACAATTCGCTGACAAACTTTACACAGGTAACGAAAAAGCATCGAAATCGTAAGGTAAATAACAAACGGCGTATTTTGCTCTGCAGATTTCAAGTTTATATCACATTATTTCCGTTTATGCGCCTCTCTTTGCGTGCTATAATAAAGACACGGCGAATAGAAAGCGCCGAACACACCGGAGGGATTACAATGAACAAATTTCAGAATTCCATGTATCGTTTTTTTATCGGCAGACGCGGCACGGACCAATTGACTTTTGCGCTTCTGATTACAGCTGTAATTTTAAGCCTGATTTCGAGCATCTTCGGCTTATTGATCGGCAGCATTCTTTCAACTGCCATGTGGATATACTCGCTGTTTCGCATGCTGTCAAAAAATATCCCCGCCCGCGAAAAGGAGAATCAATGGTTCCTGTCGAAATATACGCCCGTTTCCATGTATCTTAAGCAGGCGAAGGTACGTTTTCAGAATCGCAAGGTATATCTGTATTACCATTGCCCGCAGTGCAAGGCGTGGCTCAAGCTTCCCAGGCACATCGGCGAAAAGACGGTTACCTGCGGTAAATGCGGCGCAACGTTTAAAAAGAAGGCGTAGAGAACGATGTTTGGCTATGTTACCGTAAATACAGAAGAGCTTACAACCGAACAGACGGCTCGCTTTAAAGAGGTGTACTGCGGCGTATGCACGTGCCTGAAAGGGATCAGCGGGCATACGGGCAGACTTGCCTTGAGCTATGACTGCACGTTTTTGGCGCTTTTGCTAAACGCGCTCTACGAGCCGGAGGAAATTGCGGGCGAAGCGCGGTGCATAACGCATCCCGTCAGAAAACGAAAGTATTCCGTCAGCGAAATGACGGAATATGCGGCGGATATGAATCTGCTTTTGTTCTACTTAAGCGCGCTGGACGGCTGGGAGGACGAGGGGAAATGCGTAAAATACGCGCTTTCGAAGCTCTATCAAAAAAATGCCGAGAAGGTGAGCCTCAAATATCCGCATAAAACGCAGGTCATACAAAAAGAGCTTAAGCGGCTTCATGAAATCGAAAAGGAGCGCGTATCGGATATAGACGCGCCTGCATCCTGCTTTGGGCGGCTGCTTTCCGAAGTGTTTGTGTGGCGTGAGGACGAATGGGCGCATATTCTCAGGGATATGGGCTATGCACTCGGAAGATATATCTATATAATGGATGCGTGGGACGATCTGAAGAAGGATGAAAAAGCGAGCGCTTATAATCCGCTTTCATCAATCAGATGCGAAGAAGACTACGAAGAGCGCGTACACAGCATACTTATGATGGAAATCGCGGAATGCGCGATGGCGTTTGAAAAGCTGCCTATCGTGCAGGATGCGGAGATTCTCAGAAATATACTGTATTCCGGCGTATGGATGAAATACGTTTATAAGAAGGATGCAATGAACAGAAAGGGAAAGAAGACCACATGATTCAGGATCCGTATCGAGTGCTGGGCGTTGAGCATAGCGCCACGGACGACGAGATCAAAAAAGCATATAGAAATCTGGCCAAAAAGTATCATCCCGATGTGAATCAGGGATCGCCCGAAGCCGAACAGAAAATGAAGGAAATCAATGAGGCGTACGACATGATCGTAAATAAGAAGTATACGCCCGGACAGAATTCTTCAGGCTATTCCGGCTACGGTCAGGGGCCGTACGGCGGTCAGGGCGCATCCTACGGGGGATACGGCCCGTTCGGCGGCTTCGGCGGTTTTGGCGGCTATCAATATAATGCCGGAAGAGGGCAAAACACGTATACCGGCGGGGCGGATGAGTCGGCGGATATGCGCGCGGTTCGCAATTACCTGAACAGCGGCCATTATCAGGAGGCGCTGAATCTTCTTTCGCAGATTTCCGTTCGCGGGCCGAGATGGTGTTACTATATGGCGGTTGCAAATGAGGGGCTCGGAAACCGCATTAACGCGCTCAATTATGCGCAGCAGGCTGTGAGAATGGATCCCAACAATCAGGAATACAGGGAGCTTCTGGAGCGCCTGCAGTATGCGCAGTACGCCTATCAGGCCAACGGAAGAAATTTTTCAATGCCGGGCGGCATGAGGGTTTGCTTTAATTTCTGTCTGCTTCCGCTTCTGTGCAGATATTTATCGTTTTTTTTCTGCTGCTGACGGAACGTACGAATATCAGATATATCGAGAACGCAGAGCTGATCGCGAGCGATGGTATAAACAGGGGCTTTGTAAAGCCGAATGAAAACACGGCGTCAATGAGCGCAGTCAGCGCCGCCGCGGATGGCAGTACGGCCGCCGCGCGGCGCTTTTTTGAGGGCTTTGAGGATATCAGCAAATACCCAAGGCATAGGAGAATGATAAGTGCGCTCAGCGCCTGAGATACGCGGATGGATGAAATATACAGGCTGTCCGTTCGGATGCCCTCGACGATTGCCCGCTCAAACGAATAGAGCACTGCGTAATATATAAACGCTGCGCCCGGAAATGCAAACGCCTTCTTTTTTTCAAGCAGCAGTATTGAAAAGACGATACAAAGGCACCATACGGATTCATAGAAAAATGCTGCGGCATGCCATGCATTCAGCCGCTCAATGTACACGGCGAATGGAAAAAACTGGAGGGCGGGATTGGTTATTTCCATGCCGAAGGCTTCCTGATTGATGAAATTTCCCCATCTTCCGACTGCCTGTCCAAGCGCAACAGAAGGCGCGGCGAGATCGGCAAGGGAGAAAAAGGAGAGCTTCCGCTTTTTTGAAAACAGAAATCCCGTGAGAATGCCAAAGAGTATGCCGCCGTAGATTGCCATGCCGCCGGAGCGGATGGAAAACACGGAAATGGGATCCTGAATGTAGAAGTCCAGATTGAACAGTACGTAGTACAGCCTTGCGCCGATGATCGACATGGGAAGTACCCACAGGCTTAAATCAATCACGGTATCCTTTGGAAAGCCGTATCGCTTTTCCCGCTTCTCGGCGATGAATACGCCTGAAAATACGCCCAGGGCGATCAGTATTCCGTAATAGCGGATGGGGAAATTGAAGATTTCTATGGCGGTTTGGGTGAATTTCAGCATGATGCGCGCCCTTCTTTTCATTTTTCCGGTTAAATTATAGGGGCTAAAGGGTGAAATTGTCAATCCTTTCGCAAAGGAAGGTTGCAATGAAACGAGTTTTCGTATATAATCTATGGATACTGGTTTATTATGCGCATTTGTTGATGCGGTATACGTCGGAGGCGGAATTATGGCTAAGGTACGCGTAACGGGAAGGTTTTATGTGTTTCTGATGCTCGTAGCGGCCATTGTGCTTTTTATATTCAGGGACAGCATATTTACCACCAGTGAAAGCGCGGTAGTTACCACGTCCGTCGCCAAGGATGTGCGTCAGGTGAAGGCCGTAATCGTTCGCGACGAGACGCTGTACTCCGAGAAACAGGTTTCCCGCGTGGAGTTCATTGCCCCCGAACACACGCTGGTTCGCGCGGGCGATCCGGTGGCGTATGTGTATTCTCTGGAATACAGCGAAAGACTGATTAACGAGCTGAACAACATCCGCAAAAACATACAGCAGTACCACAAGGTGGTTCTCGGAAACGAATTGGATTCGCAGCTTGAGGTGTACGATCTTACGGTCAAGCAGAAGGCGCTGGATCTTAAGAGCCTCGTCAGAAGAACCACGAACGGCAACTTCTTAAAGCTTGTAGAGCAGCTGGAATCGTCCATGGAGGAAAGGCGTCAGTACATGAGCGCCAACATGCGAAGCGATACCAAGCTCATCAAATACTACGACGAAGAAAAGCAGAAGATCAGCACCATCGACGGCTGGCGCACGGCCAAGCAGACGGACAGAGACGGCATTGTGAGCTTTTATCTGGACGGATATGAAGATGTACTCACCGTGGATTCCATGGAGGATTTCACCATTTCAAAAATGCAGACCGTGCTTGCGGGCGGAAGCCTGGGCGATTCGTCAAGCCGTACGAACACGGATATCTTCCGCGTTGTGAATCAGAATAACTGGTACATGGTTGTGTTGAGCGAGGACAGCTCGTGGAATCCCGTCATCGGAAACACGTACACGTTCCAGATGCAGGGCTTTGAGGATCTCGTGTATACGGGCGTCGTATCGCGCGTTCAGAAAAGCGGAACGACGGTCATGGCGCAGCTTGCGGTAACGGATCCCATCGGCCCCCTGATCTATCAAAGAAGCGGCATTGCTGCGTTGGGCACGGATCTTTCCGGATTCTCGGTTCCCGCAAAGGCGATTGTTAAGCGCGACGGTCAGGACGGCGTATTACTCTTTGACGTTCCGGGCGGAACGTTTATACCGGTTGAGGTCATTCATCAGGACGGCGACAGAGCGCTGATATTCCCGATGGTCGAAGGCGCGATCGTCGTAGGCTCGCATGTTCTGATCGAATAGGAGGAGCGGATGAGGGATAAAGAAGAAATCCTTTTCAGGTATAAAGGCCTTCATGATACGCTGAATGATATGAGCGGAAAATGGGGCGGCGTAAAGATTCTTCCGGTTACAAAGACGGTGGACGCCGAGAGGATACTGTATCTCAAAGAAGCGGGCGTTGAACAAATCGGCGAAAACCGAGTGCAGGAAGCGATGGAGAAGCTGGATGCGCTGAATGGCGCGTTCGATATTCACATTATCGGGCGCATGCAGACCAATAAAGCCAAGTATGCTTCGCGCTTTGCCTCCGTTATCCAGTCCATAGACAGAATCGAGCTTTGCGAGGCACTGGAAAGGGCGCTTGACAAAGCGGGGCGCACAATGAAGGCGCTGATTGAAGTGAACATCGGCAATGATCCGAACAAGGCCGGGATTTCGGAAGAGGAAACGTCGGATTTTGTGAGGAAAATGAAGGCGTATCCGCACTTGATCGTAAAGGGGCTTATGACGGTTGCGCCGATTGTTCAGGACGCGGAGGAAGTTCGCCCGTATTTTCAGAGGATGCGCCGCCTGTTTGACGGCATACGCCAGGAAAGCGGCGGAGAGAATATGGATACGCTGTCGATGGGCATGTCGAACGACTGCTTTATCGCCGCCCAGGAGGGCGCTACAATAGTGAGGATCGGCTCTGCGATCTTCGGACGCAGGCAGTAAAAAACCTTTTTCGCGCGAAGACGGCGCGTCAGCAATTGGAGGAATTGGAAATGGCTCAGAAATCCGGCCTGAACTTCAAAAGAGTTTTGGAGTTTATTGGGGTCGTGGAAACAAGCAATGAGACGGAAACGAACGCAAGAAGGCAGAGATACGAGGAAGAGGCGTATGAAGAGCCCAGATATACGCCGCCCCGCAGCCGTATGCGCGAGGAGTATGACGATTACGGCGAGCAGCGTGAACCGCGCTATGATCAGCGCCGCTCATACCGCGCGCCGGCGGAGGATGTCCGGCGGCGTCCGAATCCGAAAAGCCGTCCTCAGCCGAATCAGAAACAGCGTCCCGCGCCGGGTGACCGCGGCATGGTGCGCTCGGAAACAGCCATTGAGGCCAATACCAGCACTATGGTTTATTACCTGCACTCACTTTCCGAATGCGGCGACGTAATTCAGGATCTGATTCGCGGAAACAGCGTGTTTATGAATCTGGAAGAGACGGATTCCGCGCAGATGCAGCGCATTGTGGATACTCTGGCCGGCGCGACCTTCGCGCTGAATGCGAAAATCCGCAAGGTTTCCGAAAAAACATATCTGATTGCCCCAAAGAATGTAAGCGTTAATATGACCCGAAGCGTAGAGCGCAGATATTAAGAGGAGAAATATGAGTTCAACTGTTCGTATGCTGATTGGCGAGGGCATTTATTATTTTCTCATGCTCCTGGATTATGCGATACTGATCCGCGTAATTCTGAGCTGGTTCATGGATCCCTTCAGCAAGGTAATGCAGGTGTTTATACTGATTACCGAGCCCGTAATCGCGCCGATCAGAAATCTCATGTCCCGCATTATGGGAAATTCAATGATGCGCCTTGATTTTTCCCCCTTTATCGCGATGTTCCTTTTGACGCTGATCAGGAATGTTGTGATGCGTATGTTCTTTTGAAAATGGGAAAAATTGATAAAAGTGTGTTACAGGCAGGAATTTTATGAATTTTGTAGAATAGCATGAGTAACTCGGAAAACCATGTTATCAGTACCAATGAAAGGAAAGATATACTATGGCAATCACTGTAAAGGATATTCGTGATAAGCAGTTCGCTCAGGAAGTCCGCGGCTACAATGTAGACGAGGTAGACGATTTTCTCGATGCGCTCGCACTTCAGATGGAGCAGCTCGTCCGCGAGAACATTTCTCTGAAGAACGCGCTTAAGGAAGCCGAGGAGAAGGCGGAAGCGGCGCTGGAGCCCTCCGACGTAGCCAATGTGCCCGCCGTTCAGGAGAACCTGCCCGCATTCAACGAGCCCAGCTACTTCAAGAACCTCGAGACCACCCTGCGCGAGACGCTCATCAGCGCTCAGCGCATTGCCGATGAGACGATTGACGACGCCCGCAAGAAGGCCCGCAAGATCGTAGCGGATGCAGAGGAGCAGGCTCAGACGCTGGAAGAGCAGTCCACTTTGAAGATGGCGGAAGCCAAGGCTGATTACGATGCGCTTAAGAATGCGTCCGAAGAATATCGCCGCAACTTCAGCATTCTGGTGGAAGGCCAGGCGAAGCTTCTTAAGGAGAGCCCGCTTTTCAACTGAGAAAAATTCGCTTCCATCGATTTCGGAGCCGCGAACGGGATAACCCGCGTCGCCGGCTCCGATTTATTTGAATGAATGTTTTTCCGCGCGCCTTCGCAAGCTATTTGCGAGGAGGTGCGTGGAGATGGCGCACGAAAGGCTGTTTCATAAAATCGAGAGGCTTTCCATGACGCTTGAAAGGATGCAGCTGGATGAATATCTGAAATTTGTGTCCGACAAAAAGCGCATGCTGCTGATGGCGCTGATGGGCGGCGTAATGCGCGGCGTGGGATTCATGTTCGGCTTTTCTGTGATCGGCGCAATTGTTGTGACGCTTTTGCGGGGGCTGCTGTACGACAGTATTCCCGGAATCGGCTCGTTCTTTGCGGAGGTTATGAATGAGATTGAAACGCGCACAAGGTAAGATGCTTTCGGCGGGGCTGATCCTGATTTTGATACTGATCGACCAGGCGTCAAAGGCGTGGGCGCTTTCGGCGCTCAATGAAACAAACGGATATGCCATTCCCGTAATAAACGGAATTGTGCGCTTTCAGTTTGCGTGGAATGCGGGCGCGGCGTTTTCGTTTTTAAAGGATGCGCCGTATATTGTGTTTGCGCTGAGC
The DNA here is from genome assembly GCA_017396845.1 of Clostridia bacterium. Taxonomy (GTDB): domain Bacteria; phylum Bacillota; class Clostridia; order Christensenellales; family Aristaeellaceae; genus SFHK01. The sequence goes on from JAFQKQ010000018.1 coordinate 44,216, forward strand.
GCGGTTGTTTTGTTTTTGGTGGCGCTGATCGTGTTTTTGTCAAGAACGCTGAATGCGAAAACCAGGCTGTGCCTTTCGATGGTCTTTGCGGGTGGGCTTGGAAATCTCATCGACCGCGTGCGCTTTCAAGCGGTGGTTGACTTTATCAAGCTGGAATTCATATCGTTTCCGGTATTCAATTTTGCGGATATATGCGTTACAGTGGGCGCTTTGCTTCTGATTTTGTGCGTATATATTCCTTCCGGTCGGGGGATGGAATAGAAATGATCAAGAGCGTAGACGAATCTAATTCCGGCGTACGGCTGGACGTATTTTTGTCGGACGGCTGGGAGATTACGCGTTCGCGCGCCTCAGCGCTCATCAAGGAGGGCGAGGTGCAGGTAAACGGCGTCGTTCAGACGAAGGCCGGACTGATTGTGAAAACGGGCGATGAGATTGCTTTTGAACCCAGGGAAGCCAGACCTGCGCATGTCGAGGCGCAGGATATTCCGCTTTCCATCGTATATCAGGATGAGGATCTTGCCGTGGTGTTCAAGCCCAGCGGGATGGTGGTTCATCCGGCGGCGGGAAATTACGACGGAACGCTGGTAAACGCGCTGCTTATGCATCTGGACGGTCTGTCCGGCATCGGCGGCGAGATTCGTCCAGGCATCGTGCACAGAATCGATAAGGACACGTCGGGGCTTTTGCTTGTTGCAAAAAACGACAAAAGCCATCTTGCGCTTTCCAATCAGATCGCGGCGCACGATATCGAAAGGGCATATCAGGCGATACTGATCGGACGGATGAAGACTTTGTCCGGCGATGTGGATGCGCCGATCGGAAGACATCCGAGCGACCGAAAGAAAATGGCGATTGTGAAGGGCGGGCGCGAAGCGCGAACGCATTTTGAAGTGCTGGAGGAGCTTAACAAGGCGACCTACGTCAAATGCGTGCTTTCAACGGGGCGTACGCATCAGATTCGCGTACATATGGCGTCTCTCGGGCATCCCGTATTGGGCGATCCCGTGTACGGCCCAAAAAAATCGCCGTATCCGGTGGAGGGCGGTCAGCTTCTGCACGCCTACAGGCTGGGCTTTTCGCACCCGACGACCGGAAAGACAATGCTATTTGAAGCGGAGCCGGAAGAGAGATTCAGGGTATGGCTTAAAAAGCTGAAATTGAATTGAGGAAAGCGTTTCAGGCATAATTTTCAACCCATAGCGCGCCCCTCGGCGGGACAGACTATCCGTGACGGATGATCTTACCGGCGAGGGGGCGTTTTTTCTATGAAAAGCATTCGAAGCCTCATCGGCATGATGGCGATATCGTCAGGCGGCGGACGGAGGCTCGGACGCGTTTTGAAGCTATCCTTTGACGAAGCGCTCAGCGGGCTTGACGGCATATGGATTGCCGGCCGTCTGGGGAAGACGATGTTTTGCCCGGCGGAGGATGTGGAAATGCTCGGCGATGTAGCGGTGATTGTGGGGAAGATATCCCGCCGAAAGCCGCAGGGAGAGCCGTTTCGCATGCGCAAAGCGCTGGACGCTTCGGGCGCGCTGATCGGCGCGATTGTGGGCGCGTATGTGAGCGAGGAGACGCTGATTGTGGAAGAACTGGAGATGTCTCTGGGATTCTGGGAGGACGTCGCCGGCGGACGGAAGAGCATTCGTCATTTCTCTGTGAGAACGCCCGGAGGCGATGTGGTAGTGAGCGAGAAGGGAGGGGAAGAGAATGAAGAAGAGCTGGGTTCGCGGTATGATCGCCGGCGCGATGATCGGCGCATCCGCGGCGACGGTCTATGGCATGATGAACTGGCAGACGGAGCGGAAGATGGCAAGAGCCGCGATGAATGCGGGTCGCGCAATCATGGACAAGACTCATAAAATGTTCGGGTGATATCGTTTTTGCCGCGCGCCCGAACGGCGCGCGGTTGTGATATTCGGGAGGAAAACGTGCGAAAATTTTTCAGAAACGCTTCCGGCATGCGAGTGCTTTTTACGGCGCTTTTGATGGCGCTTGTATATCTGCTGTTTGCCCGAAGGCTTGTAAGCGCCCTGTATCTTACATTTGCAGCGCTCGCATTTGCCTACTTTCTTGAGCCCATGACGCGCTTATGGGAAAGAAAAATCGGGCGCGGCTTTGCTTCGCTTTTTTCCATACTGATTGTGATCGGCGCATTGCTCTTGTTAATAGCTGCCGTTATGCTTCCGGCGCTTATGGAGATCCGGCTTCTGCCTGCATATATTGAGGCGGCGGCTGACAGGCTTACGGACGCGGGAGAAAAAATTGCGCCGTTTTTAAAGCTTGACGGAATAAAAATCCAGCAGGCTTCGGGCGAGCAGGTGAGCAAGATTGCGTCCCGGCTTATCGGCATGCTGATTTCGGGTGCAGGCTCGATTGCGTCGCTTGCTTCGGGCGCGATGGTCGTTATTGCGCTTACGTACTTTTATCTGGCGGATTGGGATCAGCTGTCGGTAAGAATTGCCATGTTTATACCCGTCAGATTCCGCGCGGGCGCGATTCGTGCGTCCGGCAGCATACGAAGAGAGCTTGGACAGTACTTAAGAGCGCAGGCGATGATCGTCTTATCGGTATCTGTGCTGACGGTTGCGGTTTTGTATGTTCTCGCTTCGCCTATGCCGCTTGCGCTGGGGCTTATGTACGGGCTTATGAATGCCATACCGTACTTCGGGCCTTTGTTCGGCACGATTCTTCCGGTTGCTTCAGCGCTTTCGGGCGGATGGCAGCAGGCGCTTGCAACACTTGCCGCGCTCCTTTTGATTCAGCAGATTGACGCTTATGTGCTTCAGCCCCGCGTGATGGGCGCGATGTCCGGTGCAAGCCCGGCCATGATATTGATCGCTCTTGCGGTTGGTTCGTCTTTGGCCGGCGTTACGGGCATGTTCCTTGCGCTTCCGGCGCTGGTATCAATAAAAGCCGCCTATCGGTCGTTTACATCGGCAAGGGATGACGCGGCGTGAAATGAAAAAGATGACACGAGGAATACATCAAAACATTACAAAGAAAAATGACATGAATCGGTTGACAAATTGGCGCTGCGGGTGTATAATAATTTCTGTTGTTAAGCCTTGTGCCTGTAGCTCAGCCGGATAGAGTGTTTGGCTACGAACCAAAAGGTCAGGGGTTCGAATCCCTTCAGGCACGCTGAAGACCGGAAGTTTAAATCCTCCGGTTCTTTTTTTATGTATGAAACAGGGCGGATGCAGAATAATTGGTCTGCATCCGCCCTGTTTTATTACGGAAGAATATTTACAATATCGCCCTTTTTGATGAGCACATCCAAAGATTCGATATCCCTGTTTGAAAGCGCGATACAGCCCATCGTCCAGTCGCCTGTCTTTTGCTCGGGGCTTTCGCCGTGAATCATGATATAGCCGCCCAGGGGTGTTTTCCACGGCGGGCGCACGCCGATCAGATGGCATACGCGAATGGCGGCATACTGAAAGAAACGAATCCTTTTTTCCCGAAGCGCCTTTTCCGCATCGGCGCAGGACGGATAATTTATGCCGAAGGACAGGTGAAATTTGCTCTGAGGATTTCTGCTGATGATTCTGTATGCGCCCTCGGGCGTTCGTCCGTCGCCCTCCTGCGTCTTCGGATGCAGGGGGTTTTTCCCAAGGGATATGGGGAAGGAGCGGACCGGGCGCCCTTCGTTGGAATATACATTCAGAATCCGTTCATTTTTCAATATTTCAATCATGGCTGGTTGTGAACACCTGATTGGTGCTTCCTGTGATTTCGATCAGTTCAGACACGGTGACAAAATCATATCCGTCAAGGATCAGCGCGGGCAGCAGTAATTCAAGCGCCTTTGCCGTTTCCGCTGCCGCGTCGTGGAATACGAGGATTGCGGTATCGTATCTGGCGGCGTACGCCGATTCGAATATATCCTCCGCCGTTCTGCCCGACAGCATGTCGCCTACATCCGCCGACCAGCCGACAAACCTTCTCGTGTCCAAGAAGGAAGTAAACAGCTTTACGGAAAGATTGGCATCCGGCGCTCGTAATACGGTGGGCTTGCGACCGGCGGCGTTTTGAATCAGCATATCGGTGTACTGGATGTGGGTTGCTATGTCCTCAAGCGACATGTGGTTCAGACTTGTGTTGTTATAGGTATGGTTTCCGATTTCGTGATCGGTATCCTTAAACAGCTCTGCTGTCTCCGGGCGCTGGGATACGCTTGCGCCCAGCAGGAAGAATGTGGAATCCGCATCGTATGCGCGAAGTACGTCCAGAATCCGGGGGGTGTTTTCCGTGGGGCCGTTATCGAAGGTGAGGCAAATATACTTGGTGGCGATGGACGGGTTTTTATCTACCGTTACGCCGGCTTCGCAGGTGAGTTTTCCGTCTGCGGTTTTTGCGGATATGATGGCGGTGCCGGGTCTTCTTGCATAGAGTACGCCGTCGATAATCGCGCATACGTCCGGATTGGAGGAGGAGTAATACAGCTCGGCGGGTTTTACGTCCTCCGGAACGGATACGATTTCAGCGGTATAGGAGTTGTGGGCAAGGAGAAGATAGGAATTGCGCTCAAAGGCGATTTTTTCAATGTCTCCGGTTACGCGAACTTCCGCTTGGGCGGTGAGACCGCTGGCGGTTGTTGCCGTGACAGTGGTTAAGCCGTAGGCGACGGGCGTTAAGAGGCCCGATTCGTCTACCGTACATATGTGCTCGTCACCGATTTTCCACTGAATACCGCCTTCATACGCGTCTTCCGGCGTAAACAGGATTTCCGCCTGAACGCCGCTTCCGTTTTTTTCAAGCACGTATTTTTCCTGACTCAGTTGTATGCTCTCGGGCGGCTCGCCTACATATACCTGACACTGATCGCTCAAACCGTTTTCCGATACAACGGTCACAACGGCTCTTCCGTATCCGGCTGCGGTCAGGCGGCCGTCGCGAACGTTTACTACGCTTTCGTCGGAGCTGCTCCAGGCGAGCGCGCAGTCTGCGGCGGAATCCGGCGTTATTACGGCTTCCAATTGATGGGTGCGCACTTCGCGCGAGAGCGCGACGGCGTTTTCGGTGAGGCGGAGCGTCTTTGGAATTTTCTTAACTGCAATTTCCGCCTGTGCGTATACGCCGTTTACCGCGGTTGCGCGGATGGTGCATGCGCCGTTCCCTATTGCGGTTACAAAGCCGCTTTGGTTCACCTGAACCACGTTTTCATCGCTGGACGACCATGTGAGCGAGCGGTCGCGCGCGTTTCCGGGGAATACATAGGCGTCAAGCTGAAGCGTATCTCCGATGGAGAGCATGGCGTCCGGCGGATCCAGCATGATGGAATTGACTTCGGAGGGAACGTAAATGGTGGCGTTCGCCGTCATGCCGTTTACGGCGGTCAGCGTAAGAATCGCGGTTCCGTAGCCTACGGCGGTCACTCTTCCGTTTCCGTCGACGGTTGCGACGTTCGTGTCGTCGCTCATCCATTTAACGCGCTGATCGGATGCGTCTGAATTGATGCTATAATTCATATCGACGCTCTCTCCGAGCAGAAGCTCAATATCGCTGTCGATGATGGTTACTTCCGTTACCGGGTTTCCCGTTACTTCCGCGATAATCTGCGCCCTGTCGCCGGAATCGATGGTGGCGGTGATGACCGCCCTTCCGGCGGCGTGGCCGGTTACTTTTCCGCCGGAGGTGACGGTTGCGATATATTCGTTGCTGCTCGTCCATATGACCGTGTGATTCATAAGGTTTACGGGGGATATGGACACGGAAAGCGATTTTGTCTGTCCTGGCGCAAGAAGCAGCCCGTTTGGCGCTATGCTTACCTGATATGTACCGGCGGCATGGGCGGGAAGGCATGATGCAATGAGCATGCACAGTATAAGCAGTATTCCCATCCGTCTTTTCATAGGTCTTTTTCTCCTTCAAACATACTGCGTTCATTATAGTACAGTGTATGTAAATAGTCAATATATTAGAAATGAAAAATACTTACTTCGAAACAAATATGAAATATATATGAAATTACTTGCGCAATTTGCAATTGTGTTGTACACTATTAGTCAGAATGGAGGCATGCGCATGGAAATCAGGCTGCCGATTGAGGAACTGAAGAAATTTCTGGAGACCAACGAGGATTGCGAAGCGCTAACGCAAGATGAATACGTATCCGATCTGTATGACGGAGATACGCCGCTTACTGTGAATCTGCGTCTTGAGGATGGGAAAGCGGTAATTCTGGCCGCTGCCCGCCTGTTGTACGATGAAGAGCAGGACGGCTGGTATATGGGCGAGCGCGTGGAGGATGAGGATCTGATTTTGCGCGCGTTTGAAAGCGCCATGACGGGCGGAAAATGAAGATGGGCGGCGACAGCGTTTCGCACGGAAAAGAAGCCCTGGCTCAATTGATTTACGAAACTGACCGAAAAATGTCCGGCGAAGAGACGGTCAGACTATTGATGGAAGCGGTAGGTTCGATCAAATCCATCTATGAAATGAATCGGGATGATCTTCAGACGGAACACGGCATTCCCAAATCCGTTTCCGAGATGATCGATCTGATCGACGATATCGGCAGGTGCGTTCTGCGGGACAATTTTCCGGACAATCCGATGATTGCAAACTGCGGCTGCGCCGCCGAATACCTTCAGGCGTTGATGTACGGGCGGCATGTGGAATACTGCTATCTGATGCTGCTCGACGCAAAGGGCAGGATGATCGCCTGTCCCCTCATGCAGCGCGGAACCATTGACCGTTCTGCGGTGTATGCGCGGGAATTGGCGCTTAAGGCGATAAGGCTCAAGGCAAAATACGCGGTGATGGCGCACAACCATCCGGGCGGAACGCTGGAGGCTTCGCAGGCGGATGTGAAAACGACGCATGCGGCGATGGAAGCGATGAACGCCGTAAACGTAGTGATGCTGGATCACCTGATTATCGCGGGGCGCGAATATACAAGCATACGAAAAGCGGGAACGCCCGCTGAAAAGATATGGCAAATGCAGAATCCAAAGGATAAGCTGCTGCTTACTTTTATTAAGACGAATGCGCCTGAGAAGGGCGGGAGGAAATGATGACTTCGGCTGTATGCCCCAAATGCGGAAAAACGACGCTGTACGAAGGCGAAGCGCCGAAATTCTGCGCCCACTGCGGCGGAGAATTTAAAATCGGCGAAAAAAAGGACGAGGCGCTTGACAAGCTCCTGAAAAATGCGCTCAGCGAGGGCGATACCGCGAAAAGGTATCAGCTGCTTTTGAAAGCCCGGGAAGCATATCCCGACTGCTATGAGGTGGAAAAGGAGATTCTGTTTCTGGGCAGGCTTTATGAGCGCGGCGGCAAACCGGATTTTTACAGAATTCCCTATTGGCCGCTGGCTGCCTACGAGAATCCCGGCGAGTTTTCCAGAAAAAAGCGGGAGGAAATGCTGACGCGCTTTTTCGAAAATCCGGAAATCGACAGGGTCGCCGATCTTCTGGGCGATAAGGATGCTTTCTGGGAGGAATACCTTTTCCGGATGGCGAAGGGATATGTGGATTTGTTCCTCAAGGGAAATAATGCCAATTCCACATTCTTCGGCTTCAGAAGGCGCGAGGGAGAAATTATGAAACGATGTGCGCAGAGCCTTGTGCGAATGCTTGCGAATATCGAAAAAGCGGATTATCCCGATGAGAAGCTGAGAAAAACGCTTGTCAGAGCGCTTTGGACAGAATTTGTCGACGCGTTTGACGGCGCATCCGCCAATGAGTGGCTGTTAGGATACGCCGAAGGGCGCGTAGAATATCGTCCGTAAAAATGGAACCGATAGATCAAGAGCTTCGTCTAAGAAGCGAGGGTTTATAACCGGAGGAGGAGAGATATGAAGCGTTTAAAGAAACTCACCTGCCTGATGATGGCACTGATGATAGCGCTTGCGTCGACTGCCGGTATGGCCGAAGGGCTTACCGCAGGCACCGGCGCATACGGCGCATATATCGGAAAGAACGGCTCCATTTACCAGACCTGGTATGAAGAGCCTGTCGTAACCGAGGGCGCCGACTGGATTGTCGGCGTGTACGACGGCTATGTATACTATCAGACGGAGAATGCGCCCGATGAATGGGGCAACGTCACGAACGCATTGCACCGCGCGCCGATGACGCTGGTATCCGATAATCCGTCGGTAGTAATGATGCCGCAGGAAATGCTCGCTGCAAGCATTACGGGAAACGCCGTAATCGATGAATCAAGCGGCTATGTGTATTATGTAAGCGGAACGGATGCAAGAAACATTCAGATTCTTGCATGGTTTCCGAACATCGGAAAGGTAGACGTTACCGCTTATACGGCGCAGGAGCCGGTGAAGAAGGTAGCGCTTTCTGCTAACGGCCCCGTGTTCTATACGGAAAACGGGAAATACCTCTATGTGCAGCTGCTCGGACAGGCGATTTCCATTCAGATGGACGAAGAACCGATTCAGAAAACCGAAATGTTCGCAGGGGTAGAGATTCAGCTGACTGAGAGCGGTAAGCTGCTTCTGTGCCTGGACGCGGTAAATAATATCACCGTTCTCATTCAGGAGGACGTGCAGGCCTATGCGCTTTACGACGGCGCTGTGTACTATCTCAGGAACACCCGCTGGCTGTCCGAGATCAACCGGTTTGACCTTGTAACGGAAACATCCACCGTGCTTTGCCGCACGATGAAGGAATGGATGAATCAGCTGGTATGTGCGGGCGATTATCTGTATATTATGGACGGCGACTACACCGTGTACCGCGTAAGCCCGGTCACCGGTAAATACGCTGCATACATGCTGCTCAAAGAGCCGTATGAGGATTACCCGGGCTATCAGCCGATGCTGGCCGCCGCGGGCGACGAGCTGATTGTATACGATCAGCCGATCGATCCGAATTCCGGTCTTGAAACGCAGTTCTACTATAATGCGTTTGTTGGTTCTGAGGACCGCACAACGCCCACGCCTACGCCTTCTCCCACGCCCACGCCCACGCCTACGCCCACGCCTGCGCCGTATGTGTATCCTACGCTGTCACGCGGAAGCCGCGGCGATGATGTAAAGCTGCTCCAGGAGAAGCTGGCCGAGCTTGGATATCTCGACGATAAAGCGGACGGCATCTTCGGCGCGAAGACGCAGATCGCGCTTGAGTGGCTGCAGAGCGATCAGGGTATGACCGTAACCGGACGCGCGGATAACGAATTCATGCAGAAGCTGGTAAACGGCGAGATTCCCGCGTACGATCCCTATGTTGAAGTTATGAAGGGAGCCTCCGGCGAGCGCGTCGTAAGGCTTCAGAACCGCCTGCGCGAGCTTGGTTATCTGGCAGGCGCTGCAGATGGAAAATATGGAAACGCTACGGCAAGCGCCGTATCGCTTTTCCAGCAGGAAAGCGGACTTCCCGTAACCGGGAATGCCGATACCGAAACGCTGAAGGCGCTCTTTTCCGAGAGCGCCTCTGTTTGTCAAAGCTACATAGAATTGAAAAAAGGACACAGCGGCCTTCGCGTAACGGAGCTTGTCAACAGGCTGATTAAGCTGTACTATCTGCCTTCCTCTGCGCGAACGAGCATATATAACGATCAGGTAGTCAACGCCATGAAGCAGTTCCAGAGCCGCATCGGCTATCGGCAGACCGGCGTTGCTACGCCTTATATGCAAAGCCGCCTCTTTGCATCCAACGCGCCGGAGTACGACGGCTATCAGGAGCTTGTCAGCGGCAATACCGGCGAGCGTGTAAGACAGATGCAGGCGAGACTGATATACCTTGGCTATCTGCCTTCCGGCGCGGACGGTATTTTCGGCCCGAACACGAAGGCGGCTGTAACTGCGTTCCAGGCGCAGATCGGCATTACCGCGAGCGGAAAAGCGACGGTTCAAACGCTGGAATACCTGTTTGATGCGAATGCGCCTGCGGCGGATCCGTTCATTCCCTTTACGGGCGAAACGCAGCCGATCGGAATCGTTTCCGCAAAAATGGCGGAGGTATTTGATAAACCGTACTTCAAGGGTGAAAACATTGGCTTTGTTTTCCAGGGAGACAGACTGCCGGTACTGGCCTTGAACAGCGTATGGGCGAGGATTATATATCCGGACGGAAGCACGGGATATGTAAAAGCGGATGCGCTTACGATTTCCGTACCCACGCCTACGCCTACACCCACGCCTACGCCCAGTCCTACACCCACGCCCACGCCTACGCCCATTCCGGAGGATACGCCGGAGCCGTTTATGCCGGTTGAGGGAGAAAAATATGTGATTGTCGTCTCCGAAAGCGCGAAAATATACGAAGAAGCGGACGTTATGAGCAGGGTCGTATATGAAGCTGTTGCGGGCGAGATATTCAGCCTGCATGCGGTTAACACCGCATGGGCGCTGATCGGAAACGGAGGAGCGACCGCGTATATTCTTAGGCCGGATATCGAGGAGTATGTCGCACCCGTGATCACGCCTACACCCGAGCCGGAGATTACCCCCACGCCTGAGCCGGAGATTACGCCCACGCCCGAGCCGGAGATTACGCCCACGCCCGAGCCGGAGATTACCCCCACGCCGGAGCCGGAGATTACGCCCACGCCCGAGCCGGAGATTACCCCGACGCCGGAGCCGGAGATTACGCCCACGCCCGAGCCGGAGATTACCCCCACGCCCGAGCCGGAGATTACCCCGACGCCGGAGCCGGAGATTACGCCTACGCCGGAGCCGTTTATTCCGGTAGACGGAGAGAAATACATTATAGTCATCAGCGAATCGGCAATGATTTACGCTGAACCGAGTACAGACGGCGAAGTGCTCTGCGAAGTATATGAGCATGAAACGTTTAGTGTATTTGAATACAACAGCACCTGGGCGAAAATCGGCAACGAAATGGCAATGGGCTACATCCTGCGTACGGACATAGACGAATATATTATGCCCGTCAGTACGCCCGAGCCCACGCCCACGCCTGAGCCTACGCCCACGCCCGAGCCCACGCCCACGCCTGAGCCCACGCCCACGCCCGAGCCCACGCCCACGCCCGAGCCCACGCCCACGCCCGAGCCTACGCCCACGCCCGAGCCCACGCCCACGCCCGAGCCTACGCCCACGCCAACACCCGAGCCTACGCCCACGCCTGAGCC
>JAFQKQ010000002.1 GCA_017396845.1 Clostridia bacterium
GCGGTTTTGCAGTGCCTTTTCCAAATCGGCCTCAGCTTGTGCCACACGCAGGCGGTATTCTATATCCTCTATTATTACAAGTGTGTCGCCCTTTTTCACAGGCTGAAACTCTTCTGCATATGCTGCTTTGCCGCCTTCTCAGGAATTATTCGAATACCATCGAATATTCGCATTCGTTCGACATGCAAGGCTTTACGTCTTCTAAAATAGTGTTGATCTCCTGCTCTGTAAGTGTTTCCTTTTCCATCAATGCTCTTGACAGTAAAAGAAGGCTTTTCAGGTTCTCTTTAAGGGTGTTTACCGCTCTTTCGAATTCCTCTTTCAGAATTCTGTCGCACTCCGAATATATATTTGCGCCGCCTGCCGTTTTCATAAGCGTGCTTTCCGATGCATATGGTTTTCCTCCCATACCGAAATCCTTTATCATGGATACGGCAATTTCACTTGCATTTTTTAAATCTCCGCTCGCGCCGGTCGTTATGCCCATATCGGAGTAAATCATTTGTTCCGCCGCCCTTCCGGAGAGCAGCACTGCGATCTGACAGAGAAGATCGCTTCTTGTAAACAGGCTTTTTTCTTCCGGCACCGAGAGATTATAGCCCGCCGCGCCGTTAGAAGACGGAAGAATCGAAATCCTTTGTATCTTCTTTTTCTGGAACGCATAAATGGCTACCGCATGCCCCGCCTCGTGCAGCGCAATCTGAGCCTTTTCGCGGATGTTGGCATTCGCATTTTTATCCTCGCCTGCAACGATTTTGGTAAACGCATTTTGAATATCGTTATCTTCAATCACGCCGTCGTTTCTTTTGACCGCCTGAATTGCCGCTTCGTTTAATAGATTTTCAAGCGATGCGCCCGAAAAGAATACCGTTTGGGCGGCAAGCTTTTCAAGGCTCACGCAATCAGAAAATTTTTTGCCCTTCGCATGGAGCTTCAGGATTTGAAGGCGCTCGTTTTTTCCGGGAAGACCCACTTCGATTCGCCTGTCAAAACGGCCGGGCCTTAAAAGCGCCGGATCCATGATTTCCGCGCGGTTGGTAGCGGCTACTACAATAATGCCGTCGGAGGGCGAAAAGCCCGACATCTCGCTTAAGAGCGCGTTTAATGTCTGATCCCGTTCATCGGACGAACCATTCCCTCTTTCGCGTCCCAGCGCATCGATTTCGTCGATGAAAATTACGCATTTTCCATGCTTTCTGGCTTTTCTGAATACATCGCGCACGCGTCTTGCGCCGACGCCCACATACATCTCTACAAAATCAGAGCCGTTTACTGCGATGAAGGGTACTTTTGCTTCGCCTGCAAGCGCCCTCGCAAGCAGCGTCTTGCCGGTTCCCGGAGGACCGTACAAAAGAACGCCGTGCGGAATTCTTGCGCCGGCTGATTTGTATTTCTCCGGCTCCTTCAGGAAATCCGCAATATCCTTAAGCGCGTTTCTTGCATGATCATTTGCTGCTACATTCTGAAACGTTACGCCCGTTTCGACCCTGCTTCTGCCGCCTGTGTATATCCCCGTTTTCATCGGCGACGGACTTTTTCGAGGGAATTTGGAAAATACCGCCGTCAAAAGTATTGATGCCAATAAGAGACACGCAATCAAGGCGCGAACAATTTCGCTTTCGGAATTTCTGAACGCAGCCGAGAGAAGAATTGCTGTCAATAAAATCGATAAAGATATCCAGAGTATGATTTTTGATGCTTTCAAAAAACCGCCTCCTTGTACATGTATTGTAATGTAACAGCGCTGTTTTGTCCACAAACAAGATATGGAAATGCATAAAGCGAAAACTATTACAAATAATATGAAAACGAATATCTGCGGAGGCATAAATGAAACGAATTTTGCTGTTTATCATATGCGCATGTGTAATTTTAATAGTTTCAGCGATCGTATTGATGGATATACCGTCTTGGAAAAAACTGGACATTCAGAAAATCACGGGCGGAAGAAGCGCGCTGATTATACTTTCCAAGGACGAAAGCGAGATATCTGCATATACAGGAAACGCCGCGCCCATTAGGCTTACGGAAAAGGAGATTCCCGAAATGGTGAAAAATGCGTTTGTCGCATGCGAGGACGAACGCTTTTACACCCATGCGGGAGTTGATATCCGGAGAATTTTTTCGGCGTTTATCAACAATGTAAAAGCCATGCGGATGAAAGAAGGCGCGTCCACAATTACGCAGCAGCTGATCAAGCTTACGCACCTTACGCCTGATAAGACGATTTCAAGAAAAGCAAACGAAGCGTTTTTAGCGCTTCAACTTGAAAGGGTTCTCACCAAAGATGAAATACTGGTTTCATATATGAACACCGTTTATTTCGGAAGCGGCGCATACGGCGTCGAGAGCGCTGCAAGGACGTATTTCGGAAAAAGTACAAACGCGCTTACGCTTTCGGAAGCGGCGCTGCTCGCCGGGATCATCAAAGCTCCTTCTGCCTATTCACCAGATAAATCCCCCGATAAAGCGCTGGAAAGGCGCGGCTATGTGCTTAAGAAAATGCTGGAATTGGGCTATATCACAGAAGATGCGTATAATCGCGCGGATAATGAACCTCTCATGCTTCATAAGAATCCAAATAAAAACGAATATGGCTGGTACAGGGATCTTGTAATTGACGAAGCCTGCAGGGCGCTTCATATTACATCCGACGAATTATACGTAAGCGGATATACAATATACACCGGCATGGATCCCGTTTATCAGAAAAAAGCAGAAGATCTTTTTGCCGAAAGCCAGAATTTCCCCTCGGACGCAGAAGACGGAGAGAAAGTGCAGTCGGCACTATCAGTGCTTGACAGCGAAACGGGGCGAATCATGGCTGCCGTCGGCGGACGGGAATATGAAGTAGAACGCGGTTTTCACAGAGCCTATCAGATGAAGCGCCAGCCCGGCTCAGTATTTAAGCCGATTTCCGTTTATGCAGCTGCCATTGACCGGTATCATCTTTCCCCTTCCAGCATCATCGACGACACAAAACGTACCTTTGACGGCGGCTACGAACCGAGAAATGCGTCGGATCACTATTACGGGCTTGTAACGCTGAGGGAAGCGCTGTCAAAATCATTGAATGTGGCAAGCGTCAACCTGATCGAGTTTACTTCCGTAAAATCCGCCGGGGAATATGCGATCAATATGGGTATAGAGCTTTCCGAAAGCGATAACGGGCTTTCTCTTGCGCTCGGAAGCCTCACAAACGGCGTAACACCTTTGGAATTGACGGGCGCTTACGCAGCTTTGTCAAACGGCGGCTTGAGTATTGAACCGCATGCCATCTATATGATTAAAGACAGAGAAGGAAATGTTGTTTACAGATATGTTCCGAAATACAAGCAAGTAATGAGCGAAGACAGCGCGTACCTTATTACAAGCATGCTGAGAACCGCTGCTGCCGAAGGAAGCGCAAAGGAGCTTTCCAAAAGCGGCGTGCCGATCGCAGGAAAAACGGGAACGGTATCCATGCAGGAAGGCGGGAACCGCGATATCTGGGCGGCGGCGTACACGCCGGAAATTACCGCATGCGTATGGATGGGATTTGATAATCCCGATAATCAACATATGCTTCCCGCTTCCTACGGAGGCTCGGGCTATCCCTGCAGACTCCTTTCAAAGCTTTTTGAAGGAAGCGGTATCGTCGAATTCGAGAAGCCGGAGAGCATTGAAACAGTAAAACTCGACAAAGCGGCTCTTTTGGAAAACCATCTGCCTCTGATTGCGCCCGACTACGCCCCCGACGAATATGTGTTAAACGAGGTTTTCAAAAAAGAATACATCCCGAAAAATACTTCCCTTCGCTTTGAGGCGCCGGAGCCGGTTAAAGATTTACAGGCGGAGGTTGTAAACGGGAAAGAAGTACATCTGTCATTTACGGTATCTGACGAGAACTATGAATACCTTATTTTCAGAGAAACCGAAAACGGAAAGGAAGTTCTTCACCGATGCTCCGGCCAAAAGGGAGAAATCTTAAAGTTTACCGATTTGCCCGGCAGGGACGCAGCATATTCCATCGTCGTTAGAAACACTCTTTTAAATGATACCGGCGTTTATAATCTAAGCCAGGAAAGCGACAGGATAGAGGTAGTCATAAAGAAAAGCCTGATTGAGCAAATTGAGGATTTGTTTTCGGAAGAAGATATAAAAAGCGTTTCAAAAGACCGGTGATACGAATATTTTGGATAACCCGGCATGGATTTGGATAGCAAGGCATGGATTGTTTATGCGCCGAAAAAGCTGCTTAAGGAGAATTTCTCGCTTAAGCAGCCTCTTTTATGCGTTTTCGAATTTCAGTTTGTCGCCGTCCGGAATTGCGCGCACCTTTTCGCCGATTTTCACCTTGCCGGACAAAATATCCTCGCTCAGCTGATCCTCCACCAGACGCTGTATCGCTCTTCGAAGCGGCCTTGCGCCGTACTGTAGGTCATATCCCGCCTGCGCTACGACTGCCGCCGCTTCCGGCGTGATTTCAAGCGTTACGCCGCGATCCTGAAGGCGGCCGGCTACATTTTGCATCATGAGCATGGCAATACGATCGATATGCACCTGCTCAAGCGAATGGAACACGATGATTTCATCTACACGGTTGATAAACTCCGGGCGGAATATCTTCTTAACTTCGCCCATTATGCTGTCTTTCATGGATTCATAGGTTTTTTCGCTGTCAAAGGCAGAGCCGAAGCCCACCGCGCGCTGCTTTCCGATGGTGTGCGCACCGGCATTTGACGTCATAACCACAACGCAGTTCTTGAAATCCACGATTCTGCCCTGTCCATCGGTAAGTCTTCCGTCTTCCAGAATCTGAAGAAGCACGTTGAAAACATCCGGATGCGCCTTTTCCACTTCATCGAGAAGCAATATCGAATAAGGTTTGCGCCTTACCTTTTCCGTAAGCTGTCCGCCCTCTTCGTAGCCTACATAGCCCGGCGGCGAACCGATCATGCGGGACACGGAGAACTTTTCCATGTATTCGCTCATATCAATTCGAATCAGGCTGTCTTCGTCTCCGAACAGCGCCTCGCCAAGCGCCTTGCAAAGCTCGGTTTTGCCTACGCCGGTGGGACCCAGGAATATAAATGATCCGATCGGACGATTGGGGTCCTTAAGACCCGCCCTTGCGCGGCGAACCGCGCGCGCGACGGCCTTGATGGCTTCGTCCTGTCCTACTACGCGCTTATGAAGGATTTCTTCCATTCTGAGCAGTCTTTCCGCTTCGTCCTCCGTCATACGCGTAACGGGAATGCCCGTCCAGAGGGAAACAATCTGAGCAACCTCTTCCTCGGTAACGGTCTCTACTCGCTGATCGCGCATTTTCTCCCATTCGCGGCGCATATCCTCCATTTCTTTCTGGAGATTCTTTTTCTGGTCGCGAAGATCCGCTGCCTTTTCGAAGTTCTCTTCCGCTACCGCTTTTCTGGTCTCGTCATCGATTTCCTGAAGTCGCTTTTCCTGCGTCTGCATATCCGGCGGCGCGGAGAACGTGCGGATTCGAACGCGGGAAGCCGCCTCATCGATCAGATCGATCGCCTTATCGGGCAAAAAGCGGTCGCCGATATAGCGGTCGGACAGCTGCACCGCGGCTGCGATGGCTTCATCCGTAATCTTCACCTTGTGGTGATTCTCATACCGTTCCCGTAAGCCCATCAAGATTTTTACGCTTTCATCCTTCGTAGGCTCGCCGACCGTAACCGGCTGGAATCTTCTTTCAAGCGCAGCGTCTTTTTCGATGTATTTGTGATACTCTCTGAAGGTGGTCGCGCCTATGCACTGCATTTCCCCCCTGGCAAGCATGGGTTTCATGATGTTGGCCGCGTCGATTGCGCCTTCGCTTGCGCCTGCGCCGACAATGGTATGGAGTTCGTCGATAAACAGAATTACATTTCCGCTTCTCCGAATCTCGGCCATGGTGTTCTTCAGGCGCTCTTCAAATTCGCCTCTGTATTTTGCGCCCGCAAGCATACTCGGAAGATCCAAAGACACCAGACGCTTATCCCTAAGAATCTCGGGAATGTTTCCGTCGATAATCTTTTGGGCGAGTCCTTCCGCGATAGAGGATTTTCCTACGCCCGGTTCTCCGATGAGCACGGGGTTATTTTTGGTGCGCCTCGAAAGAATCTGAACGATTCTCTCAATTTCCTTTGTGCGCCCAATAACGGGATCCAGTTCTCCCTCATGCGCCGCCTTGGTCAGATCCCGCGCATAGGTATCGAGCATCGGCGTGTCCTTGCCTTCTGCCTTCGGTACGCCGTCGCCTGCGTTGTTTTCGTTCTTTTTCTGACCGCCCAGCACGCGCAGAAGTTCTTCTCTGGCTTTATTGAGATCAAGTCCCAACCGCGTGAGCGCGTGCGCCGCAACGCCCGCTCTTTCCCGCATGAGTGCAAGCAGCATATGCTCTGTGTCTACATAATCATTCCCCAAGTCCCTTGCTTCTCTGGCGCTCATTTCAAGAACGGTCTTGGAGCGAATGGTGAAGCTGAGCGTGGCAATGGGTTCACCCGAATCATCTCCGCGCCCGACCAGCTTCAATATTTCGTTTCTCGCGCTTTCAAGCGTAATTCCGCTCAGCACTGCGCCCGCTTTTCCCGGGTCGTTCAGTATGCCAAGAAGCAGGTGCTCGGTTCCGATATAATTTCGTCCGAGCAGTATCGCTTCTCTCTGCGCCGCTTCAAGCGCCTTTTTTCCATGTTCATTGCATCTGGAAAACATGTGTGATTTCCTCCGATAATCTATTGATCTGAATTCAAAATCTCGGGAAGACGGGATCTGAGTTCGTTTGCGCGAAGAATCATTTTATCCCTGTCGTTTAGCGCCCTTCCCGCAAGCACGGAAAGAGAACCCGTCTGCATATCCTTCATCAGCTGATCGATTCCCGCAATCGGCGCGTCGATTACCCCGACAGAAGCGGCGAGCCGCAAATCGGAATACAGCTTCATAAACTCTTTCCCATCCATGAGCCTGGCGTTGAGCATAATGCCCACCGAGCGCATGATTTTATCCGTAAACACGTCGGGATCCGCGTCAAACAGCTTCTTTCTCTCTTCTCTTTCCTGCTCGGCGATCTGGTCGGTAACGGCGAGAAGACCCTTGATCATATCCTCTTCCGTTCGTCCCATCGTCACCTGATTGGAAATCTGGTACAGATTCCCGTCAGCTTCGCTGCCTTCGCCGTACAATCCTCGTACGGTAAAGCCCAGCTTGCCTACCGCCTGTATGATCTGCCCCATTTTTCTTACATTTGTAAGAGCAGGAAGGTGGATAAGGGCGCTTGCCCGCATGCCCGTTCCCGCATTGGTAGGACAGCTCGTAAGATAGCCCCATCTTGCATCAAAGGCAAACGGTTCGCCTCCGGACAATATGTCGTCCGCCTGAAATGCAAGCTCGGCAGTTTTTTCAAGCTGCAGACCCGGAAGCAGGCTCTGAATTCGAAGGTGATCTTCTTCGTTGATCATAATGGAAACGGTTTCGCCGGTTGAAATCAGCGCAGCCGCCCTGTCTTTATAGTTTAAAAGATCATAGCTGATCAAATGCTTTTCAACAAGCTGCTTTCTTTCCGCGTCCGATAGACGCGCTATATATACCAGTCTGTAGGCATTGGCCTGTGCGCTTCCAGCAATTCTGCCTGCGGCGCGCTGTATGGTTTCATCCGCATGCGTCTGCGTCATCTTGGGCGCAAACGGTATATCGCTGTAGTTTCGTGCAAGTCTGATTCTGCTTGAAACAACTACGTCCGCTTCCGGGGCCGGCATATAATTAATCATTCTTTGCCTCCTCTGCGGATTTGGTTTTTACTTCGATCTGCGCATTCAAAGCCTTGATCTGGTCCCTGAGTTCAGCCGCCGTTTCGTATTCTTCTTTCGCAATTGCCTGAACAAGCTGCTGCTTCAGCTTATCTATGCTCAAACGAATGGCGACCTTGCTGTCTACGCCGCCCGGAACACGTCCGTTATGCTGCGCGTTTCCATGCACCTTTACAAGCAGCTCTTCCAGCGGCTCGCGAAATGCCTTATAGCAATCGGCGCAGCCAAGCATGCCTTTTTTCTTAAAATCGTGATAGGTGGTTGCGCATACGGGGCATACTGCGTCAAAGCTGTCCGATTGATCCACATGCGCGCCGGACATCGCCTTCTCGAGGAAGCCGCCCAAAAGGCCGGCAAGATTGGTAAGGTCGATGGACGGAAGCTGCTTTTTAAACTTTGTCATACAGGTTGCGCACAGATTTCTCTCCTGCTTTTCCCCGTTTACAAACGTGGTTAAGTGAATATTGGCTGGCCTTACGCCGCATTCATCGCACATCATAGGTTCAGCCCTCCTCAAGATTTCGAAATACCTGCGTCAGCATGTTCCGCAGCACAGCTGCCCGCAAAACATCCTTCGCACTAACGGGAAGCTGCAGCGCATTTCTGGAAACTGCGGCTTTGATCAAAAGCGCCTCGTTCTTTGTTACCAATTTTCTTTCGTACAGAAATGCAGCGATGGCATTTGCGGATTCTTCGTCGATTGAATTTCCCACTCGGTTTAATAGCGTTTCTAAGAGGCTGCTTCCGCTGGGATGCGTCATGCGCACAATCCGTACATATCCGCCGCCTCCGCGGCGGGATTCGATAATATATCCGTGATCCACGGAAAAGCGCGTCGCAAGCACGTAATTGATCTGCGAAGGCGCGCATCCGAAATGCTGCGCAAGCTCGTTTCGTTTAAGCTCTATCTGAGCGTCCTCTTCCATCAGTTCCTTGATAAATTGCTCTATGGAGTCGCTGAGCTGTGCCACGATATCGCCTTCCTCTCCTTAATAATTTGACTATCTCTGACTATTATATCCGATTCCGCTGAAAATGCAATAGAAAGCCGCGCATGCAGCAAAATATAACGGAAACTTTGCATGCACTGCGCGGCGATGGATGCGAAAGATGATTTCAGTTGTCCGACAGATATGTGAAAATCGCCTGTACGGACTGAAAAGCGGCCTTTTCCGCAAACTCCTCAAAGGACAGCATCGCGCTTTCATCCGCTTCATCGCTGATCGCTCTAAGAATTGCACAGGGGATCTTTGAAAGCAGACATACATGCGCAATAGCGCAGCCTTCCATTTCGCAGGCTTTCGCGCCGAACAGACGAACGATTTCGTCCTTGACCTTCTGATCGCATACGAATTGATCGCCGGTAGCGATGGTACCTCGAACCGCATGGGCGCCGTTTTTATCAAGCGCCTTCATAAGCTTTTCGGAAAGGCAATCATCCAGCGGGAAATTCAGGATATTGACTGTAGACACAAAGCCCTTCGGTTCGCTGTCAATCGCCGTCGTATCAAAATCATGCTGAACGGCAGAATCGCCTACCACCACGTTAAGCACATGCAGATTCTTATCAAGGCTTCCGGCGACGCCCGTATTGATAATCGCGTCCGGCTGATACTTTAAAATCATTGTCTGGCAGCAAACAGCAGCGTTTACCTTGCCCACGCCTGAAACCGCGCATACAACATCTTTTCCAAACAGCTGCCCGCTTATGTATTCTACGCCCGAGATGATTTCGGTTTTTTTATTTTCAATCCTTGACGCTATTTCATTAACCTCTATTGCCATTGCGCCGATGATGCCGATCATATGTTCATTCTCCCTTCGGGTAGGCAAGTTTATCTGCCGTATAGTCTTTAATTTCTTCCAGATATCTTCTCGCTTCTTCCTTTGCAAGCGGCAATTCAAGATTTATGTAGTTACCGCATTCCTTCCTTGCTTTTCCAAAAACTTCACCTTCATAGGCGATAATATCAAAAAGCGTCTTTTGAATGCAGGATATCACTTTTTCATGCTCCGCATCCCTTACAAGCAAATAAAATCCCGTCTGGCAGCCCATCGGTCCAAAGTAGATCACGGAGGATGCGATGGAAGAATTGCGAATCATGGTTGCGAACATATGCTCAAAGGTGTGCATCGATGCGTTATCCATAAGATCGCCAGTATTCGGCTTTCTTGTGCGCATATCATAGGTAGTAATGTCGCCGTCGATTCTCGAAATATAGATGCCGGGGACGATATAATCATGATCCACCGTAAAGCTGGCTATTTTTTTCACAATGCTTCCTCCTCGTAAATCGCTGTCGCTGTGCTCTGAGCGGATATGCCCAGTCCTTCGCCCTCAAAGCCAAGCTTTTCCGTGGTGGTTGCCTTTACGCTTATGTGAGATACGGGAAGCGACAGCGCATTTGCCACGTTTTCCCGCATCATATCAATGTAAGGCGCAAGCTTCGGCCTTTGACATACGATGGTAATATCTGCGCTTGTAATCCTGAATTTGTTTTCGCGTATCCTTCTGTTCGCTTCTTTCAAAAGAATGATGGAAGATATCCCTTTGTACCGATCATCCGAATCCGGAAACAGCTTTCCGATATCGCCCATCGCACACGCGCCGAGCATCGCATCCGTAAGCGCATGCAGCGCTACATCCGCATCTGAATGACCCAGAAGTCCCTTTTCAAACGGGATTTCCACGCCGCAGAGTATCAGCTTACGCCCCTCTGTGAGCCTGTGGACGTCGTATCCGGTACCGATGCGAGGAACGATGGGAATGTACTTTGAAGACATAAAATCCTCCGGAAGCGTGAGCTTTTTGTTCCTGGATGCGTCTTCGGACGCGGTGAGCTTTACCTTTCCAAACTTTTTTTCATAAAGAGCTGCGTCGTCCGTCGCTGAAATGCCGTTTTCAACTGCCCACACATGCGCCTCCATTATCTGATCATACCAAAACGCCTGCGGGGTTTGAACCGCTCGAAGGGTATCTCGTTCGGGCGTTGAGACGGCAAAGCCGTCTTCGTCAATTACTTTGATGGTGTCGATAACGGGCGTTGAAATTACGCCGCTTCCGAATTGACGGACGTCTTTTATAACGTTTTCAATGATATCTTTTGTAATATACGGCCTTGCGCCGTCGTGAATGAGCGCGATTGCAGTATCCTTGGAGAGTTTCTTTAAGCCGCTTAAAACGCTCATCTGTCTCGTGCTTCCGCCGGGTACGATTGCTTTTATAAGTCTGCAGGCGCCTTCTCTTTTCGAGAGCTCATCATACTGATTAAAATCATCCTTTGAAAGCACGAGTACAATTTCATCAATCTCTCCTGATGCTTCAAGGGCCCGAAGCGTCGTTGTAATCACGCTTACGCCGTTTATCTTCTGAAATACCTTATTGCTTTCAAATCCCGCCCTTGCGCCCCGCCCGGCTGCGACTACGACGCAGGAGGTTTTACCGTGGCTCTTCATGATACAATCCTGTACATTTCCGCCGCCTGCTCCTTGCGCACACTTTCGGAAATGGAGACTACTTCGTATTTTGTTTCATTCGCGCCGTAGCGAACGGTCAATATGTCGCCGACCTTGATTTTCATACCGGGCTTTCCGGGCTTACCGTTTACGTTTACATGATCCGAATCGCACGCGTCGTTGGCTACGCTTCTTCTTTTAATGATTCTTGAAACCTTTAAAAACTTATCAAGCCGCATATCTTTGCTGGGCTCGGCTGCCGGTTCTTTCTTCGCCATATTCCTCTTCCTTTCTTAAGTACAGGGAATCTATTTGAACTCTTCCTTAAACGTTTTTCCGGGTTTGAATACAGGCGACTGGGTTGCTTTAACCGTAATCATTTCTCCGGTTGAGGGGTTCCTTGCGCTGTGCTCCTCCCGTATTCGCATTTCAAAGGTTCCGAAACCTACAATCTGTACTTTTTCGCCGTTTTTCAACTGCTCTTTCACAACCTCTAAAAATGCATTCAGCGCATCTTCCGATTGTTTTTTCGTAAGATGGGCCTTATCGGCCATTCCGGATATCAGCGCGGCTTTATTCATCGCCCAAGTCCTCCGTCATTGATCATTAAACTCATCTATATATTTCAAAATTGTATCCTGAAGCGCTTTTTCTGCGTCAATTCCGCGCTGTCTCGCCCATTCTGCGATTTCAAACAGCGCGTTTCCTATGTTTTGCTCATTTATCGCAAGATGATTGATATCAAGCGTTTGATATCCCGCTTTCTGCGCCCGCTTTAATACCTTCTGCGCGCGAAGCAGCGCCGGGAATGCCTTTGCAACCGCGTTCATTTCGTCCTTTACGCCGCCAAGAGCCTTTTCTTTTCTCTTTGCCTTGTCCCATAGATTCATGAGGCCGTCGATGTTTTCAACTTCGTCCCTTCCGAACACATGGCTGTGGCGGGAAACCATTTTATTCACAACGCCTGTGATTACATCAATTTCGTCAAACTCACCGTGATCAATTGCCACCTGAATCTGAAGCGCGGCCGTAAACAAAACATCGCCCAATTCTTCAATCAGATCGTTTTCATCGCCGTTTTCAATCGCGTCTTCCAGCTCATACGCTTCTTCCAGCGTATCCCGCTTCAGCGTTTCATGCGTCTGCTCTCTGTCCCACGGGCAGCCGGTATCTGGATCGCGAAGCGCGCGGGTCAAGCGCATAAGGCTGTAAAAATCATGCTTTTCACCCGTAACAAGGCTGGTATTTGCATGAATCAGGCAGGAAACGGTGTGGTCATAGACCGAAAGTCTGTCAAGATCCGTAAGAGAGCATTTTGCAACGCCGCCTCTTTGGAGCACATATATATCACTCTCATCCGGATAATCGTGCATGAGCTTTAATTTTACTTCGCTTGCAAGCTCCCTTGTGTCGATTTCCTTGACAATGGTATCATGTTCCTTTGATATCGCGGTATTTTCGATATCAATGGCGCACACCGTAAGATATGCGCCTTTTGCCCGCGCGATTAAAAGATCATCGGCGCCGGATGCGATGATGCTGATTTTATTATCCGCATCCAACAATCTTTTTACGGTTTCATCCTGAAGCTCCATCACGCAAAAGTGTACATTTTCCTGATATGCATTCAGTCTCTTTACCGCTTCATCCGCCACTTCGTCGAAATCATAGGCTTCGTCATATATGTCATCCAGCGTATCAAACGGGATGTTATTCTCATTCAGCCATTTCGCGCAGCCGCAGTGCGCCGTATGGAGAACGATCTTCTCAGCCGATTTGAGGGCCGACGCCGCTTTCAAAGATAAATCGTTTTCCCCAGTGCCTACGCGAACAATCGTAATTTCCATTTCAAGAGCCTCCGTTTGCTTTGGTAAACATTTTCATTATAGCATGAAGTACTCGTTTCGTAAAGATACTTACTGCTCCATCTGACGCCCAATGATGACAGAAGTGGTTTCCGTAACCTTAAGATCTACATTCGTCATTTTTGCTCCCTGATCGCGGCTTAAAAGGATCACAGAGCCGATAATTTCTCCGTCCGATACGATCGGCGAAATAATCTGAGAGGTGTATATTTCCGTGTTGTCCCCCTCAACCAGCGGAAGCATTTTGTCACCGTCCGAAAGATTCTTAATAACTGCCGTTCTTTCTTTTAAAACCTCATCCAATTCACTGCTCAGCTGCTTCTCCCACTGGTCCTTCTTTCCCGTTCCCGATACCGCTACCACTTGATCACGGTCGCTGATTAATACAATATGGCCCAGCGTTCTGTGAACGGAATCGGTATAGTCCTTGGCAATCGCGGCAATCTCTCCTACCGGCGAATATTTCTTCAGCACTACTTCGCCGTCATGATCGGTATATATCTCCAACGGGTCTCCTTCCCGAATCCGAAGTGTTCTTCTGATTTCTTTTGGTATTACTACGCGCCCCAATTCGTCAATTCTTCGAACGATGCCGGTTGCTCTCATATTCCAGAAAATCTCCTTTGACATTCAGTTTTCAACCTTACTATTTGAAATATGAGAATTTTTATCCAATGAATTTTTTGGGAGCGAAAAGCGCCGATGACAAACACCGTGAAGATGACTGCCATCGGCGCTCATTTTTATTACAGATCATCACTGTTTCGTTTTGAAACCGTGATGAGAGTAAAGAGCGGAAGGGTGAACATAACGGTCATATCAAAAATTTTCTGCTCGTAGAAAAATTGATAAAGATAGCTTTCGGCAGGCAAAATACCGATCGATATGAGGAGCGGAACTCCGATCCAGTACAATGCAGCCAGAAAGTTTATCAAAAATACCCATTCAAACCACCGGGATCGAATCCTAAGGTAGATTCCAGCCGCACTTATCAGCCACACAAAAGCGATAATCATAAGTACCAGGATCACCCAGAACCCGTATTCATAGGATAATACCATTAAAAGCATCATTTCACGGTCTCTTTCAATGGTTTCTTCTATGAATTCCTCATAAAATCCCGGAAGTTCATTCCTGTTTCCGAAGAATTTTCTGTTTTCGATCATGCTGTTTGCCAGCTGATTCTCACTGTAATTATCCGAAAAATACTCTTTCGGACTGCCGATCAATTCAACGGTATCAATTACTGATCCAAGCGTTACTATGGCAGATCCCACAAGAATCGCCGAAAGAAGAATGTTGGCAATTGTCTTTGCAATGCGGCCGCGTCCAAGAAGATGAATGACTATGAAACATACGGCTGCGCTGATACCGATTGAAGCGGAGGCGTTTATCAGGTATTTTTTGAAGAAACCCTCCCCGCATACTCCTTTCCCGAGCGCCAATGTAATCGTCCAGAAAATGAGAAACGCTATGGTTGACAGGAATAACAGGGATTCCCACAAGCCATATGCATGGAAGCGCCCGACAGCATACTTGAAAATCCTACGGAAACTCGTTTTTATCGGACTTCGTTCCTTTATAGCGTTTTCCATTATTCGTTCCCTCCTTCCGCCGCCAAATTAGAATCAATTCCGTTTATAAATACAATCGTATTAAGTCTTGTCCAGTTGATCGTAAGGCTTACTCCCGGGAAGGATACAAATGCCGATGCATAAGATGGCGAATCATTCAGCGTAATGGGTATTCCTTCATTTTCAAGCATATGCAAATAATCATATAGATCGTCCTTTGAAACGTCAAAACACACCGTATACCAGCTAAGCGGCGCAGATACGTACTCTGCTTTGTTCTCTTCGTAAAGGTTATCGGTAAATTCAAACGTAACAGGATCTATGAACATGCAGTAATATTCCGCATTCTCCGGCATCCAGTCGGGCGCGATCCAGCCGGAAGGCAGCTGATAGGATGTTTTCGCAGGTTCTTCAAATAAAGTTTCTTCATATACGCGGTTGGGCGTATAATATAAAAGAATCCTGCATTCTACTGCTTCTTTCAGCTCATCCGGATACGAATGGAATATCGCCTTATACTCATCGTACAGCGCTTCAAGCTCTCTTGCCGCTTTTTCTATATATGCCTCCTCCATATACAAATCACCAGCGTATTGCGGAATCGGATACTCGAACCAAAGACCTACATATTCGACCAATTCCCCTCGTTTTGAGTGAATATCGTGGAATATCTCCGAATACGCTTCTATATCTTCCATTGAGACTTTCTGATCCCTGTGGAAATCCATCAGTACGTCCAAAGTACAGAGCATATTGATATAATCATGCTGCACATTGTCATAAGCCCATATATCAAAATACGGTATATCCGATAGATAGGACCTTGAATAGCTGTAAATGTACTCAGGATCACGCTTTCCGCTTGAAAGCACCCGTCCGTCCATCTGTGTAAGTCCCATTCGGGTGACGTCCGTTATACTCCCAAATTCTCTGAAAACCGAGCGCATCATCCGGCCGGACGTAAAGCGTACATTCTGATAATTCTCTTCGCTCGGTTCTTTTGCATAGTCCGCAAGCGCCCTGTGCATATCCCAATAATCCTGGGAAATATGTAAATCTGCAAAGGTATAGTCATCTGTCAACGATTCCATTTCCAAACGCAGATCTTGCCTGTATTTGCTGAAGAATACGAATAGTAAAAGCAAACACCAGATGATTGCGACTACCGAAGCAGGATTTGCGCTTGTTCTCGTTCTGGGCTCAATACTGCGGTATTCCCGCGCCAGATAATCGCCGATGGCATGATGAAATATGCGGTACTTTCCGTTGGTGTCCTTCATCAGCATACCGAATCTCTGCCATAAAAGCTCATGAACGATGACCGCAAACCATTCGTCTGTTTTTACGGTATTATGAAAGATATCCCTCGTATGACCGATCCACTGCGGGAACGCTTTGGGCATCAGCCACGAACGAATCGTCTTTCGGCATTTTTTAACTACCCTTAACAGCTGACGCTCAGTAAGCGGCTTTCCGCGTTTCTTGATCTTTGAGGCAATGGCCGGAAGCACGAAGTTCAGCGCCGCGTCGATCTGCCATTTCTCGTGCGCGCCCTCTGGCAGCTTCATGACTTCTTTTTCAAGGAGCGCTTCCATATACGCCTTCATAAGCTCTTTTTCGTTTCTTACTGAAAGCTGCTTTATACCCTCGCTCGCCCTGATATAAATAGACAGCATCAGAGGTGTTCTTAAAAGCTGATTCATAGTTTCTGATTCCGGAATCAAAAGGCCGTTATCGCCAAGCGCCTGAGTAACATCCTCTTTTTCAAGCGGCATCAGCTTTACTTTAGAAATTTCAAGCGCGTCTATATCGCTTCTGGAAGCGGCAATAATCCTTACGCCCGCCAATTGATTGATTTCATTGATCTCGCGGATCAGATTTTCCGTATCGCCCTTTACTTCGTTAAGGCCGTCCAGAAGCAAAAGAACCGAAGGTTTTTCGCCTTGTTTGGTATGAAGCGTCTGACCAAGCAGCTGCCTCAGAGAGTGCATGGCAGTATCGAAGCTGTTCTCTTCCTTCTTGAAGCGAAGCCGCATAAGAATCTGACTTAAAATATACTGATTATCCGATTTACTCCAGCCGCTTAAGGAAATATAGAATATCGCCGCTTTTGTTTCCGAATATACTTTGCCCTTCAGCTTAGCGGTATGCAAAAGCAGGGTCGTTTTTCCCATGCCGCCATCCGCCAATATCAAACCGGATTTTCCGTTGGGCGAAAGAACTTCCTCCACATATTCCTCGAGAGGCATGCTTTTTTCCTGATTGAGCCTTATGGGATAGAGCTTTTTCTCATCGTTTAAATACCGCAAAGAAGGATTGATCCGGATCAATTCTTCCACGCTTTTTTTGCCGTTTTCCCATAATGACCAGTGAGTAATGCCCACTAAGTCGATTCGGTCCAATAATTCCTGAAAAGCCATACGCATCTGTTCGATATTCTGATAGCGCCTTTGCGGAAGCGTATTAAGACCTTTTCTAAGAATATTGGCAACATGGCTTACGACGATCATCGGCGAATCTTTAAGAAGCGGACTATCCTGCCCGGAAGGCGCTTTTGCCTGAAGCGCTTCTGACAGCGTTAAACTTCTGCCCATAATGCTGCGGTAGAAAACTCCGGCAATGGAATACAAATCCGATGCAAAGCCGATTGAATCAAGATTTCCGGTAGTAAGCTCAGGCGCGGAATAGCCCGCCTTACAGCTTAAATAGCTAATTTCCCGCGATCCTACTTCACGGGCGCTGTTGTAATCGATCAGGAACACCTGCTCGTTGTCTTCATTTCCAACCAGCATAATGTTATCCGGGCTTACGTCCAGATGAAGATATCCGCTCTTGTGAAACGCTTCTAGAGCAGTTAAAATGCGGATCATTCGCAATGCGGTTTTTCGAAGGTCCTGCCGGTTAAAGCTTAATTCCGCCTGAAGGCTTCTTCCGCCGGTATAGCCTAATACGGAATACAGCGTGCCGTTCATTTCAAAACTGTTCAAGTTCGCGCCCATTGCCATCTTTTCCGGCTGTTCTTTCAGAAGGCGCAGATGCACATTGTTTCCGACTTCAAAGCTTACCTTATGCGTTGCCCACAAATCTTCAGCTTCCGGCTCTACTACGATATGTCCGTCTTCCGCACGATAAATTTTCTGCTGCGGATGATAAGGAAACAGCT
Source organism: Clostridia bacterium (assembly GCA_017396845.1). GTDB lineage: Bacteria > Bacillota > Clostridia > Christensenellales > Aristaeellaceae > SFHK01. Next base: position 17,852 of record JAFQKQ010000002.1, read on the forward strand.
CCTTCACCAGTACATGATGGCGAAGGAGGTTATTCAGATGATCCTGATACCAGCCTTTATATACAATTGCGTTTGATCCCTGGCCGATAACCTCTTCAATACAGCAGGGCATACCTTCAAAGGGAAGAACCGTTTGAAATTTGAGTGGTGTACGATAGTCCACAAATGAACCCTCCCCGTTCTAATTTCCCGCCATTGCTTTACCTGCATATAAGGTTCTGCTTCCGAATCATTTCAGATAGAATTATTAACATTTTTTGTATTATAGCACCTTGTTTCAGTGTTTGCAAGCAAACGAACAGCAGCCGAATTACCATACAGGCGCGGGATTTTCTGATTTCTTTCGATAAAATTATATCAAGGTTAGCACCTGCTAATTGAATTTCGTTTCCGCCGTCACAGAAAAAGCGCGATGCCTTTTTTGCACGCGCTTTAAGCTTCTATTCATTTCATTTACGTTTCTTTACCTGCGTTTGAAGCGGATAATCCCTTTACCGTAAGATTTACGCCGTGATTGGAAGCGGTCTGCTGAAGGATATTGACGATCTTGTCTTCGTATTTGTTAATCAGGCTAAGCACGATTTCGTCCTTCTGCTCGGGGGTAAGAAATTTCAGAAATCCGCTTAATGCGCTGTTGAGTGCTGCTTCGGGAATATGCTTTCCGAAAAGACCCGCTATGAATCCGCCGTTTTCTGCAAGTTTCTCTTTCACAATGGGCATTGCCAGTTCCGCAATTCCACTGTAATCTACATCTTCAAGCTGTACTGTAATTTCAATCATTTCCATTCCCTCCATGCGGCAGATGTGTATCTGATATTCAGTATTATACCACACTCAATGTATTTTTCAACACATATCTTCCCTATATTCGAACCGGTATTGGCAGGTTGACTGCTTTTGTCTAAATAAAAAGCCCGCCCTGATTCAAAGCAAACCTTGAATCAGGGCGGGCAGTTCACTGCGCTTACTTGATTTCTGCGGATATGATCGCCTGCGCCCAAGTTACATTTGCATTCGGCTGATAGCCGGTAATTCTGTCACTTACGAAATCATAGTAGGGGTTGGAATAAATCGGAAGAGACGGAAGCACCTCGGAATAACGGATGGCGAATTCCTCCCACAGGGATACGAACTCTTCCACTTCATCGTACTTGGTGGTATGCATCTTGTAGGCAATTTCGGAAAGCTCCTCATCCTTAATTCCGGATGGATTCAGATATCCGATATCCGCATAATCCTTATTGAAGTTGATATAAGGATCATACACGAAATCAAAGTTCGTTGCCAGGAACATAAGGTTATACGGTCTTCCCTCTTCCCTGTAATAGCACTTAAGCACGTCTTCATAGGGAACAACTTCAGCATTAAAGGAGAAGCCTACGGATTCAAATATGGGGCCTAAGTTCTCGGTGATCCACTGAGCGGGTTTATTATTCTCCGTCTCGGCGAATTTCAGTTCGAGCGGTATAAGCGTGCCGTCTTCCAGCTTCTTATATCTTACCTTATCCTTGCCGTCTTCAAACTTTTCACCGTTTTCATTCAGCGTCCAACCATCGTCGATCAAAAGCTGCTTTGCTCTTGTGCCGTTTACCTTATACCTCTGTACTACATCGGCAATATCGCCGTCGTATTCGTTTAATACCCAGCTGCCTAAGCCGTAATGACTGAATACTACACTGCCTCTGCCTCTCAGGAAATCGTCTACAAGATTCTTTCTGTTAAAGCAGTAAGCGATGGCCTGACGTACATTCAAAGAGCCGGTTACTTCATTTTCTTCTTCTGCCGCGAAAGCCAGATAGCCGAAGCCCTGACGATCATAGGAAACGCTGTGAACGCCGTTTGCGATTTCAAGAGCCTCGTTTATGAATTCGCCGTCCGTGGCTTTGTTCAAAATATCAATTTCGCCGCTTTTGAGTCCTTCAAGCGCCTCATCGTAGGTCGCGTGGATAAAAGTAATCTCTTCGATTTCAGGCTTGATTCCAAGCGCATTGCCTGGATAGTAGGGGTTTAACAGGAAGACCGCTTTACCGGTTTCTTCCTCGTAGGAAGCAAGCGTATATGCACCGGATACTACTTCCGGATGCGTAAGATAGCCGCTTTCGGGGTTCAGAATCGTTTCATACAGAAGCTCGCTCGTAAAATCACCGCTGATATACGTTCCGCCGTATTCGCCATTCATTATTTCGCAGCCTGGTGCGATCTCGCTGATCGGATAGGGCGTAATATCCACATACATCATTTCGTAGAAATACGGTAAGTATTCTGTGGGAACGGATATGGTAAAGGTATTACCGTCAAGAATTTCGATACCGGTGAAGACATTCTTTTCTCCGCTTCGATAGGCTTCGTAGCCGCTGACCCAGTTGTAATAATCATTGGGCGCAAATGCCTGCAATTCATCGGAAGCAAGAAGAAGCATGGTGAACACAAAATCTTTGGCGGTAATCTTTTCGCCGCTGCTGAATTTAAGGTTTGTTCTTAAATCAATCGTGTACACCATTTCGGTGGCGTCTGCATTCAATCTGCCGTCAAGTTTGCTGACTACGCTGCTGTTTACGGCGTACTTCTGATTCTTATCAAAGCTTACGGTATTCAGTCCGTGAAGCAGCATTCTTACATCAATATCCGAAGTATTGTTGCCCCAGATATCCGTAAAGAACCTTCCTGTCAGGCGCGAAGGAGATGCAACGGTAATGCTTTTGACTTCCTGATTTTCCTCTGCAAAAGAAAACACGGTAAGCAGAAGCGAGATTGCAAGTAAAATGCCAAGCAGTTTTCTCATCACTATTCATCCTCTCTTATGAGCTGTATGTCGATCGCTAATTGCTTGATCCGCGTATCTTCGCACGCGTTTGCAGGTGCGAAGATACGCATTCTTTCGATTAATCGAAGCATTCGCCTACGTTGCAAGTCGGGAATCTTCCTGCCGTTACAGGCGCGTTAACGTTATCGCTTACGGTGTCGGTTACTCCGTTTACGTCGGCAGTGTTCTTAAGATACTTATCAAGTCTTCCGGTTTTGTATTCTGCTGTAAACACTGCGCTTGCGCCCTTCTCGATTGTAAAGCAATTGGGATCAAGTTCTTCTTCACTGGTAAGGGTAAGCGTTTTTGCCTTTCTGTCCACAGTGAAGGTATCAATCAGAGAGAGATCGATAAGATCAACGTTGCCGGTATTCTGAATGGTGATGGTGTAAACCACGGTGTCGCCGATTTCTATGGAGCGGGAACCATTGGCATTTGCAGAAACCTTCTCAACCGTCCATACAGGATTGTCTTCAACGATGGTGATAACCTCTTCGCTCACAGGATCCTCGGTTTCTTCATCCTCGTCAATTGCGGCGGCTACGTTCATGAGGTACTTGTCGGTGGGGAGAATCTGGTACTGTGCAGTGAACACGGCCGTTTCGCCCTGTGCGATATCAAACTTCGCAGGATCGTGGCTTTCGCCGGTTACTTCGAGTTCCCTCATCTTTTCATCAACGGCAAATACATCTACAATCGTAAGACCTTTAAGATCAACATTTCCGATGTTATCAACGACAATCGTGTAAATTACCGTGTCGCCGACGTAGTAGAGCTTTTCACCGCTTGCGTTTTCAGCGCTCTTTACAACCGTCCACTCGGGATTGTCTTCTACGGTGATCTCTACATCGTCCTTATGGTCGTTATCGCCCACAACAACAACATTCTTAAGGGTATTGTCGGAGGATGCAATGAGATACTTGGCTGTGAATACGACAGTCGCGCCCTTTTCAAGCGTCAGCTTCTCGGGAAGATCGCTCTCGATGAATTCTGCAGGGAGCTCATCTACAGTGAAGGCGTCCTCGATGATAAGGTCGGGAAGCGTTACGTTTCCGGTATTTACCACGGTGATCGTATAGATGACAGTGTCGCCTGCTTCGTAGATCTCCTTGCCTTCTTCCGCATTCGCTGCGGTCTTCTCTACCGTCCATGCAGGATTGTCTTCAATTTCCTTATCTTCGTCATCCTGGTGGTCGTCATCGCCAACCTTGACCGTATTCAGAAGCTGCTTATCGGTTGCCTTTACGGTGTAGCTTGCGGTGAAGGTCTTTGTTTCGCCTTCAAGCAGCGTTACCGTCTCAGGTACATTGCTGTTTTCAAGCTCTGCCTCTACGCCGTCTACCGTAAATAC
>JAFQKQ010000019.1 GCA_017396845.1 Clostridia bacterium
ATGCTCATATAGAAATATAATTAGCAAAGTCCGGATCAGAGACAGATGGACTTTGCTTTTTTTGAACGGGAATATTTCGTTTCAAAAGAATGGATATTTCTTGACACGGGCAAGGGAAAGTGATATGTTATAAATGTAAGATTATGATTACATGTCAGGAGGCTTACCATGAAACCGTTTATGAATGAAGACTTTCTGCTTACTTCCGACGCGGCGAAGAAACTTTATCATGAGTTTGCCGAGCCCATGCCGATTATCGACTATCACTGCCATCTGATTCCCAAGGAGATCGCCGAAAACAAGCAGTTCAGAAATATCACCGAGCTTTTCCTCGGCGGAGACCACTATAAGTGGCGTGCCATGGCGTCCTACGGTATTGACGACAAGTACATCCGCGGCGACGGCGATGATTACGAGAAGTTCCTTGCTTATGCAAAAACGGTTTCCATGGCGATCGGAAATCCGCTCTATCACTGGACGCACCTTGAGCTCAAGCGTGTTTTCGGTATTGACGAGCCCCTTTCCGAGAAAACGGCTCCCGCCATCTGGGAAAAGTGCAATGCGATGCTCGCAACCGAGGAATTCCGCGCAAAGCGCCTGATTGAAAAGTTCAGAGTCACCGCGCTTTGCACCACCGACGATCCCGCCGATTCCCTTGAATACCACAAGGCAATCGCAGCCGACGCCGATTTCAAGGTGAAGGTTCTGCCCACCTTCCGTCCCGATAAGGCGATCAAGGTTGACTTCGCCGGTTTCGATCAGTATATCAAAACCCTTGCCGAGGTCAGCGGCGTAAAGATCGAAAGCGCCAAGGATGTTGCCGAAGCGCTCCGCGTACGCGCGCTGTTCTTCAATGAAAACGGCTGCCGCGTATCCGATCACGGACTTGATACCGTTCCCGCGGGCGATATCGATATGGAGAAGGTTGAGAAGGCCTTTGAAATCGGCATGAAGGGCGAGAAGCCCTGCCAGGAGCTTACCGACAATTACAGAACGTATATGCTGGTGTTCCTCGGCGGCGTTTATACCGAGCTTGGCTGGGCGCAGCAGTATCATATGAACGCGCAGCGCAACAACAACGGCCCCATGTTCAGAAAGTACGGCCCCGACACCGGCTTTGACTCCATCAGCGACGAGCTCATTTCCGCAAAGCTCGGCAAGATTCTCAATGCTCAGGAAGAAAAAGGCATTCTTCCCAAGACTGTCCTTTATACTCTCAATCCCAATGCAAACTACGTGCTGGGCACTACCATCGGAAACTTCCAGACCACCGCTGGCATTCCCGGAAAGATGCAGTTCGGCAGCGGCTGGTGGTTCTGCGATCAGAAGGACGGCATGTTCGAGCAGATGAGAACGCTTGCAAACCTCGGCATTCTCTCTACCTTTGTCGGCATGCTTACCGATTCCCGTTCCTTCGTAAGCTATCCCCGTCACGAGTATTTCCGCAGAATCCTTTGCGAGCTTCTCGGCTCCTGGGTTGACAACGGCGAATATCCCGCCGATTGGGACGCGCTCAAAACCATCGTACAGGGCATCTGCTACAATAACGCCAAGAATTACTTCGGTCTGTAATATTCATACGTAAA